>JAHJSS010000027.1 GCA_018830225.1 Nanobdellota archaeon
ACGCCTTAACAAACGCTTAACCTTTTTAACCAGCTTAACCTCTTTCTCCATGGTGGGGGAACACTCCCCACCCCCAGAACAGCCTAACAGCTGTTCCGGGTTATAATTTTAACCATCAAAAAGGGATTCGGGACATAGCCAAGCGCACCAAAATATTTATAAATCCCGGCAGAAAAAGTAGTGTAAGTCATAAAAGGGCTGAAAAAGCCAAAAGAAGTGGTATTTATGGAAGCAGAGGGCGAAACAAAAAAGGTTGACGCTGGTTCGATGAAATCCGGCAGCTTTATGGTCATAGATGGCGCTGCCTGCAGGGTAGTGGACATACAGACCTCAAGGCCTGGAAAGCACGGCCATGCAAAGTGCAGGATAACAGGCGTAGGCCTCATAGACGGCAAAAAAAGGGAAGTGGTCATGCCAGGACACGACAAGGTCGATGTCCCTATAATCGGCAAGAAGACCGCGCAGGTTCTCTCACTGTCAGGGGATGCGGCAAATGTCATGGATGTCGAGACATACGAGACATTCGACCTGCCCATACCTGAAGAGCTCAAGGGCCAGGTGACTGAAGGCGCGCAGATCCTGTACTGGGTCATACTTACAGAGAAGGTAATGAAACAAGTGAAGGGCGCAGAATAAAATGGCAAAATTCGAGGAAGCAGCAGCAAGGAAGTTCAGGAACATATTCGTGTGCAGGAGATGCAAGTCCAAGATACGCGCACCCAACCTGAAGGTCCTGGCAGGCTTCATAAGCTGCAGGAAATGCGGCTCAAAACAGCTCAAGCCAAAGAGAAGGAAGTAATTTTCTCTTACCGGTCTTGAACAGTATCTTTAAATCTTCAATACAAAAAGAAGTGAACTACTAAAATGACTTTTTGGCAAGACTACAGATGGGTCATCCTGTTCTACTCCTCTATCATAATCCTCATATTCATCTTCAGGAAGAAGTTCGACATCCACCACAAGTTCCTGGCGATGTACAGGACGAGGATAGGGCTCAGCCTGATGGACCGCCTGGGGACAAAGCACGCAGAGACAGTAAAGTTCCTGGGGTACGTCGGCATAGGCGCAGGATACATAGGCCTGTTCGTCATAGTATATTACCTGCTCAATAACATAATCAACCTCCTCATGGTGCCGACAGCGACGTCAGCAGTGAGCCTTGTCATCCCAGGCGTGAAGATCCCTGGCAGCCCGATAACCATACCGCTCATAACCGGCTGGATAGCTCTCTTCATAGTCATACTCATACACGAGTTCTCCCACGGAGTCGTCGCGAGAGCACACAAGATACCTGTCAAGTCATCAGGCATATTCTTCCTCGGCCCGCTCATGGGAGCTTTCGTTGAGCCTGACGAGAAACATCTCAGGAAATCCATAGACACGACACAATACTCTGTCTATGCGGCAGGGCCGTTCTCAAACATACTCCTCGCGCTCGCGTGCCTACTGCTGCTCACCTACGCGTTCGCGCCAGCACTCGGCGCAATGGAGAACCAGGTCGGCGTCACCATCGCAGGAGTGACAGACGGCTATCCTGCGGCAGATGCAGGCATGGAAGGCGGGCTCGTGGTCACCGCAATCAATGATGAGAAGGTCCAGAACTACGACCAGTTCACCACCCACCTTTCCCGCGTGGCTCCTAACGAGACGATAAGCCTAACAGCGAACGGCACAGCATACACGTTCGTCACCGCCGCTAACCCTGACAACCCGAGGCAAGGATACCTGGGGGTCATGGCCTCCAACAAGGCAGCCACAGAGCTGAAGAGCAACACGCTCTGGTTCAAGATACTTCACGTCATACTCCAATGGATAGGCGAGCTGTTCGCGATAACCGGCCTGCTGAGCTTCGGCATAGGGCTCGCAAACCTCCTCCCGCTGGGACCGGTCGACGGAGGAAGGATGGTGCAGGTCACGCTCGAAAAGATAAGGGGAGCAGAGAAAGGCAACAGGATGTGGAGACAGATAAGCATGGCGACACTCCTTCTGCTCGCGATAAACCTGTTCTGGCCTCTGCTCAAGTGGATAGGGAAAGTGTTCGCGTGATCAGTAACATTGAGAGATTGCCTGAAAGATTACCTGGGCGGCACTAACGCATAAGGCTATATAACTGGTAGGCCACAAACAGGGCATATACCGAGAATAGCACTATCCCCTGCCACCTCTTCATAATACCCTTTCTCATGAAGAACAAGGAAAGCAAGACACCGGACAGCATGAAGATGCCCACAGAATAGAACTGCATCCTGCTGAGGGTCACAGGACTTATCAGAACAGCTACACCGAGCACAAGGGAATTGTTGCAGATGATAGAGCCAAAGATGTCGCCGATGGCAAGAGGGGCGGACTTGCTGTATATGGCCTTCAGCTCGACCACGAATTCCGGTGAGGTGGTGCAGATCGAGAGGAAAAGCGCGCCGAAAAGGTACATCGGTATGTGGAGCATATCGGCGATGTTGCTCGAGCTGAATACGAGAAGCTGGGTCCCCAGGCAGAGGATAGCTATGTTCACGCCGAAAATGATTGTCTCTTTCAGAGCGAACGTGTAAGGTATCCTTGAAATCTTCTGCTTGCGAACCTCCTTGTATATGCTTACCCCGAAATAAGAGAGGAAAGCCACTATGAAAACCACCCCGTCCAAGCGCGACAAGGAGCCGTCAAGCGCGAGCACCAGCGGAAGGAACACGACAAGAAAGACCTTCCACCACGAGATGCTAACCTCTTTCTTAGCAACCTTGAAGCTTCCTGTTATGACGAGGACCATGGCAAGGACGAGAGTAGTGTCCACGATCGTAGCGCCCATCGCGTCACCTATCACAAGGGCGGTCTTGTTCTGGAGCGATGATATGACTGCTGTGAAAAGCTCAGGAAGCGACGTGCCTATAGATACTATGAACAGCCCCACAAAGTAATGCGTCAAATGCGTCCTCTGAGCATAGCGGATGATAGATTCCACAGCATAGCTTGCAGACTTCAATATCAGGACTATGCTCACAACGCCAATCACGGCCCAAAACAGCAAGTTCTGCATGGGGAATGATATACACCACCGATATAAAAAGCTGGCGGTGGAGCAACACAGCGTCCCGGGAAGCGACATGAACCTCTTTTTCCGGATCCAGCAAAAGCCAGGGGATGAAAATATTTAAATACTCATGAAGGCTCGGGAGTCATATGGATATCGCGCAGTATATCGAAGGCATACTGAAGATAGCAAACCTTTTTCTTGCAATAACCGCCGGAGCAATAGGCCTGACACTGATACGGCGCTCGCTAAGGGACGCTGAGATGCGCGCCTGGAAATACCTGGCGGCAATACTTATCCTGTTCGCATTCCAGCAATTGCTTGGTTTCCTCAGGGCGTTCGGCATATACACATCACCCTTCCTCACCCACGTCAATGTCTCTCTGATACTCCTGCTGCTCATATACACGCTGAACATACAGCTGAAGGTGGTAAAGTGAGCTATGTCACTGAATGCATCGGAATTGCAGCATCATACTACAACATGGCATTCGCAGCGATAGCATTTGTGACATTCCTCAAGCTTCTGAGAAGCAAGACAAAACATTACCTGCTGCCGTGGAAGCTCATATTCATCGCGTTCTGCATATACATAGTGGAAGAGGCGCTGACAATACTGGAAGGGCTCGCCGTCATCCCCCACTACCCCTTGATGTACCCAATTCTCGAGATGGTGATAATACTGACATTCATCTACGCAGTGCTGAAACAGAAGGAGAAGGTGGCAAGATGAAGAAGATATCCCCCCTGCTGGCAACCATGATGCTACTCGCGTTCTCCCTATCACTCAGTATGGTGGTCATGAAATACAGCGCCAAGTTCATGCCAGAGCATGAGGAGCCTGCTGAGGATATCTCAAAGCTCAAGATGCAGTTCCTGAATGACGAGATAACAGCATTCGAGTATGAAGAGCGGAAAAAAGCGCTGGAGGAGGGCTACGGGAACTACTAGCGGTTCCCGACAGGTTCTTGTATCAGTTTCTTGAGAGTTTTCGGTGTGATTAGCATGATAAAAGTTGTGCTGTTGGAGCCAGAGACCGCCGGCAATGTCGGCGCGGTAGCGAGGGTGATGATGAACTTCGGATTCACGAAGCTCGTGCTCATAAACCCCCACTGCGACCACCTCAGCGACGAGGCGCGCAACAGGGCAAAGCATGCCAAGGAAGTGCTTGAAGGCGCAGAGGTCAACGACTTCTTCGTGGTAGACGACTACGACTACCTCATAGCCACCACTGCAAGGCTCGGCACAGACTACAACATAACGCGCAGCCCCCTCAAGCCGGAAGAGCTCGCAGGAAAGCTCAAGAAGCTGAGCCCCGAGAAGAAGATAGGCCTCGTGATCGGCAGGGAAGGGCACGGCATGTTCAACGAAGAGATAGGGAAGTGCGACTTCGTAGTCACTGTGCCATCTGCAAAGGAATACCCGACGCTGAACATATCGCACGCAGTCGTGATCATACTGTACGAGATACACAAAGCGCTTGCGCAGGAGCACATCGTCAGCCACATAGCGCCGATAGGCAAGCCAGAGAAAGACCAGATAATGAAGATGTTCAACCAGATATTCAACAGCATGCAGTGGGAGACACCGGAGAAGAAAGAGACCCAGCAGATACTCTGGAAGAAGACGATAGGCAAGGCCATGCTCACCAGACGTGAAGCTTATGGCGTGATGGGCTTCCTGCGGAAAGTGATGCATCAGGGGGAAAGGATGAAGAAGGAAAGCAAGACTGCAAAGAGCAGAACACCCCATCAAAAAGGGACAACAACAAAAAAGCCTTCGGCAAATAAAAAATCATCTGGACGGGCAGCGACCAGGGCAAAGAATACAGCACCAAAACCTAGAAATAGACCCAAGCCCGGAACCGCCAAAAGATAAACATATATAAACATATAAATACCCAAACACCTGATAATACCTGAAGATGGCAGAAGAAAAGAAGAAAGGCATAACCGTCAAGAAGGAAGACGACATGGCAGAGTGGTACGCGCAGCTATGCCTGAAGTCAGAGCTCGCAGACTACGCACCGGTCAAGGGCTGCTACATACTCAGGCCCCTCGGCTACGCGCTCTGGGAGAAGATACAGGAATACTTCAACAAGAGGATGAAATACAGGGGAGTCCAGAACGCATACTTCCCGCTGTTCATACCGGAATCATTCTTCAAGAAAGAGGCCACGCACGCAAAAGGCTTCACCCCTGAAGTGGCATGGATAGCCAACAGGGACGAGGAAGGGAGCGAAAGGCTCGCGATAAGGCCCACATCAGAGACGATAATGTACGACTCCTACGCAAGATGGCTCAGGAGCTGGCGAGACCTGCCCATAAGGATAAACCAGTGGGCAAATGTCGTCAGGTGGGAGACAAAAGCCACAAAACTATTCCTCAGGAGCAGGGAATTCCTATGGCAGGAAGGACACTGCGTCTACGAGACCAATCAGGACTGCGACAGGGAAGTCGAGCTATTCCTGATGGAATACAAGGACCTTTGTGAAAACCTCCTTGCGGTGCCTGTCCTGTACGGCAGGAAGACAGATAAGGAGAAGTTTGCAGGGGCAGACTACACCATGACGATTGAGGCGTTCATGCCTGACGGGAAAGCCATACAATGCGGCACATCCCACAACCTGGGCCAGGGCTTCGCGAAAGCGTTCGGCCTCAGCTTCCAGGACAAGAACGGCGAAGCGAGCATACCCTGGCAGTCAAGCTGGGGCATATCCACCAGGCTGATAGGCACTACAGTCATGCAGCACTCAGACAATAGAGGACTGGTGCTGCCGCCCAACCTGGCACCCAACAAGGTGGCGATTGTCCCTATACTGTATGACCAGACAAGGGATATCATACTCGGGAAGTGCGATCAAGTGAAGAATGAGCTGCGCGAGTTCGACCCCATACTCGACGACAGGGAGGAATACACCCCTGGATGGAAGTTCAACGAATGGGAGCTCAAAGGCGTGCCGATAAGGCTGGAGCTCGGGCCGAAAGACCTTGAGGCAGACCAGGTCACTGCAGTGGTCAGGGACACCGGCGAGAAGCAGTACATCAAGATAAAGGACCTCAAGTCAGCCATACCTGAGATGCTCGCGCTGATGCACGAGAGGATGTTCAAGAAGGCCAAGCAGCACCTCGAGTCGAGCATAGTCGAAGTCCGAAACCTGGATGAGCTGAATAAAGCGATAGAAGACAAGAGGCTCGCGAAGACATACTTCTGCGGAGAGCCTGAGTGCGAAGACTTGATAAAGGACAAGACCGCCGGAGCTACTTCCAGGTGCATACCGTTCAATGATGAGAAAGCCCCAAAGGGCAGCAAGTGCGTGCACTGCGCCAAAGAAGCGAAGTGGAACATATACTTCAGCAAGAGCTACTAGTTCTGTCTTACAACTCTCTCGTCTGCAACTATCTTAAAACTTAAAAAGGCAGGAATTCGTAACCTAGTTATGACTACAAAACTTATTTATATCTTAAGCACGGTCTTATCGTGAAGTAACAAAAAAAGCGGTGAGTCTGTAGGGGGAGCGGGATAGGTACCTTCTACTAAGAATGCTATAAATTATACTTATCAATAAATGACGGGGTGGAAGTAACCATGAGAAAACTGGCAATATGCATGATTTTGACTCTGTTCCTGGTGCTGCTTTCAGCAGTGGCAACAGCAGACATGCTCGAGATAACAGATGTCATAGTCAAGGTCGACGATGACAAGCAGAGCGCAGACGAGAACGGGGGCACGATAAAGATAACCCCTGACTCAACACTGTCACTCAAGGTAAAAGTCACCAACACATACGACAGCGGCACTGATGGCGGTGACATAGAGGACATAGTCGTCAATGCACTGCTTGAGGAAGTCGATGACGGCGACGACCTCGAGGAAGAGGCGAGCGAGTTCGACCTCAGGCCAGGAAGGGACAAGACAGTCACCATAGAGTTCAAGATCCCTCTCAGGCTCGTCACTGACGACACCTACAAGCTCGTCCTCACGGCAGAAGGAGAGGACAAGAACGGCACAGACCACAGGGACGAGATAGAGTTTGACGTCGATGTCGACAAGGAAAAGCACGAGATCAGGTTCCTGAGGAAGGACCTCTCACCATCGAAGGTCACCTGCACAAAATCAACCACCCTCATCGTGGGAGTCATAAATACAGGGGAAGAGGATGAGGATTCAGAGCTCATAATAGAGGCCCCAGAGCTGAACTACAACAAGAGGGTCGAGTTCGAGATTGTGGAAGACATCGACGATGATGACAATGAATACGAGTTCTCTGGCATGATAGACCTGAACAACGTGGCTGTAGGGACTTATACCATACCTGTCAAGGTGCTGTTCTACAACGGCAGGAAGACCCTGGAAGACACGCTCACCCTGGAGGTGGCAAGCTGCGGAACAACTGCGCCAGCAGCGCCCAAGCCAGAGCCTCAACCAGAGCCTGAACCTGAGCCCGCACCGACACATCCATCCACGACAACCACCACTACACAGCCTACGCAGCCGGCGTCCACAGTGGAAGTCGTGTCGCAGCCGCAGCCTTCCTACATAAGGCCGGCAACGACAGCGGTCGCTACGCCAAGGACGACATACACCCAGAAGAGCTGGCTCAGCGAGAACAAGTGGCTTGTGGTAATACTGGTCACAGACCTCATACTGATCATAGCAGGCATAATCATAATAACCGCTGTGCTCAAGAAGAGGAGATAATCCTTTTTATCCTTATTTTTTCTGTTTTTTGTCATCAATCAGTGTTAAATCGAAAGCTTTATATATGAGTGTTTTTTATGAGATGATATAATTCTCCAGGAAATGATAAAAATGGAGTTCTGTGGATTATAGGTGTTATTTATGGCAGATGATGAACATAGGATGAAAACCGGCACCACGACCGTAGCGGTCAAGTGTAGGGACGGCATAGTCCTGGCAGCAGACAAGCGGGCCACAGCAGGCACCATGATTGCCAGCAAGTGGGTCGACAAGATATTCACGATAGAAGAATACATGGCGATAACCACCGCAGGCACAGTGTCTGACGTCCAGCTGCTACTCAAGCTCATAAAGGCAGAACTGAGGCTCAAGAGACTCAGGACAGGAAGAAAGGTCACTGTCAAAGAGGCAGCGAACCTCCTGGCAGGCATGGTATACTCAAACATAAGGAAGCTGAGTACGATACCAGGCATCTCACACTTCATATTCGCAGGAAAGGACGATACAGGATTCCACATCTATGACATCTACCCTGACGGGTCGATATCCGAGGCAGAGGACTACCTCTCTTCAGGATCAGGAAGCGTGTTCGCATATGGCGTGCTGGAGACGCTGTACAAAGACGCTATGCAGCTGAGCGAAGGCCAGACACTGGCCCTGAAGGCAATCAACGCAGCACTGCAGAGGGACTCGGCATCAGGGAACGGCGTCGACATCGTCACCATAACAGAGGGCGGCGCAAAGAAAGTTCTTACAAAAAAGATCGAGACAGGAGTTTAGGGAGATACCCTGCTCCTAATATTTTCAATCTGTCTTTTCGGACATCAAAATAATATGGATGAATGAACAATTCTGATACAAAGGTGGTATCTTGACTGAAATACTAAAAGAAATATTAAAACAGTTGCCTGACGGCAAGATAAGCGACGCAGGATTTGAAGGCGCGAACATAGTGATATACACGAAGGACAAGGACTTCTTCCTCGACAACAGGGGCATGATCAAGAGAATAGTCGACCAGATAAAGAAAAGGATCGAGCTCAGGCCAGACCCTTCCATATGCATGGAGATGGAGAAGGCAAAGAAGAAGATACAGTCCCTGATACCTGAAGAAGCAGGCCAGAGCGACATCATATTCGACCCACAGAGGTCGATGGTGATAATACACGCGGAAAAGCCAGGCCTCGTGATAGGCAAGCAGGGCGAGCTGCTGCGCGAGATACGCGAGAAGACCCTCTGGGTCCCGCTCATAAAGAGGACGCCAGCGATAAGGTCCAAGCTCATAGAGGAGATAAGGTCAGTCCTCTACGAGAACTCAGACTACAGGAGGAAGTTCCTCGACAAGACAGGCCACAGGATATACGACGGCTGGATAAGGGGCAAGAAAGAGGAATGGATACGCGTGACTTACCTCGGCGGAGCACGCCAGGTAGGAAGGTCATGCCTGTTCCTCCAGACTCCAGAGTCAAGAGTCCTCCTCGACTGCGGGATAAACGTCGCGTCAGACAACGAGGCATACCCTATGCTAGAGGCGCCTGAGTTCAAGATCGACGAGCTCGACGCAGTCGTAGTGACGCACGCACACCTGGACCACTCAGGGCTTGTCCCCTGGCTGTTCAAGATGGGATACAGAGGACCAGTGTACTGCACCCTGCCGACAAGGGACATAATGGCGCTGCTGCAGCTCGACATGGTCAAGATAATGCGGTCAGAAGGCAAAGACCCGATCTTCACCTCAGAAGAGGTCAGGGAGATGGTCAAGCACACCATATGCCCGGACTACGACGAGGTCACAGACATAACTCCTGACGTGCGGATGACCCTGTACAACGCAGGCCACATGCTCGGAAGCGCGATGGTGCACCTGCACGTAGGAAACGGGCTGCACAACCTCCTCTACACTGCGGACATGAAGTACGCGAGGACAAGGCTGCTGGAGCAGGCGGAGACAAAGTTCCCGAGGCTGGAGACACTCATGATAGAGTCCACATACGGTGGAAAAGACAATATCCTTCCGCCAGTGAGAGATCAGGATTTGCTCCTCAAGCAGATAGTCAAAGACACAGTGGCACGCAAAGGAAAGATACTCATGCCTACCCTAGGTTCAGGAAGGGCACAGGAAGTCATGCTGCTCATAGAAGAGATGATAAGGCTCAAGGAGATAGAGCCGATGCCAGTCTATATCGATGGCATGGTGTGGGACATCACAGCGATCCACACAGCATACCCTGAGTTCCTCAACTCGGCTGTGCGGAAGCAGATATTCCACAAGGACAACAATCCGTTCCTGTCGCCTATATTCAAGCGCATAGGAAGCCCGAAGGAAAGGCAGCAGGTCATCGAGGAGACAGGAAGCTGCCTGATAGTCGCGACCTCAGGGATGCTTGTCGGCGGCCCATCAGTCGAGTACCTCAAGGCGCTGTCAGACAACCCGCACAACTCACTCGTGTTCTCATGCTACCAGCCGGAAGGATCGCTCGGTAAGAGGATAAGGGAAGGCGAGAAGGAGATTGTCATGAGGGTGGATTCATCTGGAAAGCCTGATATACTCAACATCAAGATGGAAGTCCACAAGATAGAGATAACAGGGCACTCAGACAGGCGCGAGCTGATGAACTTCCTCACAAGATGCCAGCCAAGGCCAAAGAAGGTCATAATAAACCACGGCGAGAACACAAGATGCCTCGATCTCGCTTCCTCAATACATAGGCAGTTCAGGATAGAGACAATGGCGCCGAGAAATCTGGAAGCTGTGAGGATAAGGTAAGCTAAATCCTTGATTTCATCTCTGCAAACTCGTCTATTATTGATTCCATCTTTTCTTCTTTACCCTTTATGGCTGTTATTTTCTTGGCTAGAAGAAGGATGGCAGCAATCAGATTTCTATTATCTTGGGTCATGCCACCCTGTAAATCAAAGATCCTATTTTAATCTTTCGGTATAAATTCAGTGTAATCTTTATTTAATCTGGAAAACCGGAAATCTTCTATGAAGTCTTCTGATTATGCTTGGATCATAAGGGGAAAACAGAGACGGAGCATATTGGTGGTGATGGACAGGGACAAAATACCAAGCAAGATAAGCAAGGAAACAAAGATAGCCCTGAACAACACAAGCGATGTTCTCAGATCATTTGTAAAGCACCACATAGCTCTGTGCGTGAACGAAAAAGAAAAGACGGGAAGAATCTATAGGCTGACTGAAAAGGGCAGGAAGATAAGACAGAAACTTCTTGATTAAGGCCTGACCGATACTTAAATTAATCCAGCTTCCCTAAAACTAAAATGCTCATCATCTGAAATGATTATGTGGTCTGCAAAGACAACATCAAGGATCTTACTGCTCTTAGCTATCCTTCTGCTCATCCTGATGTCTGCGCCAGAGGGGACAACATCCTTGGAAGGATGGTTATGGATGAGAATGAATGCAGCACTTTTCTCACGGACGGTCGCCTCGAGAATGTCCTGTTGCTTCACCGGAATCATGTTCTGACAGCCAAGGTATAATGTCCTCTTCTTTATCAGCCTGTTCCTGCTGTCAAGGAGCAGGATCATCATCTTCTCATTGGTCAAGCCATGAAAATCAGCCAGCACAAGCTTAATCACGTCTTCAGAGTCTTTTATAAGGGGGTTGGGCTTTGATGACGGGAAGACAAGCCTCTTCCCAAGCTCAAAAGCAGCAGCCAGCCTGCATGCTTTTGCGGGGCCGATTCCCTTGTGTTGAATAAGTTCTACTGTGCTTAGGTTGGCAATCTCTTCAAAAGAGTGTTTTTTCAATAGCCCATCAACAATCAAAAAGACATCCTTGTCCTTAGAGCCTGTCTCTAGGAGTATTGTAATTAGATCCTTGATACTGAGAGCAGAGGCTCCCTCCAGCAAGAGCTTTTCTCTGGGAAGCTCGCAAAGATTAAGTTTTTGCATAGAACGCAAAAAGGTGATTGGATATATATTCTTATTGAATCTTTGACAAGAACTTGCTGGCAGTCAAATCTGACTCGGAAGAATTCTGCCAGACAAAATGACAATCTTGAAGTTAGGAACAAAGTGAAATTATCTTTCGCTGACTTTCTTCAATCTCCTTTCCAGGCTCTCATAGAAATCGCTCTCTTTCTCAAAAGCCTCTGCGCATCCCGGGCATTCCATGATGTGGTCGCCTATCTTCTTGCTGACCTGCGCTTTCGTTGGGCCTAGAGCCCTGAACATCTCAAGATAGTCTGCGTCTGAAAGGCCTACATCCTTCTTCCTGTCCCACCAGATGTAATGGTCGAAGCCTGTCTGCTGGAGAAAACTGCACAAGCCATTCGAGCCGGCGGCAGGCGTAGCAGGTCCAGCTTCTGCCAGAAACTCATCCCAACCTCCATCAAGTTCGTCGATAGTACGCCTGGAAGACATCATGTATCACCAGGATTCCGAGAAACAGCAGTCTTTTTATAGTTTGCTTATTGCTTTTAAATCAGTTCTTCCTGCGCCTACCCAGTTCCAGCGCAAGCGAGGCAACATCTGGGTGCAGCCCGAATCTGGCCCTAAGCTCAGCTGCGGACGCTCCTCCTTCGACAGCGCCCTTTATCTTCTCTCCGACCTGCTCCGTGACCTTGGAGACATAGTCCATCGCCCAATACTCCCTTCGGCAGCCCTCGCACATGAGCAGATGAGAGTACATAAACCTCCTCACAGTATCTTCAGAAGGCCCGTACTTCGAGAGGACCTCAAGGTAACTATCTACATGATGTCTCCTCGACATCTGCACAAAAGCATCCATCTCTCTTCCTGTGATGCCAGATGATGCACAGACATAATCCTTGACATCATCTCTATCATCATCGAATTCGTCGTCCACAGCCATCAAAATCAACTCCTGAACCAATCATGCGCAGGACTTAATTATCCCTGTCCAGCATGTAGTCCTCTACAAGACGCCTGATCCTTTTCTGCTCCTCGTCGGGCTCAGCTCTTGCCGCTTCCTTCGGCACCTTGATCAGGTTGACCCTGCCGATAGTTCTGTAACTTCCCTGCGCAGGCGTCTCCCTGCTGCAGTCATCTTCAGCCGCTCTTTCAGGGCTGAAGCAATATGTTGTGTTATATGTTGTCATCTTATACCTCTGTAAAATCTTTTCAATTCATTGATCATAATTCCTTCACAGGGTAGATTGTCTGCCTTCCCTCATAGCCGGTGATCATTATCGGCCTCAGGTGGACACATCCATCGTTGATGATGTAGCGGAGCAGCAGGCTAGGATACCTGTCGTCGTACATGAACTGCACATCACTGTCCTGCTGAGGAGAGGGTATAGGCCTGTCGAGGAACTGCTCGAGGTCGGCGAAGGGGTCATCACTCATCTTTTATTCCTCCTGTGTCATCGCCATTATTTTGTACTATTTACCTGAGCACGTAAGTGTGAGTGTAGTGGTGTCCTTTTGTTTTGTCCTTGAACTCTTCTTCCAGGTTCTTCAGGGTTTCACTACACGCTCTGAGGAAAAGAGGATCGCTCACTTCAACACGAACCTGAAGTTCTTCATTCAGGGGGCGGTAAAATATAACTGTTGCCAACTGCTTGCTTTTTCGCACAGCAACGTGCTCTTTCTTTAACCATGGAAATTTTCGCCTTTTTTCGTAAGTAGTGCTGTTTTCCCTGATTGTGAACTGTATAGAAGGGATGTAATCTGTCCAGTGGGGGCACTTTGACGCTTTGTATTCATTATCGGGGAAAGCGTTTTTCAGGGCTAGAAGCAGATCCTGTTGGTATGTTTTAATCATAACGTCTTCTGTTGCTCTTGCTCCCACTGCCCTTACATCATGTACCTTCTCTTCTAACGAAGGGCCTAATGTTTCCATAGCCCTGTCTATGTATTCTCGTGATATCCCGACCCCACCAGCGGAGTCATACAGATGGGCTAGTGGAATAACCTTAGCTGTGCTGTTGTCTCCTTCTGCCAACGGCAGAAGAGCTTCGTTACGTCTGCTGGCTTCCAGTGCCTGCAGCGCAGCAGCGCGCCCGATAACCTGCGTGAAATCGTCGATTGAAATCATCTTTTTATTATCTGCTCCTTTTGGCATCTTCATCTTCCTCTCAATTCTGTTCTGTCATCGCGACTACGAGCAATGACTGGCCCCAGCCCAACGGAGTGTTCTCGTTGTGCTCGTCTGTGTTCGCGAAGTAGAGCTCCGGGAGCTCTCCCTTGTCGTTCAGCACCTCAAGGGTCTTCCTCATGTAAAAAGCCTGCTTGTCAGGCCTGTTGAGCTGCCTGTAGATTATAGACAGCCAAGGGAACCCGAATGTCCATTCTGCTTCCCCTTCCCTGTTGAAGTAGGCGTCGCCTGCATAGCGGATCACTCCACGCTGCCTCACGAGCCTCTCCTCAACATTGCGGAGGATCAAGTCCCTCTGTTCCTCACTGACCACGTTATACGGGTAGACCAGGGACAAGAGGGCCAGGTCTGTGTCTTTGCTGCCGGATTCCCTCGGCAAGAGTCGGTTCAAGGTTTCCTCACCTTTCTGTATGAGAACTTGAGGAACATCAATGATCTTTGATATCTTCCTGAGTCCAGCGACGCAGGCTCCGACGGATGAGGCGTGAACCTCTTCGTTCTCCTCCCACATGCCGTTGTCAGGGTCCTGCCAGTACTGGATAGAGTTAAGGTAATACACGAGCTTCTGCAGTATACGCTCGTCGTCCTTATCGCGGATGACCTTTATGCCTTTGGACTCAAGGTCGCCAACTTTGAAAAGGAACGCGCCTATAGAATCGTTCTGCTTGTTTCCCCACTCCTCCTGGAACTCATCGAACGTTTCGGGGTCGAACCTTGCATGGATATACTGCCACCTGTGCCTGGGCTTCTCGACGATGGCCCAGTCTATCTTGTACTCATGCTTCCTGAATACATCAAGCAATGCCTGGTAGGCCTTCACGACCTCCTTGGTATTCTTAGTCGCTTCAAAACCGAGAGCTGCATAGATGTTGTCGCGTATCCATGCCTGCCTGGAGTAATGAGTACGTTTGTCAAGCGCAGCTACGAACAGTCCCTTAGGATGCTGCAGTTCCTTGAGGATCTGGATTGATCTCTGGATCATCATCTCTCACCCCCATCACTCCTGGAAATCGCTGTCAGGAGCGCCGGAAGAAAGAACTGTTCAGATGAGGGATAGCTGGCGAGATAATTTGCTCCAAGCTCGATGGCAGTAGTCTCCATAATTCTGGATAACGGCGAGGCCAATATCGCAGAATACACTGCCATCAGATGCGAAAGCCGGTTGTGGGCATGATTGGTCCCTTGGCCATTGGTCTCAATAACATCCAAGCCGCAGGCATACCAGAGCTTTTCTTTTTCATCTTCATACCACTGCCCAGCCAAAGCATAGCGCTCAAGCTCTGCAAAGATGGCATTTGTATCAGTATCAAGTGAGGACATCTCTCAAACCACCTCCCAATCGACTCTGACAATAATAGTCTCAGAACTAGTATTTAAAGGTTTCGTTTTGTAGTCCCTGTTAAGTGGTAACATAAGACTCGGGAAGGCTGATTTTGGGCAGATAGGATGGCAGAAATCTGGGTTTATGGGGCTTAAGAGGGTGGTTTTTCAGCAACACGCGGCCTGGTCACAGGTGGCTGCAGCCACGCTGCTAACCCACAGTTGGTTGCTATCAGATTGTGCATCCGACTGTGCTTGCGCAGTATCTGCTGTCTACAGCCAAAGTGCAACCATTCCGCTCCTCTTATATTAGGACACGCAAAGAGCGGTGGCTGCAGCCACGCAAGAACTAGTGGTGCCGCTGCCTATTTCTTGATGGCAAGCTCAGGGAAGTAGGCAGCAACATTTGCAGTGCCGAACAGGCTCACGTTATAGTTCGTTATGACAAAGACAGGGATGTCCTTGAGCACATTATGCATGGAATGGTTGGTCTCGAACTCCTTCATCAAGGCTCCATCAGTGAAGAAGCCAAGGTTCTTCGCAGCGATGCCGCCAGCTATGTACATGCCGCCACGCGCCATGATGTCCAAAGCCATGTTCCGCAATGCGCGCGCATAGAACCTCACAAAGATGTCAAAAGCCTTCCTGCAGGCAGGGTCCTTCTTCGCGTGCTTGGAGATCGCTGCTGCTTTATCTTCTGCTTTATCTATCTCTGCAGAGACATCATTCCTGTCAAACTCCTCCATCTCCTGCATGAACTCATAGATGGAGACTATGCCCCTGCCGGACAGGATGTCCTCATAATCGCACGGAGCCTCACCGCCACGCTTGTCCTTGATGGACTGCATGAGCTCATACTCATACGAATCCGCAACAGGCAGGTCAGCATGCCCGCCCTCAGAAGGGCTTGGCGCATAAGCCCTCTTGTCCTCATGATAGAAAAGGACCGCTTTCCCAAGGCCTGTCCCTGCGCCGACGATGCCCTTTACTGCCTTCGGCATAGGCTTAGGCAGCTTTTTCCCAGGATGTGCCAGCTCAATAAGATCATCTTTATTCTTCTCGTCGAGGAAAGGAACGCCGAAACCTATCGCCTCAAAGTCATTGATGAGCGCGACAGAGCTCAACATGGTCTCAGACAAGACCTTCTTAGATTCAATAGCCCACGGGACATTCGTCAGCTTGCAGAAATCCCTTTCTGGGCTGATAGGCCCTGCAGGAGAGAGACATGCCTTCGAGACATTGATGCCATGCTTATCTGCAGCGTACTTCAATGTCTCGTTTAGAGCCTCGCTGATGCCTTTCATCTCCTGGCTCTTGAACCTCAAGATGAATAAAGGCTCGATATCCTTGCCCTTGATGCCTGCAATAGACAGGCTCGTGTTGGTGGCGCTCACGTCACCGCCGAGAACGAATGAACTGTAATCATCCTTCCTGAAATTCTTCAATTCGATGGACTTATGCTCCATATTAAGTTCCTCTTTACGGCGCCAAAGCCTCTTTCAGCTTTTGGCTGTAAGCCTTCAGGCCTCTCTATGAGTCCTGAAGTGACTCGCTTTGTTGCACAAAGCTCGTGGCGCCACGCACGCCTGAATACACAACAACTTTTCTCGTCGAATGCATTGATTAATCTTAATGCGATGAACAAACCAAATGCGTGCTAAACAGGCGAATTCGCCTGCGGCGAAAAGGTCGCGTTCGCTATGCTCGCGACCGCCACCGGCTTTGGCGCCTATGTCTATTATTTGCCATACACCTCTGATATGAGCTCTATGAATATCGCAGCAGACCATGCCTGCGCAAGGCAGCCATACGACGAGAGATGTGATGCAGAGCTTATCTCTGCATGATGACCGACAGCGCCGTGCCACAGCATCTCCTCAGAGCTGGCTTCGATTATCCTGAGTATCCTATCCTCGAAATCGATAGCATTGTTCCTGAACATGCACAACGCCGCAAGATTGTTGAGCCAATACCATGAGTCGCCCCGGTGGTAGCTCTCATTAGTCTTTCCGGTGTACTCCTGCCTGAACAGCACGTGCTCCTTGTCAATCGACGAGAGTCCGCCCCAATCCAGCCACAGCTTGGCCAAAGCATTCTCAAAGCATATCTGCCACTCCCTCCTCGAAAGCAGGTCAGGATAGGCATAATACGCGATGAACACGTTCGGCCTGATGTTGAAGTCCCCAGCACCGTCAGCGAGCACGGCGCCGTTCCAGAACTTTCCTTTGACAGCCTTCTTCATCTTCTCTTCGCGTGTCCTGTACTTCTTGTCGCCGCTGAGCTCATGCATCAGGCGCAACATGCTGAGATGCAGTGCCTGCACCTCTATCCTCGCGCCATCACGAGGGTCCTGCCCGCCGCAGTCAGTGTCCATCCAGGTCTCCTTTGCCTTGTTGGTTATCAGGTCATCAGACTTGAAATTCTTCTCAATCCTCTTTATTGATTCGGCAAGAGAATCCTTCAGCTGTCTCAGCTCCGCGGGAGAGATGTATTTCTCGAGAAGGCGCAGCTCCTTCAGCTCAGCGATGAGGTCGCCGACCCTCTTCCAGAACCAGCCGACACCGTCGGCAGAGCCGAGATGCGGGGAAGGGATGTGATTAGGGAGCCGGCCATCCTTGCCTATACACTCAACGTACCTGAAGATGATGCCCTTCACTGTCTTAAACCGCCTAAGCTTGATGAGAGCACCGAGAGAGATGTTCTCGTCCCTTGACCACAGCTGGAAGAACCAGGGATAGCCTGCGTAGATGCGCTCTACACCATCATGGACCAGCTTCAGCTTCCCGAGCGAGTCCTGCGCGCAGATGAACGCCGCAGCAGCCTCAGGATTCTTCTTTTTGTCGACGCTGCCATAATCCCTCTTGGCCTGCTTGGACCTCTTCAGCTTCCCGAGCTCTGCGAGCGCCTCCTCCTCTGTCCTGCCGAACGCTATCAGGAGCTCCTTAGCATCTACGATGAAAGGCCTGTAGACATGCCTTGATGCAGGGAAGTCCTTGCGCAAATCATCATAATGATAGGATGACTCATGCCACTGATCTATGAACCTATAGCCAGACTTCACGTCAAAGCCCTTGGGCTGCACCACTGCGAAGAACTGGAACTCCTCTACGAGATGCGAACTGTCCTCTTTCCCGTCGGTCTTCTTGGAGAACCTGACGATTATATTCCCCTTATCGACCCTGATATCATAATACCTGCCGAACTCCCTCATGTCATTGACGCGCCTGAAGTCGAAATCGATGAAGATCCCTGCCCTCTTGGCCAGGGTGTATATCATTCCGTTGGCGCCTTCCGGGCACTCTATCCTTTCTGCATTGCCCTTGTGCTTCCTCCTGATGTGCGTGAGGCTGTTCTCTACCTCATCGAAGCCGCTGCCCACTATCCCTATGTTCTCGACGGTCTTGTACAGCTCCAGATTGTCGTTGAAGAAGAATCCGTTGTATTTAGACATCACAGGCTCCGATATGAAAAGGAAACCGCCGAGGTTGTTTGAGAGGATGCAGACCGGGCTGATATCACAATCCTTTGACTGGTTCAGCTTCGGAAGCTTGTGGGTGATCTTCATCTGCGGATGATCGCGAGCACCTTGTCACGCATCTCCTCCATCTTCTCTCTTGTCTTGGCCTCAAGGTTCAGCCTGAGCAGAGGCTCTGTATTCGAAGGGCGGACATTGAACCAGAAGTCGTCGAACTCGATTGTAACACCGTCGAGATAGCTGATGTCATTGGCATCCTTGAACATCTCTGCAAGATTCTTCATCATGCCCTCCTTGTCTTCTACCTCTGAATTGATCTCGCCTGAATGAAAATACTTCTTGTAAGGCGAAATCAGCTCTGAGAATGTCTTGCCAGAAGCAGAGAGCTCTTCCAGTATCTTGAGGGTGACTATCATCGGCACCTCATAATACCCGTTTTCTGTGTGAAGGAAGAAATGCCCTGAAGATTCCCCTCCGAAATACGCTCCAACTTCCATCATCTTCTCCTTTATCAGCGAGTGACCCACCCTTGTGACTACCGGCTTGCCTCCGTTCTCGATGATCATGTCTCTCGTGATCCTTCCTGGACGGATATCATAACAGATAGTCGCTCCGGGCTTGTCCTTGAGGAAAATCTTCGCAAGCAGCCCCCTCAAGATATATGGAGGCACCGTCTCACCTCTCTCGTCGATGAAGAATATCCTGTCGCCATCTCCATCAGTAGCGATGCCGAGGTCTGCTCTCTCCTCAACTATCCTCTTCTGCAGGTCAGCGACGTTCTCCTCCTTGTAAGGGTCTGCCTGGTGAGCAGGAAAATTCCCGTCCAGCTCAAAGTTCATCTTGATGAGCCTGCAGGGCAGCTTGGCGAACAAAGCCTCAAGATATGGGCTTCCCATGCTGTTCGCAGTGTCTGCGACGACCTTGAACGGCTTGATCCTGCTTAGGTCAGCGTATTTCAGGTCGTGTTCTACCTGATCATCAAGAACCCCTTCTTTAGTCTCTATCGTTCCTTTATCTTCAGGATCCGTAAAATCATTCTTCTTGACAAGCTCTTTTATGTCCATTATCCCTGTGTCGCCGCTGACCGGAATAGCGTTCTTCCTGACCAGCTTGAAACCATTGTATTCTTTCGGATTATGCGAGGCAGATACCTGCATCCCTCCATCATAACCGTAGTTTGCGACACCGAAGTAGAATGTAGGTGTGGACGCCAGCCCTATATCGACAACATCAACCCCCTGTTCATTAAGTCCCTTGATAAGCGTTTCCTTAAGCTCTGGCGAGGAAATCCTCATGTCAGCAGCAACGACAATCTTCAGCCTGCGGCCCTTGTTCTCGCCCTGAACCAGTGTAGCATAAGCTCTCCCAATCCTGTACGCTATGTCCGCGTCAATATCTTCAGGATATATCCCCCTTATGTCATACGCCTTGAAAATCTTCTCATTTACTGCCATTCATATCACCGCAATAAACACGCACGGGAAACTTTTTATTATTTGTGTTCTCCCCTATAAAAAGCAGCTGCGTCTTCCGGGCTGACGACATTGATGATGATCCCTGTCTCAAGCTCGAACCCAGCCCACGTCGCTATGCGCGGGAGGATCTCTATGTGGAAGTGCAGGTCCGCCCCCTTGGGAGGATAGTACAACGCTATGTTGAAGTTCGCGTTCAGCTCCTTGATCTTCCTCAAGACCCTCTTCAGCGCAGAAGCCAGGTCGAAAAGCTCATCGTCAGAGAAGTCCATCAGCGTCCTGTAATGGCTCTTCGGGAATATCCACACCTCAAAGTTGAACCTTGAGGCATAAGGAGTGAAAGTGACTGTCGTGTCGTCCTCATGCACGTGCCTGAGGCTCTTGCTCTCTATCTTCAAGATGTCGCAGTAAGGGCATGAAGGGTACTTCTTCACAGCGTCGAGCTTCTGCTGCACTATAGGCGGAACGATGTTCAGCGAGATCAGCTGGCTGTGGGAATGCACTATAGAGGTGCCTGCCTTCGGGCCCTCGTTCTTGAACACCGACACGTACTTGATGTTGGGCTCATTGAGCCTCTCGTCGATGCGGTTCGCGTACACCTTGAGCAGCTCCATCAGCTCATCCTCGCTGAGGTCTATCATCTGCTTGCTGTGCTCAGGCGTCTCGACAATCACGGAATGAACCCCGTACGCATCAGAGTACGTGAAGAACTTGTCTGCGGTGTTTATCGTCGGATTCCCCTTTTTGTCGACGGCAGCGAACTTGTTCGGGAACCACCTCAGCTTCCAGCCGCCGTGCTCGCCCTTGACCCGCCCTATCTCAGGCGGCGTAAGTTCCTCATGCCCTGGGCAGAAGAAGCACTTCTCAGGCCCCGAGTCGTTGGCATAGATGTTATCCTCTGTCTTGAACTGCTCAGGCCTCTTTCCCCTGCCTGTCGCGATTATCACCCATTCGTCAAGGATATAGTCTTTCCTCAGTTCCATCTTCATTCACCTTCCTAGCCGAAACGCCTCTCGATGCACAGGTTCTGCGCATCTAGGTAATTATCGATAAGCACATCCCAATCCGCGGTGTTGGCCAGCTTCCTGGCCTCAACCTTGTTGTTGACGCGGTCCTTCTTGGTCATCATGGAGTAATCGTGCAGCTTATTCTTCAGCACCTCGACGACATTTTCATCAGGGTTTCCCATCCTCTCAAGCACGCAGATGCCCAGGCACTCCTCGCTTATGTGCTTCTTGATGTACATCCCGAACCCTGCCAGGTCAGAAGTTATCGACGCGACCCCGAGAGCGCCCGACTCCAGGGGGGTGTATCCCCAAGGCTCGTAGAACGACGGGAACACTCCCAGGTGGGAGCCCTGCATCGCCTCGTAATAAGTCAGGTCAAGCAGCCCGTCTGCACCGGCAAGATATATAGGGTAGAATATGACCTTCACCTTGTCCTCCTTGGCATTGTTGAGACCTTCTTTCCTCAGCTCGCTTGTTATGGGATCGTTCGGGTCGAGCAGGTCATGGGTGCACACAGGCGGAGCCTTCTCTTCCCTCTTGAACCTCATCACCTTCCTCTTTATGTCATCGAGGAACTCCTTGTCGAAGATGGTCTCCTTATCTATCGGCTTGTCTGCCACGAACGTGCTCAGCAGGCGCCACATCACGTGCTCTGCATTGTCCTTCAGGCTGCCCTCGATGTCCTTGAAGAATGTCTTGTTCTCGATTATCTCTGGCTTGATCCCCCTTACGCCGGTAGGCACCCAGAAGAACACAACGATGCTCTTCTCGGACTCCTCTTCCTCCTTGAGCATCCTGTTCAGCCTCCCGAGGGACCTTATGAATATGTCTATGCCCTTGTCATGCATCTCATACCTGCTCGCTATGAAGTATATCAGGGTGTTCTCGATGTCTATGTGGTAGTAAGGGAAGAAATAGTGCAGCAGGAAATGGTATATCTTGTCCCTGAATATCTTGTGCTTTATGGAGCCCTCCTCTATCGTCGGGAAATCGTCAAGGTTCAGGCCGTTCGGCACCAGCAGGTCCGGCCTCTTCTGCAGTATATGCTCTGCTTCGATGCCTGTGATCTCGGAAACGGTCGCGAATACTTCAGCATTGTGCGCGCAGGCTTTCTCGAGCTGGTGCTTTGAGCTGACCTGGCGGTTGTATGCCTCCAAGTCAAAGTCCATGGTGCTTAGAAGGATGGTGTTGTCCTTCTCTTTATGATATATGTCAATTCCTGCGTTCGCCAGGCTCCTTCCAAGGACTGTCGCATGCGTGACGAAGACTGTGCCGATGGGGCTTTTCTGCGACTTGAAGTAAAGTATGCCTGCGCCGGCCAGCCACTCATGGAAGACAGCAGCGATCCTCCACTGGGATGTGTACCTCTTGAAGAAGCTCTCGATGGCGACACCGACTGCCCATGCCCAGACGACAGGCTCGTCGAACTCGAAAGGGGAGTTAAGGGAATCAATCTTGAAATTGTCCCATAGCTTCTGCTTTATCTCGTCCTTCTTCGCGAAGAAAGGCTGGAAGTCCAGGAGAAGTGTGTTCGGGCTCCCTTCTGTAAGCCACTTGCCGTAATGCGGGACAATGCCCAGCGCCTTCAATGCCTCGGTGCCTTCCTTGTACTCCTCAGGCATGATGAGTTCCTCGAACTCGCCTTTGACCTTAGCATGGAAATATGGCCCGACAAGGCAATACTTATCGCCGTACTTCTTGACTGTCTGCTGTATCTTGCTCTTAAGCACGGTGTATATGCCGCCCACCTTGTTGCATACTTCCCAAGATACCTCGAACAGGAAATCCGCCTTGATAGGCTTACCTTCACCTCTTTTTTCTTCAACCAAACTGAAAGCCCCCAACAAAATCCTTACAGATTCATGTCACGGAAAAGATATTTGTTTAGCTACTATCTCAGCGCAAACCCGCGGTTTGCGGGGTATCAAGCCACGTTTTCCCCGTAGGCACTGGGTTTCGAGCAAGCTCGAAACAAAGCTTGAACCAGCGCCACGCGGCTAGTGTACGTTGCCGGCGGGAAATTAAACCTTTGGCAGCGGGAGGCCGGTGCCTTCCGCACATCACTGGAGATGTGGCCGGTTTCCGCTTCTATTACCAACTGACGTGTCAGAAACCTAAAGGTTTCTGAGCATGCTCAGAAATGCCCGGCATTTCTGACACAAGCGCGGTGGCGTGCTGAAATGAATCATCTCTTGAACATCCCCAGCACCTTCGACCACGGCCGCGGGTCGGAGTATTCCAGACCTGCGAGCTTCGCGGCGAGCATGCAGTATGACACTGAGACATCCCTTTTGGGCGCGCTCAATGCCGCGGGAGTAGTCTTTGACAGTGCCTCAAGCACCCTGACATCGTCCTTTATCACCGACAGCACAGGGACGCCTGTTGCGTTCTCGACGTCCTGGACAGACAGCTCGAAGCTCCTGTCCCTCACCTTGTTGAGCACGAGGCCTGATATGGGCGTCTTCCTCTCCTTCGCGACCTTTATCGCGTGCATGGTGCAGCTCAGGGTAGGATAGTCAGGGCTCGTCACGACGAGCAGCTCATCAGACGCTATCATCGTCGAGAGCATCTCCTCGTTCAGGTTGGGGGATGAGTCGACTATGATGAAGTCGTAGTCCTTCTTCACCTGAGACACCCTGTTATGCAGCTTGTAAGGGTTTATCCTGCCTCGCTGGCTCTTGCCGGGCACAAGCGAGCTGGTCAGGACATCAAAGCCATGCTCTGACCTGCGTATAGCCTTCCAGATGGGGACGTTGTCATACAACACATCATGCAGGGTGTACTTCGACTTGAGGACACCCAAGTGCAGCCCGAGGTTGGGCGCGGTGATGTTGCCGTCGACAACCAGCACCTTCTTGTTGAACTGCTGGGCGAGCACCGCTCCGAGGTTGGAGACAACTGTGGTCTTGCCTACCCCTCCTTTGATGGATATGACTCCGATGACCTTTCCTGTGCCGCTCATTCGTACACCTTCTTGAGATGGGATATCATCTTCTCTTTCTTGTCGTCATTATTGTCGGCAGCCGCAGGCTCGTCGCGCCCCTTGAGGAACCTCTGCTCAGCGGCGTTACCTGAACCAAATATTGTCTTCATGTCGGCCGCAAACACTCCCAATGTCGATCTCGAGAATACCGATGACACCTCCCTCGCGAACCGTCTGTGGAACCCGTCGGGCTCGGCAAAGCTTATCAGCTCTACAGGCACCTCTTCGGAAGGATATGCTTTAGGCAGTGCTTCGCAGATAAGCTCCTGCGCGGTGGGTCCTTTAGGCTCTTCCTTCACGGCCTTGTCTGCCCTGGTCCGCTTCTCTTTCCTAGATGTGCCGGCCACCTTCGCTGCACTCTTTACACTCTCGACAGGCGCAGCGGTCCTGACGCCCTGCCCTGACTTGGCCCTCACTGCCTCTGTCAGTATCTTCTCGAGCCGCTCCGCAGCGGTCTCTGTCTCATTCAGCTCCATGCTCTTCCTCTGCTCGACCATCTTCTCTATCTCGTATATCCTGCTACCGACAGCCTTCGCACACTCCTCCCTGCTCTTCGCTGACGACAGGCCGTTGGCGAGCTTGTAGTCCTTGTGGACCTCTTTCACCCAGTTGCTGAAGTCATTCCTCTCGCTGTTCACGTGGTGGTCGAATATATCAGGCTCTATCCCCTGGAGCGCCGAATAAAGCTCCCTTACGTTCTTTATCGAGGAGCCATCCCTGAGATTGAACACCCTCTCAGGATGTACATCCGCAAGGACCCTCTCTGCCTCTTTCGAAGCGTAATCCTTAACCATAAACGACCACCTCTTTTGTATCCACTGCGATCATATCCGCGCCTTCACTCATCTCTTGCTCGACACCATGTGCTTGAGCAGGACTATCTGGCTCTCTTTCCTGTCCTTCACTGGATCGAGCATGTCAGCAAGGTCTGTCCTGCCGAACACATTCTTTATCCAGTTCGAAAAGTCATTCTTGTCCTCATTGACATGATACCTGAAATCATCATCGCTTATTCTGTCGAGCATCAGCGCAAGCTCCTCAATGCTCTTGATCGGCGTCCCGCTGCGCAGGACGAAATACTTCTCAGGAGGTATGTCAAGGACGCTGCTCTTGACCTTTCTGCTCGCATTTCCTTTCTTCTCAGTGCTAGATTTCTTCTTGACCATCTCCTCTCGCCTCCTCATCCTGCCCACTATGTGGTGCGCGCTTGAGCTCTTCTTCTTATAATGCCTTACCCACTTCACTGCCCTTCACCTCACTGGCGGTCTCTGAGCTTTTCTTCCCGTGCCCGGACTTTATCCTGAGCACCACATCGTTGATGACATTCATGAAATTTATGAAAGAGTCGTACGGCGAGTCGTAAGGGTTGAAGTACTTGTGGACGTCGCCGTCGTTGAACCACTTTGTGCACATGTAGTAGAAGTGGTCGGATGTCTGCAGCTTGCGCCAGGCATCTATCAGCACGGAGTCCTTTGTCTTCTTTACATCCTTCTCGAGGGAGTAGAGCCTGCTGGCGGACGACTGCTGGATCCTATTGCCCAGCCAGGCAGAGAGGTCGCGCTCGATGTCGGCCCATGATATCATGCTGTGGCAGTCGATCTCGTCCTTGGGCTCGTATGTATCGATCACCTCTGACGGGGTCTTGAAATTGTTGTCAGGATGCTTGAGCAGCTCTCCCGGCAGATGCCTCATGAACTCGAAGATGCCTGTGTCCTCCCACTGGTGCTCACCGAACGTCTCGTAGTCCATGAAGAGGTTGATGCATTCCCCGTTGCCGTTGTAGCCGTTCACCCACTGGCAGAACTTCTCGGTGTTGAGGGGCCATTCCTCCCATCCCCTGTTGGAGAACCTGAATGCTATGTCGTCTGAAAGCTTGTAGTTCTTCATGAGAAGCCTGATGCTCTTCGTCGTCTTGGGCCTGTAGACGAAATTCGCGCTCCTCCAGCCGAGTATGGGGTCCCATCCTTCAGCGATTATCCCTTTGAATCCCATGCTCTCGATGAAATTGGCGATCTCGTTGTTGTATATCAGCTCGGTGTTCCTGAATATCCTCGGCTCGTAGCCGAACACTTCCTTGATCTTCCTCTTGTGCATCATCACCTGCTCCTTGAACTCCTCCTTGGAGAACAGGTATGCCAGCGAGTGGTAATATGTCTCTGAGAGTATCTCCACCCTGCCGGTGGCGACGAGCCTCTTGAAGCTCTCAATGACCTCTGGGGCCCACCTCTCGCACTGCTCTATGAACACGCCTGAGAGTGAGTATGATATCTTGAACTCAGGATTCCTCTCGAGGAGCTCGAGCATGAGGCTGTTGGCGGGCAGGTAGCACTTCCTCGCGACCTTCCTCAGGACCTCTATGTTCTTCTCGTCGTCGAAATAATCATTCTTCTTGCCTATGTCGAAGATCGAATACTTCCTCATCCTGAAAGGCTGATGCACCTGAAAGTAAAAACATACGCTTACCATCTTCCCCCGTTACCTCCTTATCGTCAGCGCCCGCTCATAGGCTGCCTTGGTCTTCATTGCGGGCTCGTCAAGATTGAACTTCTGGACCTCCATGATGCTGTTCTCCTTCAGCTCCTCAAGCAGCTCAGAGTACTTCAGCAGGTTCACTATCTTGTTGGCCATCTCATCCACGTCCCAGAAATCCGTCTTCAGGGCGTTGTTGACGACTTCGCTCACCCCTGACTGCTTGGAGATCAGGATGGGCGTGCCGTTTTTCAGCGACTCCAGCGCCACTAGGCCGAAAGGCTCTGACACAGAGGGCATCACGTAAAGGTCAGCCAGCTGGAACGCCCTGTGTACGTCAGCCCCCTTGAGGAAGCCTGTGAACAGGAACCTGTCCAGTATGCCGAGCTCATCTGCCCTGTTTATCATGCGCTCGAACATGTCGCCAGAGCCGGCCACCACGAACTTCGTGTTCGGCAGGTATTTCAGCACCCTGTCTGCTGTCTCGATGAAATAATCAGGCCCCTTCTGGATAGTTATCCTGCCCAGGAAAAGCACGACCTTCTCATCATCGAAAGGAGACTTCTGGTTGATCCCATAATGCGGGTTCTCAGGGTCTATCCCCCAGTGCACGACCTCAATCTTGCCAGGGTCGATATTGTAGTGCTGGACCACGTTCTGTTTCGTGAAATTGGAGTTGGCTATGACGATGTCTGCCGCGAGAAGACCCTGATATTCCATGTGGCTTATCATCTGGTTAGGGTTACCTCCTGTCCTGTCAAACTCCGTAGCGTGGATATGCGCGACCAACGGCTTCCCGGAAACGCGTTTGGCGTTTATTCCTGCCTGATAAGTCATCCAATCATGGACGTGGATGACGTCAAACTGCTCTTCCTCGGCTATTTCTTCCGCTGCGATGGAATAGCGGTATACTTCCTCGTAAAGGTTGGTGCCGTAGATGTCGTTCGGGTTCTTCTTCAGCCCTGCTCTTGACTTCATCTGTTTAAGCGCTTCAGCGTAAGAAGTAAATGATTGGTAGGGTGCAAGAATAGAGCTGATTTTCCTGACTTTTACATTCTTGGAGAAATTATTGGCCCCTAACAGCTTGACAAACTGCGCGTTCGCTCCTTCAGGCGCAGCAGGCATGACAAAAGTGACATCAATGCCCTGGCGGGAGAGACCTTTGGTTAGGTCATAGCAAGCAGTGCCAAGACCACCGCTCTTAAAGGGGGGGAACTCCCAACCGAACATTAACACTTTCATTGTAGTTTCACTACTGACGCAATCAGCGTGCCTCTTTTTGGTTACTGGACCTGTTGGTAACTAATTCTTTTTCACTATGAATAATCCTTAATAAAGGTTCTTTTTCACTCGAGAGTGGTATGGTTGTGTTTTCGGTGTTTTTTCGGACACTTTTTTCTTAATATAGATAGAGCAATCAGTGATGACAAATCACAAAAATTATAAAACACTCATCAAACATGACGTCAGTAAATTTTAAAAAGAGGAAAAAAGAAAAGATGGTGGGCAAAAAACAGGCAGTAGGCAGCGGAAAAATCCCTTCTTCTGGTCCACAACGTGCAAAGCCCGTTGTGGGTTTTTTTTCATTCACCTGCTGCGAAGGGTGCGAGTTCACGGTCCTGTTCCTGGATGAGCTCCCAGAGTTGATGGAGAAGCTTGACATACAGCACTTCCACCTGATCAAGCAGAAGAACAAGGACGCAGAGTTCGACCTGGCATTTGTCGAAGGCGCGATAACCACAAAGGAAGAGGCAAGGAAGCTCAAGAGGATACGGTCGCAGTCCAAGCTCCTTGTCGCGCTAGGCGCGTGCGCATGCTATGGCGGCATACCTGCAATGCTGAACTTCATCGAGAACAAGGAGCTGGGCAAGTATATCTACAACCAGCAGATGCTCTCAGACTCGATAGAGGCGCAGCCGATAGCCAGCTTCGTCAAGGTGGACTACTACATGTACGGCTGCCCTATACTCAAGAAGGAATTCGTCGATTTCGTCAGCAACTACCTTGAAGGCAAAGAGACAACGCCTTTTGAAGGCCCTGTATGTAGACAATGCCCCCGACGGGGAGTCAACTGCTTCCTGCGCGAGAAAAAGGTATGCCTGGGAGCGCTCACACACGGCGGCTGCAACGCAGTATGCATAAAGCAGAACATACCCTGCATAATGTGCAGAGGACCGCTCGAGACAGCAAACTTCCCTGCAGAGGCGGCGCTGTTCAAGAGCTGGGGGCTCGAAGAGAAGGACATCATCGGCAAGCTGGGCAAGTTCGGCGGGCAGAATGTCAGGAAGTCAATGGGCGCGAAGCCCGCTGACGCGAAGGAGAAAAAGGAAGATGACAAGAAAACTCGACCTTGAGCACATAACAAAGATAGAAGGGCACGCGAAGCTCTACGTCAAGGTAGAAGGAGGAAAAGTCGAGAAGGTGGAGCTGAGGGTCCTTGAAGGCGCAAGGTTCTTCGAAGGCATACTCAAGGACAAGAAGTTCAACGACATAAGCCATATCTCGTCGAGGATATGCGGGGTATGCTCAGTGGTCCACACCATCACCGCAATCAAGGCAATAGAGGACGCTTTCGGCATCAAGGTTTCAGAGCAGACAAAGCAGCTCAGGGAGGTGCTGAACATCGGGGGCATACTCCAGAGCCACGCGCTGCACCTCTACTTCCTCACGCTGCCGGACTACGTCGGGGTCGGGAGCGCGATGGGGCTCGCGAAGAAGAACAAGGCGACAGTCGAGAGGGCGCTCAGGCTGAAAAGGCTCGGCAACCACCTGGTATTCACGATCGCAGGAAGGGACATACACCCGATAGGCTGCGTCCTCGGCGGGTTCTCGAGGATACCTGACAAGGCGCAGATAGACTCTCTTCTCGATGAACTCAAGGCCTGCAAGAAGGACGCTGTCGAGACAGTCAAGCTCTTCATGAAGCTGAAATACCCTGAATTCACCAAACAAGCGCCTCACTTTGCGCTCACAGGAGGGACATACTTCTACTCAGACACCCTCGTAAGGTGCGAGGGAGGGGCGTGCTTCCCGACAAAGGACTACCGCCAGCACTTCAAGGAATACCTCCGGGAGGGCTCGACAGCAGAGTTCGCCACGCAGCAGGGCAAGAGCTACTTTGTCGGGGCGCTGGCCAGGATATGCAACAACTTCGAGATGCTCACCAACGAGGCGAAACAGTATGCGCGCGAGATCTGCGCAAGGAAGAGTAACCCTTTCATGAACATACCTGCGCAGGCGCTCGAGATACTTGAAGGCATAAACCGCGCGATAATAATCCTGTCAAACATTCAGCTGAAGCAGGAAGAGCCTGTAGAGTTCACTGTAAAGCCCTGCTCGTGCGACGGCATAGCAGCATGCGAAGCGCCCAGAGGCATACTCTTCCACCATTACAGGTTCGACGACAAGGGATACTGCACATTCGCAGACATAACAACACCGACGACACAGAACCTCCAGCACATGGAAGAGGCCATAAAGGACTACCTGCCGTCGATACTCGGACGGAGCCCTGATGACATAAAGCTCGAGATAGAGAAGATGATACGCGCGTATGACCCGTGCATAAGCTGCTCTACGCACTTCCTTGAGCTCGAATGGGAAGCAGAGTAAGGACTCTTCTAGCGATTCTTCTCAATAAAGCATCTTATCCTGATTCCAGTATCTTCTTCCTGCCCAGCCTTGCAGGAACAAGTGTCGGTACATAGATATAGCCTATCTTCCAGGAGTCAAGGAACTCCCTGAACTCCTCGATCCTCTCCAGTGGCGTAAGGACAACAGAGTCTGACAGTTTTATGCAGCCCAGCATCTCAGCAACGCCTTTCTTGCCTGACCTGCCGTTCAGCGCATAGTAAAATTTCGTCTTTTTCAGCTTGTCCCATCCACTAAAACTGTATTTGAACATGCCGAAAGAGCAGAACCCGTATCTTCCAGCAACGCGCTTACCGGTAAACATGCTCTTCCCCTCGAAAAGGAAACTCTCCCTCGCGTCAAATGACTCTTCCAGGACAGTCTTTTCAGTCTTTGAGATAATTGAGACATTCTTATACTTCTTCTCAAGCTCCTTGCGGATCATGTATTCGGCGTCCTTGTCGACCTTGTCCCTGAACAATACCAGTATGTCTATGTCGTTCGGCTTCTCCTTCCCTCTTGCCGCAGAACCGAACAGGATTATATCAATTATCTTCAGGTCCTTTTCCAATATCGCCTTCAGGCTCTTGGGCAACATTATATTGCTTGATGTCATTCTCCACAATCCTTTTTATCCTGTCGCATGTCTCCTTGTCGATGATCTTTGAGTATGTGTCCCTATAAGTCGTGAACTCGATGTCAAGCTCTTTGAAGAGCTTCGGGAAATTCTTCTCCAGGCTCCTGAACCTCGCGTTGTGGTCCTTCGGCGACTCTCCAGTCTCCTCAAGAAGAAGGAAGTCCTGTACTGCAAACAAAGTCTTGAAATAGAGGATTGTCGCAGAGGTGTAGTCTGCCGAGGAATAAAGGGTGTCTGCAGACCTCTTGAATACCATTATCTGTGCTTTTGTTATCATGTTAGATGATATAACGCACAAGGGATATTTAAATCTTTCTGTTAGTTCGTCTAACAAAGAAGCGTTTTTAGGCCTTGGTGGTTGGAAGGTTGTACTTGTTTTGATACTACTATTAAGTGATGAAAAAGCGAAAGGTTTAAATAGTGGTTCTGTTCTTCTGCTGTGCATAAAGTATACTTTGGGTGTTGATTTGTATGGATAATAAGCAGTTTGTAATAACGAAGAAGATTGCGAGCCAGGGCAAGAGGTCTGTGATTCTCATACCTTCATTGCTGCAGAACGAGCTCAGGCCATCTACTGTTGTAAAGCTCACTATTGATATTCTTAAGGAGGCAGAACAATGACTGATGATGTATTGAAGCGCGCAAAGGCGCTTCTCGGAAAAGACTATGCTGCTGACAGGAAAGCATTGCCTGGCAACACGGGCATGGCAAAAGCCAGAGATATTCTTGAGGCTAAGGGC
>JAHJSS010000003.1 GCA_018830225.1 Nanobdellota archaeon
ATGGAACCTATAAAGCCTTTATGCCCGTATTTCAGCGAGTGCGGGGGTTGCGTGTCTCAGCACGTCCCTTATGAGCTTCAGCTGAGGAACAAGAAGGATTTTGTTATGGATGCCCTTAGGAAGAGCTCTATCGCAATGCCTGACAAGGTTGAAATCTTCCACGGCGAGCCTTATCATTACAGGAACAGGATGGATTTCATATTCTTTTCAGGCGGTGTCGGTTTCAGGAGAAAGGGAACATATGACCGTATCGTCGGCACCAGGCGCTGCGAGATATCGAATGAAAGGCTTAACGCGCTTCTTGGCGAGGTCTGGGCCTGGTTCGAGAAGAACCGCGGTTCATTGGACCCTTTTGACATAAAGACAAAAAAAGGTGCTCTCCGCTATGCAGTCATCAGGGCCTCTGAGTTCGCCAAATCATCGACAGTATCGTTCGTTCTGAACTCTGACTCTCAGAAGCAGGCAGGGCTTATAGATCTGATAAAATCCTTTGCAGGAAGCAGCTCCGCAGACAATGTTGTCATAGTGAGGGTGCATAGCAGGACTGATGTTAGTGTCTCTGATGATTTTTTTGCTGTAAAGGGTGATGTTTTCCTTGAGGAGGAATTCTCAGGCACCGCTCTTTTCTTCCACAGCCAGGGTTTTTTCCAGAACAACTCTGCGATGGCAGACAGGATGGTGAATTACTGCAAAGGCATATTGGACAGCCACGACACGAAAGATGCCTCTCTTCTGGACCTTTACGGCGGCGTAGGCACTTTCGGCATCTCCCTTGCTGGTATGTTCAGCGACTGCCTGATAGTCGAGTCTGTTCCGCAGAGCATCGAGTGCGCGAAGATGAACATAGAGAAGAACAGGCCCAAGAACACGGAAGCGCTTTGCGCTGACGCGTCAGGGATCGGCAAGAAGGTCCTTGCTGGCAGGTATGAGGGAAAGAGGCTTTTTGTCATCACAGACCCTCCGAGGAGCGGTATGCACCCAAAGGTATTGAGGTGGCTTCTCCAGCTGAGGCCAGAGGTCATCGTCTATGTCTCGTGCAATCCTCAGCAGATGGCAAAGGAGCTTAAGGCCCTTGCCATAGAGTATGATCTCGCTTCTCTCGCGCTCTTCGACCTTTTCCCGCAGACGAACCATGTCGAGGCTGTAGCTGAGCTGAAGCTCAAAGAATAGATTAAGAGGAATACAGTGCCACCGCCTGAAGCGTGCGGTCCGAAAGAAGAAGCAGAATGGGTTGCACTTCGAATTTCTAAGCAGTGTTTGCGCAGCAACCAGCGGAGAATTATTCAGATAGCAACCGACAGCAGAATAGCGGCGTGGCGCTGTTTATAGATTATTGCGTTTTATTCCCATTCTGTTGTGCCGGGCGGTTTTGACGTCAGGTCATACACCACTCTTGACACTCCTTGGACATCCCGCAGTATTCCTATGACCATGTCGTCGAGCGCGTGCTCTGGGAAGTCCTTGCCAAGCACTGCTGGCCTTCCGGTCATGAAGTCGTTTGTGATGAATGTCCTTATGGCTATTGACCTTGCTCCTTTCTTGCCGAAGCTTACGGGAAAGGATATCACAGGGACCTGGCTTAGTCTTTGGAGCAGCCCGTACTGGCGTAGTGCATTGTTGACTATGTCATCTGCCTGCTGGAGCTGCCCTATCACATCAGGTGTCAGGTGCGTCGGTGTTATCTCTGTGACGGGCCCTTCGACTTTTTCTCCGAATATGTATGCTACCCTGTTTATCCTGTGTATTGCTTTGGGTATCTCGCGGGCTATCTGCATCAGGTGTCTCCAGTCTTTTGCTCCGCTGAGCCCTGCGAGGTAGCTGTAGCTTCTTCCGTCGCCTTGTACTCCGACTGTCCTGACCGGCAGGAGTGTCGCTGTGACTCCGAGGGTGCTGAACGCGTGCAGCTGTGCGTTGATGTCTTCGAATTCATCTGTTATGTATGGTTCTTCTGCGCAGAGTATCCTGACTGCGAGCCCTGGTCCTGGAAATGGCTGCCTCATGACTATGTCGTCGGGCAGGCTCAGCCTTCTTCCGAGCTCTCTTGCCTCGTCTTTGTGGTAGTCCTGCAGTGGCTCTATCACTCTTCCTTTCTCCCTGAGCATCCGCACAAGTTCTGTGTCATTGTGGTGCGTCTTTATGACCTGGGCTTTTCCGCTTGCGATCTTTGATGCGCTCTCTATGAGATCTGGCCTCAATGAGCCTTGGGCAAGGAATGTCCTCTCAGGGTCAAGGTTGAGCTGTCTTATCGCGTTCTCTGCTACGCGCATGAATGTGTCGCCGATTATGTGTCGTTTGGCCTGTGGGTCTGTGACTGTGTCTAACGGCCCCACTATATTGCCGCCGACTTCCGTTGTTCCTTTGTAGAAATCATCTGATGCATCTATGACTGTCAGCTCAAGTCCGTTTGCCTGCAACGCCTCTTTGACTTTCCTGCTCTCGTCGAGCCTCATGAATCCGTTGTCTATGTGTATTGCGTGGACCCTTTCAGGGCCTAGTGTCTTGTTGAGCAGTGCTGCGCATACTGTGCTGTCGACTCCTCCGCTTACGAGAAGGAGTACCTCGCCGTCTCCGACTTTCTCATGGATGTAATCCGTTGCTTTTGCTATCCTGTCTTCCATGGTGTAGCTGCCTGAAAGTCCTGCGACAGAGTATAGGAAATTATGCAGCATCTGTTTTCCGTGTTCTGTAAGGTCTACCTCTGGGTGGAACTGGAGCCCGTACATCCTTCTTGCGGGGTCTTCTATTGCCGCGACAAGCCCGTTTGAGTTTGCTGTTGCCCTGAACCCTGCTGCCAGTCCGCCGATGCTGTCGCCGTGGCTCATCAGCACTGTCTGTCTCGTGTCAAGTCCGCTGAAAAGGGCTGACGCGTCGCTTACCTCGATTGTGCATGGTCCGTCCTCTCTTCGGCTTTTCCTCTCTACAGTGCCTCCCAGTGCATAGTTGATGAGCTGCATGCCGTAGCATATCCCGAGCATAGGCCTGCCGAGCTCAAATATCCGCGGGTCGAACTCTGGCGCTTCCGCATCGTATACGCTTTGCGGCCCTCCTGAGATTATTATCGCAGCATATTCAGAAAGCTGAGAAGCCGGTGTGCTCATCGGAAGTATATGTGTTTCGACTGAAAGTTCCCTGACCCTTCTGTCGATGACCTTGCCGTATTGTGCCCCTGCGTCTAGTATTGCTACTGTCTCTTTCATGTCATTCGAACCGAAAGAATTGATTATTCTTGTTTAAAAAAAACAAGAGATTTTACGCTCAGTCGTTCTCCACTCTCGGCGCGAGTATGAAGCTCATGAAGAGCTTGTCCACTGACTTGTACTCGAGCTTGAGCGGGTAGTCCTTGTTGAACTGTATCGTGACCTCGTTCGCCAGCTTTGATGCGGTTATCATCTTCTTGAGGTATTCGATGGAGTACTTTGCCCTTATCTTGTCTGGCGTGTCAGACACGATGATGGTGTCTCCTTTGGAAGGTATCTCTATCTTTGCCTTGCTGAGGTCTCCTTCTGCCAGTATGGTCAGCTTCTTGGGCTCTACCATGAAGCTGACTGACTCTGCCACGACGTCCACGTCATCTATTGCGTCGTTCAGTACCTCTGTCTTTGTCTTTATCGTGACAGGGAAGTGCAGGTCGGGTATCCTCTGCTCCTTCTCCTCTATGTCGATTATCGGTAGGTAGAATGTCCTTGTTGAGTTGCCCTGAAGCGTGATCTTGAGCTTGTCCTCCTCTATCTCCATTGTGAGGGAGTCTGAGGATTTGGCCCTCTTGAGTATCTGCTTGAGGTTCGTCAGGTTTATCGCGAGGTCTGTCTCCTTTTCCACCTTGTATTCTGTGAATGCGCTGGACAGGAGCTTGAATATGACCATGGCGACATTGGCAGGGTCCATTGCCACAAGTTCCATCGAGTTGGGTTTGATCTTGAAAGAAGCCTCGTTAACGAGCTCTGAGATGATAGAGACGCTGTCTTTTAGATAGTTCGGTTCTGCTAGAGTAAGTTTCATTGCGATACCCCCTGTTTTTATGTGATTATTGAACTGCTACTTGTATTTATTTCTTATGGTAGAGGCCTCCCTGCCCGCTTTTAAAGGATTTTGCAGCCGGTTTGTGCAGCCTTTTTGGCGGTTTTGGAGAATATAAGAACATTTAAATACTCGTGTGTATAAATGTGTATTCATACACACAAAATGAAAAAGTCTGGTGGACCGTTGATAGAAGGCAGTTCTAGCCAGATCAGTCCTGGCTATGTCCCGGGCCAAAGAGACTCATTGGATGAAAGCCGCCCAAGATACAATAGATACAATATTTTCAAGGATGCATCCATCATAATCTTTAGCATCCTGGTCGTTTTCACGCTGCTGCATTTCTCAGGCATGGACAGCAGCGGAGGCATGACCGGCTATTCAGTGATCAATGAGACAGGCAATGCCACCAACCTGACTAATGCCACAGGCAGCACTGACAACGAGACAATAGATGATGTAAACATATCGCTGGACACCACCAACATCACGCTCAATGAAACACTTAACATCACTAACATCACAAACATCAGCAACCTGACAGGCATAAGTAACCTGACGAATATCACCAACATCACCATCAATGTATCGCAGGAGATCTCGCAGGAGCTGTCCATAACACTCATATCTCCTGCTGATTCTTCATTCACGCCCGAAAGGGTCAATCTCTCTTACGGGCTCGAAGGCAACGCATCAGTCGACACTTGCGGCCTCTATTTCCTGTACAGGTACTTGCAGGATGAGTTCTGGCTTGCTGCTGAGAAAACATCTCCTCCGATGGGATCCAACCATTTTGAGGCATTGGACCTTCAGCCTGGCGAGTATCTCTGGAAGATATCCTGCTCTGGAGCTTTCGGCGAATGGTCCAGCGATGTGCAGAGCTTCACTGCAGTCGCAAACATCTCGAACCTGACTCTGAACGTGAGCGTGGAGCTTAACCTGACTAATGTGAGCGTCAACCTTTCGAACGTGACTGAGCTGCAGAGCGAGCTCATCCAGGGGTCTGCAAGGGTCGGAAGCCCGGTTAATTGGACAAGAAGGATCCTCCTGAACAGGACAGGTGAGTTTGTCGTCAGGACTTTCGTGCCGTATCAGGCATCTGGCATCGAGGTCTACGAGACGCCGCTTGTCAGCGAGCAGCAGGAGGGGCCGGCAATGGCCGCGGCAGCAGTCCCTGCACGTAGCAGGGTTGGTGAAGACAAGGTCGCCTTCGGCAGAGGTGTCTTCCTCAAGCTCGAGGGGTCGAGGGTCACTGTGCAGAGGATAGAGAGCCCAACCCCGATGAGCGTCTATTCCGCCTTCCCTAAAAAGACAGGCAAAGGCCTTGTGCAGCGGTTCCTTGACTGGCTGTCTTCACTTTTCGGGATCACTGGCGCTGCCGCTCTTGAACCGCATCCTGTCGAGCTTCTGAGCCCTTCTGACAATGAGACAGGAGGCAGGAATTTCAACCTGCTTTACCAGACCGACAGGGAGTTCGACCAGTGCCTGCTTTATCTCGACAGCACTGTCAATCAGACTGACATCCTTGTGCTTGAGGGCTTGAACTTCTTCCAGGTGACGGGTCTTCAGCCAGGGGAACACTCCTGGAATGTGGTCTGTGAGCTCGACCACGAGAGCCTGTACTCTCCGCAGTGGAGCTTCTTCAGCGCAGAGACTGTTGAGGGCATCATTCAGGATGGGACAGGGTTGGTCAATGAGACACTGAACCTCAGCGAGGAGAACGTGCTTTACTCATTGCCTGAAAGTTCAGGCAGTTACATCGAGATGAACATAACAGAGAACCTGACAGTGCCCAAGGTCTATGAGATATCATACCAGACCCCTGGGCCTGAGAAGTCAGAGACAGAGCACAGCCAGTATCTCAAGAGTGTCGTGATTTCCGGCGAGATAGGGTACTCAAACGTGACAGCATATACGGATGTCCCATGGGTCCCGGAGTGGCTTGTGAAGCTGAACTGGAGGCATAATGATTCGTCTGTTGAGGCTGTAGAGAACCTGACACTCATCGATTCTAACAATGATTCGTTGGTTGACCGGATCGAGTGGCTCGTGCCGCACCTGTCGGGCCAGGAGTATGACCTGGACCTTAGTTATGATATCCCTCAGCTGAACCTCACTTCAGCAGAGAGGTTAGGTGATAACTTCTCTTCTGAGGAGGACGTCACCGCTCTCCTGCTGGAAGAGGACAGCAACTTCACGACGATAAGCAGCAGGGGGCTTCGCCTCGGGTTCGGCTCGGACCTGTCAGACAATGATACTATATCTGTTTATGCATGGGCTGCGCACTCCGCTCCCATCCACCTCATGGAAGATGGGACCGACAGGGTCCTGAGCATGCTCACCCTTAAGGAGGGGGAGTGGTTCTGGTATAACTTCACGATAGCTGGCTTCAATGCTTCAGCTGGAGCATTTGTCCTCGAGGCAGAAGGTGTTGTGATGTATGACTACGCAACAGCGTATGACAAGATGCTCATCATCCCTAAGCGGGTCCACGACCTCCAGGCCAATGCTTCGGTCGTCATTGCAGGGAATGAGAGCATCGACTTGACAGAGGTCCGCCAGTTCGGCACTGAAGCGGTCATTTTGAAAGACGAGGCAGGCAACAGGGTCTCTTCTTTTGAGGTATATTTCGGCAATGCAGAGTCTGACATCGACCTGAGCGGCATCACTGTCGAGTCCTCTTCTGCAGAGAGGAAATCCGCGATTGATGTCCGGGACCAGAGCGAGCTCGTCAGCATGTACAAGACCATTTTCATACCTTCGACAGGTGAGGGCCTTGCCTACATCTGCCCGTACGCAAAGTCTGTCGAGGATGTCAATGACAGCTGCCAGGGGATGTTCTATGTCTACCCTGGCGAGAACTTAGTCAATGTCACAAGGACTGATGAAGACAATTCTACAGTGACAGAGACCATTACAATCACCATGGAAGAGGTTGATATCGCAGGAATAAGGATGTATCGGGTAGAGGGCATAACAGGGACCGGCGGTGGCGAGGCCATACGAATAATAAACACTCACAGCTATCCTTCTTTGGGCGCCAACTGGACTGTCATTTTCACCACAAAAGGGACCGCGAACCTGACGATAACCCCTGTGATGAACACCACCTTCTCTGAATTCATCATGGACGACAACACCACAGAGGATGACCTGCTGTTTGTCGAGCTCAGGTGCGGCAGCGGATACCTGCATGACCGCCTGAAGCTGATGGGGGTGGATGGCGCTTCATACAGCTACTCTGACCTCGACGAGAACAGCTCCATGGTGATAAGCTCTCTTTTCATCGAGGATTACAGCTGCGAAGGCACCGGTTTCCTCACTGATACTGAGCTTTCAGGAGGTCACCACGCATTGCTTTTCGAGTTCGGCGACCAGTATGCGATGGCTGAGAACTATGTGAGCCAGCTTTATTGTAACATCACCCCCCTTTGCCTATACACTGACGTGTTCCACCTCTCGAGCATGTTCAATGCGCATGCAGAACTGAACAGCAATTCGGACTATGAATACATAGCTTGCTGCAGGGAGATATACGGCGAGATTGTCGGGACTGACTGCGCTGCCCCTGACGCAGAGCCGATACTACGCCTGGAATCAGAGACTAACTCTCATGTCGAGAAGGTGTCCGAGTCTACATACCCCTACGAGATCTGCCTCAGCGGCACTGACAATTACAACATCACGTGCGCCTACGACAGCGACTGCTCTGCATATGAGACCTGTGTCGCTTCTGTCTCGTCGACAGAGATCGGACTTGACACTAATCTCCAGGTCGGGAACTGCACAGGCAGCGGCTCTTACACTACGAAGATCTGCTGTGACACAGAGGTTGAGAGCACCTGCGTCACGCCTTACGATGATTACACAGTGACTCAGGACGTGACCTTCTGCAGCGGGATATATTACCTCAATGACTCTGCTGGCGAGGGGCTGATAAAGTTCGGCGCGGACAGCGTGACTGCCACCTGCAATGACACCACAATAATAGGAAACAGCTCAGGGTATGGCTTCTACTCCAACGGCAAGGCCAACATAACTGTCGAAGGCTGCGTGGTCAAGAACTACACAAGGGGCATCTTCCTCAACAGCACATCAAACTCGACGTTCCTGAACAACTCATTGTTCAACAACACGTATGGCGCCTACCTGCTCAACTCCACAGGCAATGTCCTGCACCATAACAACTTCACTGACAGCACAGCATATCATGCGTATTCTGACAGGGGCGAGAACCATTTCAACACCACCTTCGCAGGGGCTGCCCAGGGCAACTGGTGGGACGATGTCGCTGGCCTGAAAATATATGACACCAACCTGGACGGCTATGGGGATTTCGGCTTACAATACCCCTACAACAGCAGCTTCAGCAGCAAGGTGAGCGTGAACGTGACTGATTGGGGTCCGATTACCGGGAAGAGCTGCGCTGATGATGACAGCGACGGCTATGGTGCTCAGGGCAGCAATATCACGAGCTGCACTTACAGCCAGTATGCTGATTGTGACGACAACAACGCGAGCGTCATCCCGCCGAGGGACGAGCTGAACTTCACTTCAGATACCTGGCTCTGCAACGGCACCTACTATCTCAATGATACGGCAGGTAACGGCCTGGTCAACTTCAAGGCGAGCCACATAAATCTCACGTGCAACAAGACCCTGATCGTCGGCAACAATGCAGGCAGGGCGTTCTCTGCAGAGAGCTTCACCAACATGACCTTGAATTCATGCAATGCCTCGAATTACACTTACGGCATCTATATGGACAGCACTTCAGGCTCCACAGTAAGGAATAACTCTGTCTCCAACACGACTTACGGCGCGTACCTCACAGGCGGCGCTACAGGGAACCTGTTCTACTATAATGAGTTCAGGAACAGCTCAACTTACCATGCTTTTGCAGGAACTGCAGGAAACCAGTTCAACACAACATCAGGAAGTGTGGCGCACGGTAACTATTGGGGCGGGGTGGAGTCTCTGAAGATTTATGACACTCAAGACGACGGATTTGGTGATGCAGGCCTCCAGTACCCTTATAACAGCTCCAACGGAGGGAATGTCAGTTCCAATGTCGCGGATTGGGGCCCGATCACCAGCAGGACAGATTATCTTATCCTGCCTCCTATACCTTTGCAGCCCATAGCAGAAGAGGTCATCACTGATTCCAGGAATCCTGTCTACGGCTGGAGCAATCCTGAGCACACGTTGTCTGACAGCGTGACATACAACATAGAGGTGGACGACAATTCTGATTTCGGTTCGCCAGTCCTGCAGGATGCAGGAATATCAGAAGGGGTAATAAGCACTTACTACTGGAACTCCTCCTGGCTGCAGTTCAGCACGACCTATTACTGGCGTGTCAGGGCCAACGACACGTACAATGTCAGTGATTGGAGCGCTGTCTATAATTTCAGCATACTGCCGACCACATCGTGCACCCAGCCCAGCGACGAGATGGACTTCGGCAACATGTGCGTGAACCCTAACCAGACCATCTGCGACCAGAAGGGCTGGGGCTCGCATATCAACGACACCCTTGACAACCATCCGCCGCCTTACTCGTTCGAGAATGACGGCAACCTGAAGTCCAAAGGCAAGGTGTATTCTAGTACGCTTTGGGTAAGGCCGAAGATAGTCTGGGACGGCCCTTCATACACGCTGATCCCCATGCCGAACGAGCTTTACCAGTGCATGATCGGCGTGAACGAGTCAGGCTCTTATGACTGGGCTCTTGATTCCTCCTGGGTGAACATGACCAATACAAGCCAGTCTGCGCTTGAGGCGTTCTATGGCTTCAAGTGGCAGAACGTGTCTGATGCAGTGAACCTGCATATCAGGCTGGAGTCTCCGGTCGACGAGCCTCCTGGCGTGAAATACTCTACAACATATATCGAGTGTGAGCAGAATGAGACATACTAGGCGAATGAGGCATATTAAGCTGATAAAAAGCATTGCGTGCATGCTTTTGCTTGTCTTTGTCAGCGCCAGCTGCGTCGCGGCCCTTGGCCTCGGGACTTTCGAGAAAGAGTTCAGGTACACCCCTGGCCAGACATCCAGCATAAAGTATTTCATCGTCAATGGCGCGAATGAGAACCTTACTGTGGCTCTTGATTTTGATGGTACTCTCAGCCCTTACGCAGCGTTCAGGCTCGACAATTACTGGTACTCGACAAGATTGGACAAGCTTGATGTCTATCTGCAGCAGAAGTTTGACCTGACTGATGTGTCTTCAGCGACCCTTAGTTTCAGGACAAAGTACAACATAGAGTATGGTTGGGATTTCGGATACGTGCAGGTCTCGACCAACAACGGCAGCACCTGGTCTCAGCTGGTAGGGACCACAACAACAACATACAGGGACCCTGCGGCCTATGTCGGCGTCCCTGGAGCGCCCGCTTACACTGGCTCTGTCTCTGACTGGACCCTCGAGACAATGGACCTGACCCCTTATGCAGGCGATGTCATCCTCCTGAGGTTCTGGTATGTCAGTGATGATTATTATGCTGAGAACGGCTGGCTTGTCGATGACATCTCTATAGCTGAGATAGGTTTCTTTGATGATGTGCAGTCAAGCTCGACTGGCTGGTCGACGGACGGCTGGCTGCGCAATGTGCTTGGGCTCAACAGCAGCACAAAGAGGAAGGAGGTCTATCTTGACTTTGTCATCCCATCTAATTACACGTACAACCGCACTGTAGAGAGGGTCATGGTCACGGAGATCGCGGGAGTGGAAGGCGATTTCAACCCTGGTCAGGGGTCGGTGGCCAGGATCATCGTGATGCTTCCTGAATTGGTGAAGGTCATTCCTCCCAGTCCTCCAGGTGGTGGAGTTGGAGGAGGGGGTGGCCAGCCTTACTTCGCAAGGAAGATTGGTGATGTCGTGACTTACATCATAAGCAGTTTCGAGCCTCACAAGGAATATCAGCTCCGCTCTGTCATGGCGGGAGAGATAGTCAGGGGCATCAGGCTCATGCTGAATTCGTTTGTCAAGGGGGCTGAGGTCCGCGTGACTCCTCTCTCTGAGAGGCCGGTCAGCATAAAGAAGGACCTGCCTGACGTGTACCAGTACTTCGAGATTAGCACCCTTAACATTTACGACTGGGTTATTGACGACGTTGTCCTTGAAGTCGCTGTGCCTAAGGACTGGGTGGCGGGCAAGGGTGTTGGAGCGGATGATATTGTAGTCACGAGATTCCACAATGGCGCATGGTCAGACCTGAGCACGAAGCTGGTCAGTGAGGACAAGAAGAGTTTATTCTATGAGGCAGGGTCCCCTGGCTTCTCTGTATTTGCAGTCAGGGTAAGGTCTCCTTTGGAGCCTGAGAAGGTTGTCGAGCCTGTCCAGACGCAGAAGCCGAACATGACTCAGTTCAGGAAGGTGACAGTAATTGTGGGCGACGAGACTGCCGAAGACATGGAGAGTCAGCTGCGCAGGAAGACCGATGCTACAGCAGAGGAGCTTGAAAAGGCTCTCAGTCCTGTAATCGAGAAGCCTGCTCCATCGCCGGACTGGCTGAAGGTGCTCACTGTCGTCCTTGTGGTATTGGCAGTATTGGTGTCTATTATCGTAACCACGTTCAGGCTTTCACAAAGGGTGGGGCGTATTGAGGATAAGAGTGTAAAGAGAAGGTTAAAGAGAGTCAGGAGATGAACAACAAGAAAAAGAGAAAGAAAGGGAGGTATAACTTCTTGATAGATGAGTCTGTCTACTTGGAGTTCTCTCAGCTATGCGACGAGCTGGGCATCATCCGTTCAAAGAGCGTCGAGAACCACATGCGCGAGTTCGTTAGGAAGAACAAGGAGAACCAGAAGAAGGAATAGAAAAAAGAATAGGATAATGGAATGGAACAATGAATACAATCTTCAGCCGAACATCCGCATGAAGTCTTCTCCCTCAAACTTCTCTTCATGCTTGACCTTCCGGACCGCCTGCATGAAGTCTTTCTCATTGACCTTGTAGCGGTTCTTTCTTATCGCGAAGTAGCCGGCTTCTGTGCACACCGCCTTTATCTCCGCGCCTGAGAATCCTTTCATGGCCTTGCATATCTTTTCGACGCTCGTTTTCTTTTCCAGCTGCATGCTCTTGGTGTGTATCTTGAATATCTCCTTTATGCCGTCATCGTCGGGCGCTGGTATGTTTATGAGCCTGTCCAGCCTTCCTGGCCTGAGCACTGCTGGGTCGAGTATGTCTTTCCTGTTCGTGCAGCCCACTATCTTCACGTTCCCTAGCGGCTTGAACCCGTCTATCTCTGCGAGCAGCTGCATGAATGTCCTTTGGACCTCTCTTTCGCCTGAGGTGCCTATGTCCATCCTTTTTGCTGCCAGCGCGTCCAGCTCGTCTATGAATATGATCGCTGGTGCCTTTTCTCTTGCCAGCTGGAATATCTCCTTGACCAGTTTCGCTCCTTCTCCTATGAATTTCTGGACCAGTTCTGAGCCTACTATCTCTATGAAACAGCTGTCTGTGGCTGATGCGACCGCTTTTGCAAGGAGTGTCTTCCCTGTGCCTGGAGGCCCATACAGCAGTATGCCTTTTGGCGGCTGTATGCCCACCTTCTTGAAGAGCTCTGGCTTCTTGAGCGGCAGTTCTATGACCTCTTTTATCTCTTCTGCCTGCTTGGCCAGCCCTCCTACCTGTTTCCATGAGACCTCTGGCTTCTCTACTATGACGAACTTCTCCACATTGAATGACTTGGATAGGGGTATCTTCCTGAGCACTGTTAGGTTCTTCTGCTCCACAAGAACTGAGTCTCCTGGTGCAAGGTCCTTGATGTTATCTGACACTCCCACATAGAACTCGTTGCCGTTGTTCAGCCTGAGCAGGACCATTCCATCGATGAGGTCTTTTATCTCAGCTACAAGGAGAGGCGGCTGCTGGAACTTCTCCATCTCCCTCTTGAGGTGGTTGACTGTCTCTTTCAGGAGCCTGTTCTCGTCTTCCAGGGTCTGTATGTCTGTCGCATATCCTGCCACTATGCTGCTGAGTATCTCTTTTTCTCTCGGCTCGACCTGTGTTGTCCCGGTTGCTGATTTCGGCGCCATTGTGCAACCAAAAAATCCTCTGGTGTATTTAAACATTTTGCTTTTTATTGTCGCTGAAGTCCTGTCTCTGATTTTTTCCCAGCTTGACTATTCAGCGGATGAAAACATTTATATATTTCCAGGTCAAGGGTTCATCCACCATGGTTGATGAACGGATCAAGAGACTGGCGAAGATTCTCGTGGAGCATTCCACAAGGGTGAAGAAGGGTGACAAGGTTGTCATCAGCGGCGATGTTGTTGCTGAGCATCTCATCACAGAAGTCTATAGGCTGTGCATGAAGAAGGGAGCGTATCCCGCAGTGCATGCGCACCTTCCTGGAATGACACAAATCTATTACAAGCACGCCTCTCCTGAGCAGCTGAAGAAGTTCCCTGATGTCGCGATGTTCGAGTCGAAGAACGCTGATGTCTTCATCGGCGTCTGGGGGACGACGAACACGAGGGAGTTGAGCGGCATCGACCCTAAGAAGATATCCATCCGCAGCAAGACTGTCGATCCTATCTCTAAAGTCAGGATGAAGAAGAGGTGGGTGGGCTGCGACTTCCCTACGAATGCCCTTGCCATGGAGGCAGAGATGTCTTTGGAGGAGTACACTGATTGGTTCTTCAATGCGTGCAATATCGACTACAATGCGCTCCAGAGAAAGTATGCGAAGCTCAAGGCAATAATCGACAGGGCAAGCGAGGTGAGGATTGTCGGGAAGAACACTGACCTGACCTTGAGCGTCAAGGGCATGAGTGCTATCGACAGGCAGGGGGACAAGAACATCCCTGATGGCGAGGTGTTCACAGCTCCCGAGAAGTACAAGACAGAAGGGCACATCGAGTTCTCTTACCCTGCGATAAAGGGCAGCAATGAGATAGATGGTATCCGCCTTGAGTTCAGGAAGGGCAAGGTCGTGAAGGCTTCTGCCACAAAGAACGAGAAGTTCCTGAAGACTATGCTCAATACAGACCCTGGAGCATCATACCTCGGGGAGCTGGGAATAGGTGTCAACTATAACATAACAAAGTATACGAAGAACCTGTTGTTTGACGAGAAGATAGGCGGCACTGTCCACCTTGCTCTCGGCATGGCTTACCCTGAGTGCTACAAGAAGAACCCTTCCCAGGGCAACAATTCTGCCCTGCACTGGGATATTGTCAAGGACCTGCGCCCTAAGGCTGGCGGAGGGAAGATAATCGTGGATGGCAAGGTCATCCAGAAGGACGGCAAGTTCAGGTTGTAGAAACAGTGCGAGCGCGGCGTGAAAAAAGATATTTTCTTATTTCCTCGTTATTATCAGCAGGTTCTTACCTGTCTTCGTAAGTAATTCTGGACCTTTTCGCGTGACCAGTATGTCGTCCTCTATCCTTATCCCTAGCCTCTTGTTGTAATACAGCCCGGGTTCTATTGTTATCACGCTGTTCTCTGTGAGTTTTGTTATCTGCCTTCTCTTGCTGGCCTTGGGGTTGGGGTTCTCGTGTATCTCGAGGCCGACGCCGTGGCCTATGAGGTGCGTGAAGTTCTTTGAGTGCTTCCCGAACAGCTCGTGCGCTTTCTTGTCTATTTTGATGAAGCTCTTCCCTGGCCTGCACTCATCTATGAGCCTTGTCTGTACCTCCAGCACCTTGTGGTACAGCTCGACCTCTTTCTTTGTTGGCGTCCCGATGTAGATCGTCCTTGTTATGTCTGAGCAGTATCCTTTGTTCCTGACGCCGAAGTCTATCACGCAGAAGCCTCTCTGCAGCCTCTTGTTCTGTGGCTCGTGGTGCGCTTCGCAGGCGTTCTTGCCTGATGCGACCACTGGATTGAAAGCCAACTTCAAGCCCCTCTTGTTGACCTCGTTGATCATGAATGCTGAGATGTCTGTCTCTGTCTTGAATCTCTTGAAGTTCCAGAAGGTCTTGTGCATTATCTCGTCTGATGTTGAGCATGCCTTGCGGATGATGCTGACTTCGCGGGGTGTCTTTGCTGTCCTGAGCCTGAGGCACATGCCTGAGATGTCGACATAGCTGGCTTTTATCTCTTTGTGCAGCGCCTTGTAGAAGTTCAGGCTTAATCTGTTCTTGTCTATGCCTACCTTTTTCGGCCTTGATTTGAGCTTTTTCTTGAGGGATTTTATCAGTCGGCCTTTGGTCACGACCACCCGCACCATCCTGGCTTTCCTAGCCCTTGAGGCTTCGAGCTCAGGCACGAGCAGGAATGCCTTTTTGGGGGTCACCGCGAGCGCTCCGAAGCCTGTGTACTGGGTGAAATAGACCAGGTTTGGGTCTGCGTTGTCTCCGTCGATGCTGAAGAAGAGAGCGAGGCCTATCCTATTCTTGGTGAGCTGTCTCTGGAATTCTTTGAGTCTCATGGGTGATAGATAAGTTTTAATACTATTTATAATTATTTCCCTCACCATGCGGAAATTCAAGCTGAAAAACGGGTTGACTGTGTTGTGGGAGCCGAGGAGGTCTGACTCTGTCGCTATCGAGGTGTGTGTCGGGACTGGCTCTAACAATGAGTCAAGGAACATCGCGGGCATGTCCCATTTTCTGGAGCACATGGTTTTTGAGGGCACAAAGACCCGTTCTGCCAAGGAAATCAGCGAGACCATCGAGAATGTCGGCGGTGAGATAAACGCAGCCACCTCCAATGAGAGGACCTACTATTACGTCAAGGTCCCCCGGGGGAAGTTCGATCTTGGCCTCAAGATACTGGCAGACATCATGAAGAACCCCAAGTTCGACTCTCAGAGCCTGGAGAAAGAGAGGAAGGTCATTCTTGAGGAGATCAAGATGGTGAATGACCAGCCGCTGTTCTATCAGTGGATCCTTTTCGAGAAGAGCATCTTCAAGAAGCATCCGACCAGGAACCCTGTGTACGGCCGTGTCGACTCTGTGAGGTCCATCACTCACAAGCAGATGGTGGACTACTACAGGAAGTGGTACACTCCTAACAACATGATAGTGTCAGTCGTAGGGAACGTGAACTGGCTGTCGCGGAAGATGAATGCGATTTTCGGGGATCTTGAGCCCGGGAAGATTCCTGTCACCAAGAAGGTGGATGAGCCTAAGGAGACCAGGCAGAGGGTGAGGAAGGAGAGGAGGAAGGTCAAGCAGGCATACATCGTCGTCGGGTACAAGACAGTCCCCCGCCGGCACAAGGACAGTTTTGTCCTGGATGTCACATCAGCGATATTCTCGAAAGGGCTTTCAGGCAGGGTGAACGAGGAGATAAGGGTGAAGCGCGGTCTGGCGTATTCGGTGGGCACGACGCACGAGTGCAAGAAGACATATGGTTTCTTCGCTACTTACTTCAACTGCGACAAGAAGAACATCGAGCTGTGCAAGAGCATAATCCTTGATGAGATCAGGAAGCTTGACAACATAGATAAGAAGGAGCTGAACGAGGCGAAGGATCATATCGTGGGGAAGATACTTGTCGACAATGAGGATTCTCAGAGGAGGGCCAACGAGCTGGCTTTCTGGGAGTTCATCAAGGATGCCAAGCTTGCTGACGAGTACATCAGGAATGTCAGGGAAGTGACGAAGGATGATATCCTGAGGGTCAGGGACCGCTTCCTCCACAAGAACTATACAATGGTCGTGATTGGCAGTTAGAAAGCTGGTTTAGAATTCTGATTTATTTTCTGTCCTGTGTCTTTATCTCGTCACTTCGAAGCTCTGCACCTTCTCGAAGAGCTCTCTCGCCTTCGTGTTCTTCTCGAAGTGCTCCCTGACCGGCTTCAGCATCTCGTCGATGTAGTGTGCGACTGCCTGCTTGAGGTCCATAGGGTGCAGCTCTCCTGCTGTGTAGATCTTGACCAGCTCGTCGTAGCCGTGTATCTCGAGGTTCCCGCCGAACTTCTCTGGCCTTTTTATCTCCATTATCGGGAACTTCTCGGATATGATGTACTTGCAGTATTCCATGACAGGATTGTCTTCTGTTATCTTCTCAGGGCAGTATGCCTTCTTGATCTTCCTGTTTATCTCCTCTGTCGTGTCTGTCATGAATATTGCTGAGTCAGGGCTGGACTTTGACATCTTCTTGGCTATGGCCGCGTCTGCGCCTGTCAGTTCTGTCTTGGGAGGCTCTCCCAATCCCATGAGCATGTGGTGTGACACCACTACCGGCTTCTTGAATCCGAGCTTTGGCGCAACCTCCCTGGCCAAAACGTTGACCTTGCGCTGGTCCATGCCGAGCTGTGTTATGTCTGCCTCGAGATGGAATATGTCTGCGCACTGCATGCAAGGGTAGAATATCTGCGCTGCTGAGAGCGTGTCTTTCTCGCTCCGGCCCATTATCTGCGCGCACCTTGTTATGCGTGTCACAGTGTTGATGCGGCCGATGTTGATGACCTTGAGCCAGTAGTCTGTGTCGTTCATCACGTCGCTCGCCCAGAGGAACTCCACTCTTTCCAGGTCCATGCCGCATGCTTTCCATACTTCGATGAAGTACTTGCCGACTGTCTTGATCTTGTCGAGGTCTCCGCCCATCTTGTTGTTCATCAGCGCGAACCAGTCCGCTACCCAGAACTTGAACCTGACGCCTGCCTTGGTCATCTTGTTGACGTTTATTGCCCTTAGTATGCCCTGGGCTATGTGTATCTTTCCTGAAGGCTCGAACCCGTCGTATGCTATTAGCTCTTTTCCTGACTCCAGCATCTCTCTGAGCTCCTCTTCGCCTATTATCTCCTCCCCTACTTCCCGGATGAGTTTGAGTCTTTCTTCAGTGTCCATATTGGTTGTTTCGTTGCGAGCGTCATATTTAAAGCTTTTTGCTGGCCAGGCCTCTAGGGCTGTTGTTTTTAAAGAGGGGCAGGTCATTTTGACAGTCATTTTAAAACAAAAAGATTTATATATGCAAATGAATATGTTATTTTTACTGTAGAGTAAGTTATATTACTCCTGGTTATGCTTAAGAAATGCCAAGAGAGGTGCTAACATGGCTGAGGAAGAGAAACGATTTGCAAGGGAACTGATTGGCAAGACAGTGGTCTCCAAGACCGGTAAGAAGTTCGGCGAAGTCGGTGACATGATATTTGAGGTCAAATCTGGTGAGCTTATCCACATGGTCCTGATCAATCCTACACCGTACAGCGAGAGGCTTGAGCTTGAGAAGGACAAGGAAGGCAACATCCTGATACCATTCAGCGCTCTGATGGCCATCGGGGACTTCATGGTGATTGCCGAGGAAGACATAATCTGATGATCATCTGATTTTTCTGTTTATTTTTTCCGTTTTTTTCTCTTTCTTTTGTTGTCTATTTTAAAAGGGAAACATTTATATTTTCTTGGGCTTTATTTAGAGGTATGAAAGAGCACGCCATCTGGACAGAGAAATTCAGGCCGAAGGAATTCAGCGAGGTCCTCGGGCAGGACCGTGTCGTGAAGAGGGTTGAGGCTTTTGTGAAGGAGAAGAACATGCCTCATCTCCTGTTTGCCGGGCCTGCAGGGGTCGGAAAGACCTCTCTTTCGCTGGTTGTCGCGAGGCAGCTTTTTGGGGAGTCATGGCACAACAACTTTCTTGAGCTGAACGCTTCTGATGAGCGCGGCATTGACGTGATAAGGAACAAGGTCAAGGACTTCGCCAGGACGCGGGCGATCGGTGATGTGCCTTTCAAGATAATCTATCTTGACGAGTGTGATGCGCTCACAAAGGAGGCCCAGCAGGCTCTGAGGAGGACCATGGAGAACTACACCCAGACCACAAGGTTCATCCTCGCGGCCAATTACAGCAGCAAGATCATCGACCCTATCCAGTCGAGATGCGCGATATTCCGCTTCAAGCCTCTTCCGAAGGCAGATATCTTCAGGCTGGTCAAGAAGATCGCCAAGAGCGAGGGGCTGAGCCTGGACGAGAAGGCTGAGGAGGCGCTGTTCAACATATCAGAGGGGGATTGCAGGAGGGTCGAGAACATACTCCAGAGCGCTGCTGCGATAAGCAAGAAGATAACCGATGAGACGGTCTACTCGCTCGCCTCTGTCGCGAGGCCTAAGGAAGTGAAGGAGGTCCTGGAGATTGCGTTGAAGGGCAGGTTCATTGATTCACGGGAGAAGCTGCTCGATATCATGCTCAATTACGGGCTTTCAGGCCTTGATGTGATAAAGCAGGTCCAGAAGGAGATATACAACCTTGAGCTCGACGGCAGGAAGAAGATGTCTCTGGTCGAGAAGTGCGGCGAGGCTGAGTTCAGGATGACTGAAGGCAGTGACGAGTTTGTCCAGCTGGAGGCCTTCCTTGCGCACGTGGCATTGGTCGGCTCTGAGAGATGAGTCTCAGTGCGTTGTAGATAGTTGTTGTTGGCATATGTCATTGGTTGCCTGCCATGGCAGGAGCTGAAAAAAAGATGGTGGAAAAGAGCATCCTTGAGGATATCGGGAGGAAGAGCCAGGAGATAATGCGTTCCAATGAGGAGCTGGCTGAGCGTCTGAGGAAGACCCAGGAGGTGATCTCCAGGTTTGCAGAGGAGTTCGAGAGCCTCAGGCAGGATATAGGCGGTGCAGGTGTCGAGCCTGCTGTGCGTGCTGATCTTCAGAGGCTCAAGGGAGAGCTAGAGGAGAAGCGCCAGCTGATTTCTGAGATGATTGATGATCTTAAGCCTGTTGAGCTTGACCTTTCCAGGCGTGAGGATGTTGTCAATGCCATGAAGCAGAATATTGACGACCAGTCTGCTAAGATAGAGTCGCTTTCGAAGGATCTTCTCAACAACAGGAGGCAGCTGCAGGATTTTGACAGGCTCAACACTGAGCTCAGGAAGCAGGTCGCTGAGAAGGATGGTATGGTCAAGGTCCTGAAGGACAAGCTTGCCGAGAAGACATCCCTATTGAAGGGATTGGACAACAAGAACCATGATCTGGAGCAGCAGATTGACGCTTACAAGAAGCAGGTCTTTGCGTTGAACAACAAGGTCGGCGCTGTCGAGAACCGCGTCTTCTCTACTGATGAGCAGAACCAGAAGATTCTCTATGAGATGATGAAGATGAAGGAGCGCCTGAAGTTCGCGGAGGCTTCTCTTGCGGACAAGGACCGCATCATAGGATCCCAGGAGGCAGAGTACGCGAAGGCGCTTGAGCAGTTGAGGAAGGAAGAGGAGGAGAAGAGGCTCATAATCATGAAGAATCATGCAAAGAAAGTTGCCATCTTCAATGCGACTCTTGCTTCGATGAAGGCGAAGCTTGAGAAACAGCAGAGGCTCATCGAGGAGAAGGCCCGCAAGGAGAGCGCCTTGATGAGCGAGTTCGGGGAGCGCATGAAGGATCTCATGATGACTAAGTTCGAGTCATCTGAGACATTCAGCATCAGCCCTGACGAGCTCCCGTCTTTTGATGAGCCTGAGAAGTCCAGTTATGCAGGGTCGATGGAGATGTCTGGTGAGGATGACCGCGCTGGCGAAGCAGGTCTGGGTTCTGGCTCGGAAGATGATGTAAGCAGCAGCCTTCCCTCGAGGATGGATGAGATAATACCGATGATTGAGCTGGCGATGGACCATGGCGACGACATGGCCAAGATAAAGCATTCTCTCAGGAGTTCTGGCTATTCAGAGGATGATGTCGAGAAGGCGTTTGCCAGGCTGAACATAGCAGAGCGCTGAAATAATTCTCATATGCGCCAGCACCACCGCCTAGCGAGCTGACAGATTGGGAAGCGCTTGACATCGCAGTTCAGCAAAGATAGGTAGTAAGAGAATCGCAGCGAGCGCGTGGTGCTGACGCAAGATAGCGTCTGAAAGAAGAAACAGTAAAAAAAAAATTAATTATAACCCAAGTTTGACAGTTTCTTAATTATTTCACTGAAAAACTGCGTTTGACAGAAGCTAAGATTTCTGCTTTTTTCTCAACAAGAATCAGGTTATTGCTTGATTTTGACAACAAATCAGTTCGTTAATGGGGTCAAAAT
>JAHJSS010000028.1 GCA_018830225.1 Nanobdellota archaeon
CACCGGTCAAAGACCGGTGGCATGTTCGCTTCGCTCACCCCTGCCGCCTTTTGAGCATCATAAAAACCCGCGGTTTTTAGGACACCAAAAATCCCACAGGATTTTTAAGTGTGCTCAGCATACCACCACTAACCACCAATCACAGATTGGTGGTATGCTGACATATCAAACAATCTTAATATTGCGCGATGCATCGCTTAAAGAAAAAAAGAACTTTTTCTTGAAAAAACTGAACATCAATCTCACTTGAGATAGTCCTGTGCGCGGTTCACCTCCTCCTCGAGCAGCTCATGCTCTATCTCCCCTGCGAGGTCACCTGCGGGAGCATTCTCTTGTATGAACCATTTCTGAGAGCGAAACCAACGAAACCTTCGGTTTCGAATTCGCAATTCCTTCGGAACCGAAACCTTTAAATACTCTTGTTACAAATAGTTATTGAAAGTTACTTATTGTAACGAGTGGGGCATTGGATGGGAGTCGTACGCATCGATGACAAGCTCGAGAAGCAGATAGAAGAGCTGATAAAGAAGGACGAGAACAAGTACAGATACCCCTCGAAGACTACATTCTTGAACATACTGATACACGAGCGCATGCTCGAGATTGATAAGAAGACAAAAAAGAGGTAATAGAATGAAGACTGATAATACTATACGTAAAGTGTGGGCGAGGGAGATACTCGACTCCCGCGGAAATCCCACTGTAGAGGTGGACATCTCGACAAAGACCAACAGCGCGAGGGCTGCAGTGCCGTCAGGAGCATCGACAGGCATACACGAAGCGCTGGAGTTGAGGGATGGAGGGCTGAGATACCATGGCAAAGGTGTCAGGAAAGCAGTGCAGAACGTCTGCACAAAGATCAGCAAGGTAGTGGTCGGCATGGACTGCAGGAGATGGGCAAGCGTTGACACGGCAATGCTCAGGCTTGACGGGACACCTAACAAATCAGCTCTTGGAGCCAACGCAATACTCGGCGTAAGCCTTGCGACAGCCAGGCTGGCGGCAAACACACAGAAAAAACCCCTCTACTCGCTGCTTGGAGGGAAGAACGTGATGCCTGTGCCGTGCATGAACATCATAAACGGCGGAAAGCACGCGGACAACAAGCTCCAGTTCCAGGAATTCATGATATGCCCGCACGGAAAGACATTCGCGGACTCCCTCCGCATGGGAGCTGAGACATACCAGGTCCTTAAGCAGGAGATAGCAAAGGCATACGGCAAGTCATCCACGAACGTCGGGGATGAAGGCGGCTTCGCTCCCAACATCAAAAGCGTGGAGGACGCGCTTTCTATACTCGACCGCGCGATAAGGAAAGCAGGATATGACGGTCTTGTGAAGATAGCGATAGACGCGGCAAGCTCAGAGTTCTATGACAAGAAGAAGAAAGCATACTTCGTGGACGGCAAGTGGATGAGCTCAGATAAGCTGACAAGGCTCTACGAGCGCATAATGGACGCTTACCCTGTCTTCTCGATAGAGGACCCGTTCGAGCAGGACGACTTCGAGCCATACCCTGCGCTGACCGCATCAGCGAAGAAGAGGAAGGTGCAGATAGTCGGCGACGACCTGCTCGTCACGAACCCTGAGAGGATAAGGATGGCACTGGACAAGAGGCTCTGCAATGCATTGCTGCTGAAGGTCAACCAGATAGGATCATTGAGCGAAGCGATAACCGCAGCAAAGCTCTCCATGAACAACGGCTGGCATGTCATGGTCAGCCACCGCAGCGGCGAGACAGAAGACCCATTCATCGCAGACCTCGCGGTCGGCCTGGGAACAGGACAGATAAAGACAGGCGCGCCTTGCAGGAGTGAAAGGCTCGCGAAGTACAACCAGCTCCTCAGGATAGAGGAAGAGCTGGGGCACAAGGCAAAGATGGGAAAGATATGATGCTCAAAACAAACGCAGCGCCGCGTGAGGCTCGGCTAATGAGCATAAATCCAAAAGCCCTGTTTCCCCGTAGGGGCCATCCCCCACGACGGGCGCTAAGAACATAGATACAAAGCCTCGCAAACTCACGGCGGCACTGCTTTCACAATAAATGGAAAAATGGCAGAAAAAGAACTTGAAGACTACATAAAGACGCAGAGGAGCCTCGGTGTCAGTGAGCACGCCATACGCAAGTCCATGCTCGATGCAGGATACACTGAGGATGATTTCAAGGACCTGCTCGCGAGACATATGAAGAGAAGCGCGTCGGGAGGAGGGTTCACGCCCACTGTCAAGCACATACTCTACCTCAATCTGGTGATAGTGATCGCATTCGGATCCATCGTCTCATATCTCGCCTACGACTACAACATGAAGCTCAACAACCTGTCCACAGAGCATGCCAATCAGCTCAGCGAGGCAGAGCAGAAGATGACTGCGCAAGAAGAGACTCTCAGCAGTCAGCTAGGCTCTGTCGAAGGCACCCTCCGCAGCGAGATAGGCCTGTCAAAGACAAGGATAGAGCAGGTGAACAGCGACCTCGGACAGAAGCTGCAGGACTACAACTACCAGGCCATGCAGAGAGACACCGCACTGTCTGACTCCATCCAGAAGACCAGCAACAGGAGCCTCTCAGAGATATCCAGCTTCTCACAGCAGCTGGAGACGTTCAGGAAGACGACAGTGGACTTCAGCCCTGTGATCCCCAAGGTGCTCAACACAGTCGTGACCATCGGCAAGAAAGGCCCCAGCTACTTCAACACAGCAGGAAGCGGAGTCTTCGTCAACAAAGAAGGATATATCGTGACGAACTACCATGTCGTCGATGACCTGGGCACCATAACAGTGAGGACCCATGATGACAAGGAGTACACAGCCACGCTGATCGGCAGGGACGAAGACTGGGACATCGCAGTCATAAAGCCTGTGACAGAAAAGAATGACTTCGAGTACCTCGAATGGGCAGACTCCGAAAAGGTCTCTGTGGGAGACGCAGTCATAGCAGTCGGCAACCCTGTAGGGTTCGAATCCACTGTGACGCAGGGCATAATCAGCAACACAAAACGGCTGATACCCAGCGAGATAGACATATTCTACCTGCAGACAGACGTGGCGATAAACGCAGGGAACTCTGGCGGTCCCCTGGTCAACAAGGAAGGCAAGATAGTCGGGATAGCGACCCTCAAATACTCCCGTGTGGGCTATGAGGGCCTCAGCTTCGCCTTGAGGTCCAATGACGTCCAAGGGGTGCTGATGGACATACTTCAAAAAGGAGCGTAAGAGAGTTGATAAAATGAAACCGAAAGAGAAAGCGATGCTCATCATCCTTGACGGGTGGGGACTGCGCAAGTCCAAGAGCTACAACGCGATAAAGCTAGCGAAAACACCGAACTTCAACAGGCTCTGGAAAGAGAACCCCCACACCACGCTGTACGCAGCAGAGCAGCACGTCGGCCTCCCTCCAGGATTCATCGGCAACTCAGAAGTGGGCCACACGCACCTCGGCGCAGGAAGGCTCATCCCGCAGGAGCTGCTCAAGATCAACCAGTCCATAAAGGACCGTTCATTCTTCAGGAACAAAGTGCTGCTGGGCGCGATGGAAGAGGCGAAGAGGAACGACTCAGCGCTGCACCTGATGGGACTGCTCAGCGACGGAGGCGTCCACTCCCACATCAACCACCTTTTCGTTCTGCTCCAGATGGCCAAAAAGAACAAGGTAAGGCGCGTCTATGTCCACTGCTTCCTCGACGGAAGGGACAAGCCGCCGAAAAGCGCCCTGAAATACATACGCATGCTCGAGAATGAATGCAGGAGGCTGGGCATCGGCAGCATAGCCACGATGATGGGCCGCTTCTACGCGATGGACAGGGACAACAGGTGGAACAGGGAGCACAAGGCATACGACGCGATGGTGAACCACCAGGGAAGGATATACCACTCAGCGACAGAAGCGATTAGGGATGCATACAAGAGAGGAGAGACAGACGAGTTCGTCAAGCCCTCAATAATACTCTCGCCGCGCAAGAGGGTCAAGCACTATGTCCAGGAGCATGACTCGATAATATTCTTCAACTTCCGCGAAGACAGGGCAAGAGAGCTGACAAGAGCATTCGTGCAGGGAAAGTTCAGGAAGTTCAGGCGGAGCAAGCGGATACACCTCAACTTCGTCTGCCTGACACAGTACGACAATAAGATAAAGGCGCCAGTAGCCCTTCAGCCAGAAGTGCCTCGCGACGTGCTCGGAGAGGTCATGTCCAGGAACAGGATAAGGCAGCTCCGCATAGCAGAGACAGAGAAGTACGCCCACGTCACCTACTTCTTCAACGGCGGCCATGACGGCCCGTTCCCCCTCGAAGACAGGGCGCTTGTACCTAGCCCCAGAGTCATGACATACGACAAGACACCTGCGATGTCAGCCCCGAAGATAACCGCAGAAGTCATACAAAGGATAAACACCGGCAAGTATCCCCTGATAATCCTGAACTACGCCAACGCAGACATGGTCGGGCACACAGGAATCCTTTCAGCGACGATAAAAGCGGTCGAAGCTGTCGACCAGTGCCTGGGACAGACCGTCTCAGCAGCAAGAAGCAAAGGCTACAATGTAATAGTCACGGCAGACCATGGCAACGCAGAAGAGATGCACGGCAAGCACCAGACATCGCATACCATGAACAAGGTACCGTTCATAGCCATAACCAACAATAAATGTTCTGTAGTGCAGAGGAAGAATGACTCTATAGCACAATTGGCCCCGACGATACTCAAGATAATGGGATTGAAGGACCCGACGGAGTATTTCAAGTCTCTATTGGAGTGACGCATCCATTAACATACTCGAGCCATTCACCGCAGCATTCGTGTTGGCATTAGTCTCTGAGATTGCAGATAAGACACAGCTTGTGATACTCGGGCTGGCTCTAAAATACAAATCCCTTCTCTTAGGGATTGTCTTCAAATAGTCTAAGAATCTAGCCGAAGACGATCATCCTGTGGTCTCTCTTGACCTCGCTCACCTTCTCGAAAGCCTCCTGCACGGTCGCTTCACCAACCTCGAGGGAGCCTTTCTTGGGGTCCATAATCTTGAAAACACCATCCTTGTAATCATAGACTGGAATGTAGTGGGAGTTCCGTTTGTTCTCCTTGGTGTCCCTTACTATCCCTGCAATAAGCCTCAGGAGGACAATCTTACCCTCTTTCAATGCTGCCTTCACATCATCGAGCGTGAACTCCTTCTCCTCTATCACTATCCCGAGATCTTTAGCGTGCTTGTAGAAAAGCTGCGAAGAGAAATCTGCTATCTCAATCTCCTTCTTCTTGTAAGACTTGAACTTGTAGCCAGGGAACTTGTAATCATGCTCACCCACAACCACCTTCAAAGGCACCCCTTTCTGGTGCGCGTATATCGCAAGCGCGTAGATGGAGCTCCCCCTTGTGGGCAAAGCCGCTGTCTTATGCCAGATGTCGAACTCATTGTCGATGTTCAGCAGGAAACCTGGCTTGAAATGGTTTATCACCATCGCCAGCGAAGAAGCTGCGCAGGTGTACTTGGTTGTCTGCTTGTATAGTTGCATGTTAAATGCTATTTCCCCTTTATTTAAAAACCTTTTCTTAAATAAACACCAATTCATCTCTTAAGCAGGGATGACACGTCCCGTATGGTCCTGTCTTTACAATAGAAATTCCCGTGTACAGGCATCCTGACTTCAGAATACGCTTCAGCATATCTGCACCCTCCCTGTACGCCTCTCAATTCGGCGCGTTTTGCTGTCAGTGCGATGTAATATCCTTTCTTGTGCTCTGCTTTCAACTGCGAACTGTGCTTCTTCAACGCCCTCATCTTACAATCAAATTCCTTGCTGATGTCCACCAAGAAATCAGGATCAGGGATCAGCGTGTTAGCCTCAAATGACAGGATCCTGCTGGGCAGCCAACCGCTGTTATGTGTCCCGTGCGAGGCGAATTCTGCGGCTTTCATAGTGATACGTGAAACTGCGCGGTGGTCAGGATGGTAGTCGTTCCATGAAAGAGTAATTATTATGTCTGGCTTGAATTTGAGTATGGTATTCTTCAAGGATATGAATGAGTCATAATCAAGTGAGGTCTCCAGGGACAATTCCATGTAGTCCAGGCAGGTCCCTTCCGCCCCCAGGACATGGCAGCTGTCCATGAATTCTTTTTTCCTTTGAGAAGACCCGCTAAAGCAGACGATGAATACCTTACCTCCTGCCGCAGTTATCTTCCTGATGAGCCCACCGCAAAGCGTCTCATCATCAGGATGTGCTATGACTACTAACGCCCTCATCGTTTATCTTCCTGCCCAGGCAACCAGGGATAACTCAGAAGCGAGTCCAGTCCCCTGACTGTCCGGTCGACACAATAGAAATTTCCGACGACAGGCAGCTTCCTCTCAGCATATGCTTCGGCATATCTGCAACCAGCCTGGACGCCCCTCAATTCATTGACCTTTGTCACCAGCCTTGTGTAATACCCTTCCTTATGTGCTGCCCCTGTCTGGGAGAAATGCATCTCCAACGCCTTCAGCTTATATTCAAATTCATCATCGATGCAGACCATGACGTCCGGTTGGGGTATCATTGTGTTGACTTCAAACTGAAGAAGCCTGCTTGTCTGCCAACCCTTGTCCGGCACCCCGTGTGATGCAAACTCAACAGCAGTGTACACGAGGCCTGAAACTGCCCGGTGGTCAGGATTGTAATCTTGCTCAAAATGGGTGACCACTATGTGCGGCTTGAACTTCCTTATAATCATGCGCAACTTGTCCAAAGCTTCGCGGTCAATGGAGCGCTGCATATCCAGCTCCTGGTATGTGAGTATACTCCCTTCAGCTCCAAGTATGTTGCAGCTGTCCATGAATTCTTCCTGCCTTGGAGTGCCTGCACCGCTAAAGCAGACGACTAGGGCACTGCCATCACCATCTGAGCTTATCTTCTTGACAAGTCCACCGCACATCGCCTCATCATCAGGGTGCGCAACAGCAAACAAAGCTTTCATAACTAATCCCCTCCCCAAACATTCCTAAGCTCATCCGCCACGTCGGCGTATCCAGATTCCAGCATCCTGTAAAGGATGGTGGGTTCGCACCTCTTGAAACACTCATCAGCGTCTGCTCTGCCTTCTGACCTGAGCAGGACCGCCCTGTGGAAAAACCCTCCGGGCGCAGCACTGCCTGCGGAGAAAAAATTCGGCAGATACTTCCTCCCAAACATCTTGTCAGTGACCTCTGCAAACGGGACGCTGTATATCATAGAGCTCTTGCCGCTGATCATCCCACCCAACCCGAGACTGTCCATGAGAAGTGGCATAGCCACGTTCGGAGACCATCTTCCTTTATATTCATGCAAGAATTCCTGTATCTCGTCAGGTGATGCATCTCCCACTCCCACAGACAAATCCCTTGAAGATATGACATGCCCGCCCTCGCGCTTCTCTACAAAAGCCTGCGACCTCTTACCCTTGTCTCCTGCCGCAATCTGCATGGGCAGGATTCCAGGGACATATCTTTTACTGTGAAGATCAACGCCCGGATACCTGTCAAAGACGCTGTTTGCAGCACTGACGAACGCGTCGTTGTCTCTTATCACTGCGCTATAGAACTCTGATATCTTCCTCGCGACTGAAGGGTCATCGAGGAGCTCACTCATCTGCACATAAGGCGTCGTGAACCCCAGACGCCGCATCATCCTCAACGTGACTATCCCATTGAATTCAGCAACATTGGCCGCAGCCTCAGAAGCGACTGATATGTCTTTCATGTATTCTTCGTAATGCTGCCACATCCTTTCACGGTCAGGCGACACCATCTGCAATGTCCTGCTCGCCTCCCTGCAGATCTGTTTTATCCGCTCACCGAATAAGGCAATCGACTCTTTTTCAGGGGGCGGAACAAACCGCAGGTCTGAACCGCCGAACTTGTTCTGACGTGGATGGAGCACAATGCTCTCGAGATAAGACCCTGTGTCTGTCCTGTTATGCACGTTCGGAAACTCCACCCTCCTGATAAGGGTGTCTGATGCGAAGTTGTCATAGTCTACTGCTGTCCAAAGTGTGCAGACCCCTTCTCTCCTCAGTTCCTCGAGCACCGAGATCTTCGACAATGTCCCGAATCCGTAGTCAAGATATGTCTGGTGAGCCCCCGCCACAACAGGTCCCCCGTACTCTTCAGGGCTATCCTCTGTCCTGGCCAGAGCCGCGAAGCGGTTTGACGCGCGGACAGCAGCCTCCTTGATTGCAGAACCATCCCTTCCTTGAGACCTTATGCTATCCAAGAATCCCTTCCAGTCATCAAATGCTGCGAGCTCATTAAAAGCTTCTAGTTGTTCCTGCACATACGCATCTTTTAATTTCATTTGCGCTACCTAACGCCTCATCATAAAGTGCATAATACTGGTCCATGACAACAGACACATCATGAGACTTCTCAACCCTCTTCCTCCCGTTCATGCCCATCTTCATCCTGAGGAGAGGATTGCTTTTCAGCATAAGCAGCCTGTCTGCCAGACCTGTAATATCACCTGACTCGAAAAGATACCCGTTATTACCATCAACAAGTTCGGGCAATCCACCGCTCGTCGTAGAGATGACAGGCACCTCGCAAGCCATCGCCTCGAGAAGTGTAAGGGGGCATCCTTCCCTCTGCGATGGGAGGACAAATGCATCTATGCTGCTGTAGAAAAGCCGCATACCATCATCGTCCAGCTTCCCGACAAACCTGCAACGGTCCTCAAGCTCCAGGTCATGTATCTCCTTCTGCAGCCTCTTCTGCTCACTGCCAGTCCCAGCGAAGACGAAATATATCCCTTCCATCAGCCCCTCTTCCCTCAGCACTCTGGCGACCTTGGAGAAGTGGCCAGTTTGCTTTATTGGCGCGAAGTTCGAGGCGTGCCCGACCACAAAAGCGTCGGGGGGGATTTTCCACCGTTCCCTCAGGGTAATATTCTCTCTGTAGAACTTCTTAGTGTCGAGGAAATTTGTTATCACCACACCCTTGCGCATTATCCCCAGTTCGTCTTCAGCTATCCTCTGCAGATCCTTAGAGACATACGACAACCCGTCTGCGTTGTTCAGGACAAACCTGAATATCCTGTTCACATCCTTCTTGTGGCCATTCGTGTGTATGTCACTCCCGTGGCCTGTTACGACAAAGGGCAGGGAACGCCCTTCACTGGCGAGCTGACCTTTCGCAACATATGCACAAAGTGCGTGCGGCAATGCATAATGGACGTGGACTATGTCAAGTCCGTACCTATCTGCGACATCACATATCTTTGTGGCGATGGTCCACACATATGGTTCGTTCTTAAGACAGGGGTAATTTATCCTACCCACTCTGTGAAGATGTATACCTAATTCTTCCATCTGTCTGGGCTGCTCATCAGTGTCATACCCTATGAAATGAACATCGTGACCATCTTTTGAAAGCTCGCGAGCTATCCTCGTTGCCATTATACCGCTACCGCCTAAATGTGGGTAGTAGAAAGAAAGAATTCCCACACTAATCTTTTTTTTCATCTTGTTCTCGCCTGCCACTTTTATTTAGGGGTTGAATCTTTTTCTAACCTGCACATCCATCAGGAAGTCTCATTTGGTCATCTATTGCTTTTAAACGCTTTAAAACTTATGTTCTGATGGACTATGTTCTTTAATTTACCTCTGAACGCCCGAAAAAACACTTTTTGTGTTTTATGAAGTATTTTTACTATGTAAAAACACCTTTTTAAAGTTTTTCTTTTCCAATCTTTCTTTTTACGGTTATCGAAGCTTTTTCGTCCCTTTTCAGAGACTTTTCAGACTCAAAAGGTATAAATAAAAGTCGCTCATCTGTTTTTAAAGCAAAATGATACCCAACCTCAAAGATTACGAAAAAATAGTGGGAAAAGAGGTCATAGAGGGGTTCAAGTCATCTTCTGAGCGGCTTGTAGGCTGCCACATATCCCATGTCAATTCCACTTCCCAGGGAGGGGGCGTGGCCGAGATACTCAACACACTGGTCATACTGATGAACCGGCTCAAGATAGACACCAGCTGGCGTATCTTCAAAGGGTCATACCACTTCTTCAACATAACAAAGAAGATGCACAACGGACTGCAGGGCGACGCGAAGGCAAAGATGACCAGCTTCAGGAAGAGGGTGTACCTTGAGGAGACAGAGCGCAACTGCATCATGAACCACTTCAAGATAGAAGACCTTGTGATCGTGCATGACCCGCAGCCGCTGGCGATGATAACGCACTACGAGAAAAGGCAGCCCTGGCTGTGGAGATGCCACATCGACATAACAAACGCAAACCCCAACATCTGGGAATTCGTCCAGCCATACGTAAACAAATACGACGGAGTCATAGTGTCCATGGAGCAGTACAAGAAGCCGGACATCACGCGGCCGCAGCACATCATCATGCCGTCGATAGACCCTCTCTCGATCAAGAACGCGCCCATCCACGAGGACAGGAGGAATAAAGTCCTCGGGAAAAGAGGCATCGACCAGGACAGGCCTATCATAACGCAGATATCAAGGTTTGACCCGTGGAAAGACCCGCTCGGCGTTGTGAAGATGTGGGAGAAGGTAAGGAAGTCGACTGCCAGCTGGTGCTGATGGGAGACATGGCATCAGATGACCCTGAAGGCCCAGTAATCTACCAGAAGGTGCGCGACAAGGTCGGCGACAAGAAGGACGTGCACCTGATAACAGAACGCAACGACGTGCTCGTCAACGCGCTGCAGACAGACTCATCGGTCGTGATACAGAACAGCATAAGGGAAGGTTTCGGCCTAACTGTCTCTGAAGCGCTCTGGAAAGGGACGCCGGTCATAGCGACCGCTGTCGGCGGGATACCTACACAGGTACTTCACGGCAAGAACGGTTTCCTGATAAACAACATAAATGAAGGTGCCAAGCACTGCGTCGAGCTGATAAACGACCCTAAGCTCAGGCAGGAGCTGGGCGCGCAAGGCAGGGAGCACGTCCGCAAGAACTTCCTGATAACAAGGCACCTGCAGGACTATATTGACCTTGCCAACAGGTACATAAGCAAGCCAGGACAATCATAAGTTATTTAATACCGGTTTCTTTTTCTCATGCTCATGGACACTCTCGAGTCAATAAAGGAGAAAATACCTGAACAGCTGCACTCTGTCCTGCACAAGGAAGGGATAGACGAGCTGAGGCCTGCACAGGCAAAGGCAATAAAGGCAGGGTTGCTGGAAGGCAAGTCATTGCTCGTCTGCACCCCTACAGCCAGCGGCAAGACGCTCGTCGCAGAGCTCGCCTTCATGAACGCAATCCTGAACAGGAAAGGGAAAGCAGTGTACATAGTGCCGCTGAAGGCGCTGGCGAACGAGAAGTACAAGGACTTCAGGCGCAAGTATGACCACCTGATGAAGATAGGAATCTCCATCGGGGACTTCGACTCGTCAGACCCTTACCTGCACACCTATGACCTGATCATAACCACATCAGAGAAACTTGACTCGCTGATAAGGCACCACGCCCCCTGGCTAAGGGATGTCAGTGTGGTGATTGTCGACGAGATACACCTCATGAACGACCCTGGAAGAGGACCGACACTCGAGATACTCATAACCATACTGAAACAACTCCTGAAGAGAGTCCAGCTTATCGGGCTCAGCGCGACCATAGGTAACGAGAAAGAGCTCTCTGAATGGCTCGACGCAAAGCTCGTGCACGACGACTGGAGACCTGTCGAGCTGCATAAAGGAGTGTATCTCGAAGGCAAGATAGAATTTGAATAGAAAAAGATATTTGTTTGGCGTTTATTATTGCAGCGCCGCGCTGCCATAATCGGCAGTGCCACGCTGCTAGATTGCGTTGCCGGCAAGAAGTTGAGGGTATTATTACAAGAGGCTAGAGCCTTCTGCATATTACTGAGTATTGGGCCGGTTTCCGCTTTTCATGCAGACCGACGTGTCAGAAACCTGAAGGTTTCTGAGCATGCTCAGAAATGCCTAGCATTTCTGACACAAAGAGCGGTGGCACTGCCGCAACGAACTGCGGCGGCGCTGCTAGAATAATAAGAAATAATTAAGCAGCGTATCTATGTTCTTGGCGCTCTGCCTCGTAGGCCATGAGCTCGTCGAACATCCTGTCTATCTCTGCCCTGCTGTCTGCCTTGCGGTCTGAGGCAATCCTCTGCTCTTCCATCGCGACAAGCTCTGCAAGAGCGTCCTGCACATCTTTCGAGGTGGCCCTGGTCTGGGGCAAGGGCGGCGGAGAGCTCTTCCGAGCAGGACCTGCTGCATAGTCGTCAAGGACCTCGACGATGTCTGCTTCAGACAGCTCCATCACACCAGTATCTGAATCCGGCCTGTAGCTGTTGTCCGGCAACGGCGGAGGAGTATCCCTCTGCGCATATACCTGCGGAGCATCATCGATCGGCTCGTAGTCGTTCTCGCCGAGAGTCATGACCCACTTACCATCCTCATCAAGTGTCTCAAAGTCGCCATAGTCAAGCACTATCGGCTCCTGCTCCGCGACATCCTCACTGCGCTGCGCGGGCTGTGCATTGACTGCATCTTCCAGAAGCTCATAGTCCCCTTCGCCGAGCACGATGACTTCCTCTTCAGGGCTCTCTATCAAGCCGTTCTCTGCGAAAAGCTGCCTGAGACTGCTGACAAGCTCATCTCCCATGCACGCAGCCATCAATGTGTAGACTTCAGAAGCAACACCATCAGGGCATGCAAAGCCGTGCTTTGCCTCGAACTCAGCTGAGAAGTTGCCCTTGGATAGCGCATTGCCATACTGCTGGCCGAACAATGTGTGCCTGTACTCCCTGTTTATCGTCGCAGCAATCTTCAGGCACTCCCTTGCGGAATCATTGTCGTATGGGTCTGCTGCGCGCGCGCTGATGCCATTTTTCGTGAGGCTGTAGCTGCTGTTCTTCGAGAGGACTTCCTCTAGTGTCAGTTCACCAAAGATGGGAATGCCATACCTGTCGCTCAGCATGACTTCTACGTAGATAGGGGTATCATCCTGGCTGTCCACCTGTACAGCAGCCTCGGGAGAGTCGAAACCTGACAGGTCTGCGTATACAGGGATGTCATCATCGCCGCTGACCAGGACATCGCTGCCGTCGGCAGTCTGCCCGGCACCTCTTCCATGCGAGTCAAGGCTGCCAGTCCTTCCGGAACCAGCACTGTCTGCAGCAGCACATCCATCGCCGCAGGGCACGCTGTCCTCGCAGCCAGCGAGGTCTTCAGCAGCTTCACTGTCAGTCTCTGGGTTCTGGGAATTGGGAGAGAATGTAACCCCCCTGTTCTTCGCAAAGTCTTCCTCAGCAGTACCTGGATCGTATACGTCTGTCTCGCTCAGGTTGACTACCTCAAACTCGAGCCCTGCAAGCCCTGCAGCATCTGCTATCCTCTGGGCGTCACGAGAGGCTTTTGCGCCGCTTCTCGCGGCAAGACCTGTATTGTATTCACCATTGTCAAGCACAGGATGCCCTGCCCTGGCAAGGTCTGCCCTGTCCTCCATGCTCCGGTGAGCAAAGATAGTGATGTGCCTCACACCGTTAGCATACTGCGTGGCAAGATAATCCTTCAGCGAGTCCAACGCATTATCGGCGGCATATCTCGTCGAGTCGAAATCCATCTTCAGGTTCAGGTTGCAGTCGCTTCTGGCAGCATCGTCACCAGCAGAAGGTGCGGTAACATTCCCGTCGCCAACTGCATCTCCAGGCTGCTCATCAGGAGACCCTGCAGAGCTGCCGATACCAGAGTCTTGTTCACCAACTGGAATCCCTACGTATCCTGATTCCCCGACGCCAGCATCCCTTGAACCATGCATAGCAAGGACCATATTATCAAGACCAGCATCAGCGCTTGACGTCCCTGCGTCAGCGACAGCAGAAACAGCAGCGCGCCCTGAATTCCCGGACGTGTCCTCTCCAGAGCGGTTTGACATGAAATAAGCAGCAGTCCCGATGCCTATAGCAAGAAGCGCTGCAGCAGCGCCGCCATATATCCAGCCTTTCTTCCTCAAGCCTGCGCCGGCACCTTCTGGAGACTCCTTCTGTTTCGCAAGTTCTTTCTTAGCTTTTTCAGCCTCTTCATGCCTCTTCCTCTCAGCTCTCCTTTCCTTCCACGAAGCATACAATCCTTTCGGCTTCTCATTGTCGGCTTTCTTCTCTTCTGTCTCGGGCTTCTCTGCCTTTGGCGTGGTCCCGGACGGAGTGTATCCAGCGCTTTGCTGAACTCTCTGAGCAGCTTCAGCAGCTTCCCTTTGCAGGCGCTGGTCCAAAGCAGTGGAATGAGATGATATCGCTTCTTCAATCAGCCTGGACACCCTTTCCGGAGGCTGTGATGCCGGAGCGACATCAGCAGGCAGAGCTGCCTTTGTCGACGGTGCAGGAACTGCAGCGGATATATCGGGTTTCTCCCCTGGTCTGTATACCCTTGTCACTTCCTCACCAGGCCTTGCAACCTCTGCAGGTCCTATTCTAACTCCTTTCGGCACTTCTTGAGTGTCTTGAGTGTAAACATCATCCTCCCCTTCGAAGAGGGACTCACCAACCTCTTCAGCACCTGCAGCAGCGGCTGCTGACGCGAGAGTCTTGACCCTTGATTCAAGCGGAGACGCTTCAGTCTCTGTCCTCACTTCATCTGTCAGGTCAGGCAGGGAACTCTCTGCTGGAGTCTCTGGAGCTGTCGGAGTCGCAGGAGCGCGCTCACCATCC
>JAHJSS010000029.1 GCA_018830225.1 Nanobdellota archaeon
CAAAAACATTTAAATACACCCAGGTATACTGCTCTCTCCGGATAAAAAGAGGGTATTTGTTTAGCTCTTACTGTCGCAGCGCCACGCTGCTAGTGGCGCGTTGCCGGCAGGGAATTAAATCTTTAGCCGCGGGAGGCTGGCGCCTTCCATATGTCAAAAGCGGCAGGGGACCACCGGTCAAAGACCGGTGGCATGTTCGCTTCGCTCACCCCTGCCGCCTTTTGAGCATGCTCAGCATACCACCACTAACCACCAATCACAGATTGGTGGTATGCTGACATATCAATTGAGATGTGGCCGGTTTCCGCCCCTCATTTCCGATTAGCGCGTAAGCGGTGGCGCTGCTAAAATCAGCTAAACAAATACAAAAGAGGCAAATATGGTAATCCACGAGAGCTTTGTCACAAGGAAGCCGCTTGAGTTCACCCTGATAGTCCTTGTAATCGTGCTTGTGGTGCTCCTGCCTTTCTACTTCATCACAAAGAAGAATGCAGCTCCTGCTGAAGAGGGGCAGCTTATCCCTGAGACATACAGCGAAGTGAACTATCTGTTAGGGCCCGAAAGCGACCTTTCTGAGAGCGACAAGAAGCATCTTTTCGCCCTGAGCTATGAGGGCAACTTTGTCCAGTGGAGCGGAAGCATGCTATCCTGTGATAGCCTGGGTTCAATGTTCAGGGTGAGCATAGATGAGACTGGAAATAACTTCGGCGATGTCATCTTTACGACAATGAGTGACTGTACAGACATACCTGCAGGCACAACCATAACATTCAAGACAAGGCTCATCGATTGGAAGATAACAACTTTTGTCGGAAAGGATGGTGAGATAATAAAATGGGAATAGTGCCAGAAGAGAAAGGCTGGGCCAGCAGGCATCCTATCATAACAACAATAATCGCAATCATACTGATAGCTGCGGCAGGCCTGGGATTAAGGGTGCTCCAGCAGAAATACTTCCCTGCAGAGGCGCAGGAGTTCACCGCCCCGGTCTTCATCAATGAGTCATATTATGAGGTGGACCAGTACTTCGATGTGAACAGCAACCTGACACAGAAAGAGCAGGATGAGCTGTTCGACACCAAGTATAGGTTCAATGTAGTCAAGTGGACATGCGAGCCCATAAGCTGCCAGGAGGTACTGGGCACGCCCACTCTCAAGCTCATCTGCAACGAGAACGGCTTCACAGAGGATGCCCGGGTCGCGATGAAAGAGGACTGCACAGAATCCGCAAAGAGGCCTGAAGTGACTGTCGTGTTCCAGCTGATGAGCAAGACAACAGGCGCATACTACCTCGGAAGGTCTGGCAGGGTCGTTGAGGAGTAGAGCAATAAAAACATTTAAAAAGAAAAGCGCCTTAAAAGCCAAAATGAAAAAGAAGGTGAAACAGACATCAAGTCTTCCTGCGAAGCGGGAGACGAGATCTGCAATAAGGCAGCAGGTTCTCAGGGACCTGGCCCACCAGCACCACCAGAAGACAGAGTCCCAAGCAAGGATGTACAGGTTCGGCTTCTGGCTGTTCTTCTTCCTTGTACTATTCAGCGTCACATTCGGCGTGTGGGCAATATCCTCTATCTACAAGAATTTCCAGGTCGTCACAAATATACTCGATGAGTCTTTCGAGAGGACAAACCTTGTCCTGGACATAACATCCAGCAAGATACAGAGCTGCGAGAGCTCGCTGAAGCAATGCGAGATACAGGCAGTAGCGAATGGCGGCACGCCTGCTGAATAGACGTAATCTACACCTGTTCTTAAATTCTGACAAAAGGCTTAAATATGCCGGGCGCCTGATTTTATGCATGAAGCCCAGGCTTGTCTTGACTATCTTGGCGATATCATCCCTCCTTCTGCTTGTGCAGATAGCATCTGCTGGAGAATTCTTCCTGAAGCAGACCATATATGAGGGGGAGACAAAGAGCTATGACGTCGGAGGCTATGTGTATGAAGTACATCTCATCTCAGTCTTCGATTCCCAGCTCAAGGCCCAGTTCGAGGTCAATGGCGAGAAGACAGATGCGCTCGCAGAGGACGAGAGCTACAAGCTTTCAGATGGGGCTGTGATACAGGTGCGCGACGTGCTTCCGCAGGAAGCAGGCGAAGGGGCAGACCTGGTGCAGTTCAACCTTTTTCCAGTAGCGCACCCTGAAGCAAGTACAAAGACAGTGACTGCAAACGCGACACCAAAGACAGAACTATCTATAGCCGCTGCAGCGCAACCACAGCAGGCGACAAAGGAGACAAGTGCTTTGCTGCCTGCCCAGGAAGCAAGGGTAGACGTAACCAAGAAACAGCCTGAAAGGAGCTGGTGGAGCCGCCTCATAGAAAGGCTCAAGAACCTATTCAAATAGGAATGCAAACAAAGAAAACAGATATCGCCAGCGTGGCGATCACTTCTCTTTCTTCAGGAACTCTGTGTAGCCGCACTTGCCGCAGGTGAGGCGGTTGTTGTGTGCTGCAAGGAAGACACCTACGCCGCACTTCGGGCAGAACTTGTTCTTCCTCTTCAGGTCGGAACCTTTGACCTCGTACTGCTTGTACTTCTGTGAGCTCTTTTTCTTCTTTTCCTTTGCTTTCTTCTCAGCCATCTTCAATCACTCTGCCGCCTGCTCCTTAGCCTCCTCTTTCTTCTCTGCGTGCTTGTCGAGCAGGGACTTGTCCTCAAAACGGAGCATGTCATCCTTCTTGGAGTAGACATTAGCTATGATCTTCGCCCTCTCGACGCCATACCTGTTGTAGATATGCTTCACCACAGTAAGTGCGGCATCGCTCTTGGTTTTTGCGGCGATCGCGTCCCTTATCTGTTTCCTCGTCGGTGTAGGCCCCTTGAAGTTCAGGAAAAAGGTGTACCTCTTCCTTGACAGCAAAGGCATGTCCCTTTCCTTCAGAAGCTCTAGATCCATGATAGTCACCTGCACTTGAGTGCGTACTCCCCCTTGACCTCGACGCCTATCTTCTGGGCAATCCCGGATTTCGCTGCGTCAGCGATGAATATCCTTCCCTGCCAGTTCGTGGAGAACTTGTTGTCCTTGCATATCGGGCACTCATTGCCTTCGACAAAGATCTTGCACTTCTTGCAGCATTTCTTTTTAGCCATCTTGAATTACCTTATTTACATTATTACACTATTTCCCTTTCTTCTTCTCAGGCTTATCCTCTGCCTCTTTCTTGCCCTTCTTGGGCGACTTCTCCTTGTCTTCCTCGATCCAGTCGAGCTTGCCGAGGAACTCCTGCCTCATGGTGAGGCCAAGCTTCGGGTTGTTGACCTCCCTGAAAGACACTGCGATTATCCTCGCCCTGCACCTGTCACCGACCTTCAAAGTGCGTTTTGAGTCCTTGCCTGAAAGGACCTTCTCTTTTGAAAACGAGACAAAATCATCCATCGCCTGAGAGACGTGGATCATGCCCTCTATCGGGCCTAAGTGTATGAACGCGCCGAAATCAGCTATGTCGCGTATCTTGCCGAGGACCACCTCGTGCATCTCTGGCTTGAAAGTGAGCAGCTCGAAAGTGGTATCATAGTATGATGCGCCGTCTCCAGGTATTATTATCCCCTCGCGGATCTCATCGACCTTTGAGACATCGATGACCGTACCCAGCTCCTTGGATATGAAGCCGTCGTACTTCTTCTTGATCTGCTTGGTGACAGCCTCTTCAGCCGAAAGGCCGAACAGCTCTGGAGATACCCTGATATGGTCTTGAAGTTTTGTCCTGTAAAACATGCGGGATACCCTTTAACGTGTTATTTCATCCGAAAACAAGCTTTACCCCTTCAAATGATGAAAAGCTTGTTAAATGAGCTTTAAATACTTTTTCTGCCTTAAAACAATCAGTTGAACGTTTTTTCGCTTTAAAACGTCTTTTAAAGCCATATCTTGCGTCGCAACTATGAAATCAGCCGGTTTTGCCAGTTCTAAAATCAGTTTATCAGTGTTTAAATTCTTTTCTGTTTTTAAAGAACGCACTTCCTTTGCCTTAATCAGCTGCAGAGCCAGCCCTGCTGCCTGTTTATCACGTCCAGAAGCGCTCTTTTTCAGCTTGTCCAGCTCTTCCAATGTCTTGTCCACTATGCAGAGCTCATAAGGCTCTTCCATTATCTTCTGGATCTCTGAGAATATGTCTACCTTGAACTGTGCTGGGATCAGCAGGAAGTTAGTGTCAAGTATTATGTGTTTCATGATATCATCAATTATATCATCGGGCGCCAGGATGTTTAAAAAGGTTGTGCTGGGGTTTCAGGCTCTGTTCTTTGTTAAGGCTTTGCCATGTTCTTTTTTATAAATTATATAATAACGCTTATATATGTTAAAATCATCATAACATATAGGGGATATGTTTTTTTGTTCTTTTATATATGCGGGTAATGGTGTGGAATGAACATGGAATACAGAAAGATAATCGAGTTCGGGAAGTCAAGCTATGTAGTCTCGCTGCCGAAATCCTGGATGGGTGAAAAGAAGCTCGGCAAGGGAGATGTGGTATACGTAGGCAGGGAGGAAGACAACCTAGTAATATACCCTGCTGAAAGGAAAGAGACTTCCGAACCCAAGCGCATAACGATCGATGTCACGAACATGACGCAGGATGAGATACGCCTCCGCCTTATATCGAAATACATCAGGAACTTCAACGAGATCACGCTCGTGGCAGACAACCTCCAGTCCAAGGCAAAGGACATCAGGGCGATAATCCACGACCTGATGGCACTTGAGGTGGTGGAAGAGACCGCAAGCAAGATAGTGACGAAGGACTTCATCCACATGGAGGAGATATCCCCTGTAGATCTAATCAATAAGATGGACACCATAACCAGGGAGATGATCCAGGACTCGAAGAACTCGTTCAAGGAGGACAGGTACGCGAACATATCAGAACGCGACTCTGACGTGAACAGGATATCCTACCTTGTCTACAGGGCGATGAAGCACTACCAGAATAATTCTCTCATCGCGAGGAAAAAAGGCCTGAAACCTGAGGAGCTGATGGCCTTGTGGATGGCCGCGGTCAAGATAGAGAGCATAGCTGACGACGCAAAAAGGCTGGCGAAACTGATCCGGAGGCTGAATTTCAAGAAACAGGAGCAGGACCAGTTCTACAAGCTGTACTCATTGGTCGAGAAATACTATGTCGATAGCATCACTGTCTTCTATGACCATGACGCTGAGAAGGCGTTCAAGCTGATCTCACAGAAGAAGAGACTCATAAAGCAGTGCAGGGACTTCTACAGGCAGAACTGGAACCATGAGTGGGTGCCTGTGATACTCGAGAAGCTGAAGTCGATAATCGGGACCAGCAAATCGCTGCTGACTTATGTCTGTGACAGGGAATGAGAGAAAAGCGACAGACTAATCCTTCTTGTCTTTCACTTCTTTTGACCTGGAGACGACGATGCAGTTCTTCTCAGCGCTGACGAGTATCTCATCATCCTTCCTGAGGCCTGAAATCTCTGTGATTATCTCCGGCAGCACTATCCTGCTCCTGTTCAGCTGCACTTTAGTGACTATAGTCTTGGCTGAATCGCTCAGCCCAGCAGCCTTTGCTATCTTCTCGCTCAGCTGGGCGTTCTCGCCATGGAACTTCTTCGCAGACTCGTAGAGGTACTCGGCAATCTTCTCTGCGACGTTTATGCCGGTCGCATCTGTTATGCCCTGCAGTCCAGGGCTCAGGTTCACCTCGATGACCATGGTCCCGTCCTTGCCTTTAAGGAGGTCAACAGCACAGACCTCTGCGCCGATCGCTTTGGCGGTCTTAATAGCCAGCTCCTTGGACTTGTAGTCGAGCGTGACCTTCTGACCCTTGCCGCCGGCGTGTATGTTGGCACGTTTCTCTCCCTCGACAGCCTGGCGCTCCATCGCAGCAGCGACCTTATCGCCGACCACTATCACCCTTATGTCCTTGCCTCCTGTCTCGACATATCTCTGGATTATGACCGGCTGGTTCAATGCAGAGAACGCGTCAAGGATGGAAGCTGCAGAGAGGTAAGAGTCGGCGAACATGACCCCCTTGCCCTGGGTCCCGGAAGGGAACTTCAGGACGATAGGATAGCTGAGCTTCTCAAGGAGCTGCTTCGCGCCGGCAGGGCTGGCTGATATGTAAGTCTCAGGCATAGGGATGTTCTCACGCTGAAGCGCAAGGTGAGTCAGCATCTTGTCATGCCCTATCGTGAACCCCTTAGGCTCTATCGGCGTGTATGCCTTCTCAAAGACAGAGCTCGCGACAGCATTGAGTATCTGTATGTAACGGAAAGAGCCCTTTATGTAGACGCAGTCATAGTCCTTCATCTTCTTGCCGTTGTGGAGGACCACGTGCTTCTTTCCGCCGAGGTCTACTTCCAGCTCACGCAGGTCTATGTCGTCGACAGACTCGAAATACTTCTGCATGGCCTCAAACGTCCACTTCGAGCTTACACTTCCCAGACTTATCAGCGCAGCATTCATCTTCTCATCTTCCTTTGGGTATCTCTTTAGCAGGGTCTATGAGGAACCCCTTCTTCAATATGTTCTGGCCGATCAGGATGCTGTACTTCATCTCAGCCCTGTCCGCGATTGTGAACTCTGTCTTGAACTCCTTGTCAGCGAGGACCATCTTGGCCTCCACCATCGGGCGCAGGCTCTTGCCTGAAGCTGACTTGACAAGCTTTGCCTTCAGTATCGGCCCGAGGCTCAGCTCTGCCGCAAGCTTGACATCGACGCTTGACTTGGTCGCGCCTGAATCTATCCTTGCGAGCACTTCCATGCTCTTTCCGGTAGGGCCTGTCATTTTTACAGGCTCGACAAGACCCACGACAGTCTTCTGCTTGTATTTTATTACTATATTCCTTTTGTCTCCCAGTATGAACATCTTGTATACCTCTTGGTTTTCATGCAATCGATTCAAACATGATCATCTAGCATCATTTCAAAGCCTTCTTGAGGCCCTCATCAGCCTTCTTCGCCTGCTCCTCTGGCGTCTGCTCAATGTCTGTGAACCTCATCGTCGGGAAAAGTATGATGTCCCGGATGCTCTCAGAGTCAGTCAAGAGCATTATCATCCTATCCAGGCCGATGCCTATGCCCGCATTCGGCGGCAGCCCATACTCAAGCGCCTGGATGTAATCCTCATCCATAGGGTGCGCCTCTTCAGCCCCTCCCCTCAGCAGCTTCGCCTGCTCCTCAAGAAGAGCCCTCTGCAGGATGGGATCGGTCAGCTCAGAGTATATATTACCTACTTCCCAGCCGTTCACGTAAGGCTCATCCCGCTCGATAAGAGCAGGATTGTCCCTGTGCGGCTTAGCAAGCGGGCATGACTCCTTCGGATGGTCTATGATATGGGTCGGCTGGATAATCTTATCCTCGCAGAGCTCCTCAAAAAGGAGCATGATCGCAAGTCCTCTTGAGAACTCACCCTCATAATCTATATTGTAACCATTCAGCATATCCTTCAGCTGTCCATCATCAAGGCTCTCCACATCAATGTTCGCCAGCTCGTTCAGCGCTGCGGTCATCGTCATCCTCTTCCATGGTGCCTTGACATCAATCTCCTTTCCCTGATAACTTATCTTGGTGGTCCCGATGACCTTGAGCGCGACATACTGCCAGAGTTCCTCAAATAGCTTCATCGCGTCATTGTAATCCGCGTAAGCCCATTGGACCTCCATCATCGTGAACTCAGGATTATGCGTCTTGTCAGAGCCCTCATTCCTGAAGCAGTAGCTCAGGTCATACACCTTCTCGAAACCGCCGACAATCAGGCGTTTCAGGTGGAGCTCATAAGCGATCCTCAGGTACATGGTCATGTCCCATGCATTGATCTTCGTGATGAAAGGCCTGGCGCTGCCGCCGCCATATATGGGCTGCAGTATCGGGGTCTGCACCTCGATGAAGCCTTTCCCGTCGAGAAACTCCCTCACTGCGCTGAGTATCTTCGCGCGGGTCATGAACACATCCTTGACTTCAGGATTCATTATCGTGTCCAGATACCTCTTCCTGTAACGTATCTCCTTGTCCTGGAGCCCATGATACTTCTCAGGGAGCGGCCTCAATGACTTCGCTAGCAGGTCGAACCTCTGAACATAGACAGAAATCTCACCTGTCTTGGTCTTGAACACCTTGCCAGAAGCGCCCATCATGTCTCCGATGTCCATCTTCTTCAGCAGAGTGTAAGCGTCATCACCGACATCATCCTTGCGTATATACAGCTGGATCCTGCCTGTCTGGTCCTGCAGGTGGAGAAAAGAAGCCTTGCCCATGTTGCGCAGCTGCATTATCCTTCCGGCAACACTGACCAGGTCATCAGCATGTTCTTCAGCCTTAATATGCTCATACTTCTTCAGGAGGTCCTTCGCATGATGCGACTTGCTGAAAGAGTAGGGGTATGGATTGATGCCTAGACCTTTCAATACGCTCAGCTTATCTACACGTTCCTTTATCAGTCGATTCTCTTCCTCTATCCCCATTTTATCAGAACCATATAATTACAGACGTTTTATAAAGATTGTGGTTGGAGAGCGAGGGCTTATATGGCAATCATACCCCAAGAAAAGAGAAAAAAAACAAAAAAATAAGTTCAAATCTCGAAGTTAAGCTCGTTGTCAAGGTTGTCCAGGTCTGAAGATGCGAAATCCTCATCCAGATCGTCTATACTTCCGAGGTCGGACTCAACATCACTTACAGCCGCTGAAGTCGTTCCAGCAGCCCCCGCAGTCGTGACATCAACTGCAGGACTTGGTTTTGGCGCGGGCTTTCCAGCGCAGCCAAGAGTGAAGAGCAGAGTCAAGACCAAAAAAAGTGCAATAGCTTTTTTCATTCCGAGTTCCTCCACATCATAGGTCATATGTTGTTTTATAAATGTTGCCGTTTCAAGCAGCCTGTGCCGAACCATAATCAAGAAAAAAAACAAAAAAATGGTTCAGTCTGGGCTTACTCTTCTTCGCTCTCTTCGGACTCTTCAGAGGTTTCATTCTCTTCTGTCTCTTGAGGGTCTTCTGTCTCTTCTGCTTCGGTCTCTTCAACTTCTTCAGTCTCTTCTTCCTCTTCTACTTCTGTCTCTTCAGGTTCCTCTGTCTCTGTCTCTGCTTCTGTATCATCAGCGCCTGCGACATCTATGCTTCCGCTGTTGAGCCTCTTGATCTCATTGACGACATCCCTGAGCAAGTCCCTTGCATCCTTCAGGGCATCCTTTGCCTCTGTGAGGAGCGCATGGACCTCCTTGGCGGCCTCATCGACCTCGCCAGGGGTGTTCGCGGCGGACCATATACTTCTTGCCTGATTGTACTTGTCAGCGGCAGTGTCCAGCTTGGCGCTGAACTCATCCAGCTTCGCATCGAGCGCTGAAACGTCAGCACCTTTCTCGACAAGCTTGTCCCTGGCGTTGTACAGCCTCTTCTCAAGCTGTTCTGTCTTCAGGACTATGTTGCCGAGCCTTGCGTTGACGAGCCTGCCAGCGTGCTTCTTGAGGGCAACCTTGGTGTGCTGCCATGCTTCCCTTATGGTCTTGGCAGCCTCGTTGATATCCTCCTTTGAAGAGCTCTCATCAAGGTTCTCGATGACTGCCTTCGCGTCCTCGACCTCTTGCATCTTCTCATCAAGGTCCGCGACTATCTCTGCAATCTCTTCCTCAGAAAGGTCCTCAGAAGCCTCCACCTTTGCCTTGACCCTCTCGAGCTCCTTGAGCACGAGGTCTGCAGCATTCATCAGGTGAGGTTTTGCATTCTCCTTTATCTTCTCCCTCTTCTGCTTGCATTCATCTGTATCAGAATCCTTGCAGTCCTTATACACCTCTTTGGCACGCAAGAACTTCTCCTTCTGCTTGGCATAAGTCTCGCTTACCTTCAGGAAATTCTCTTTTGCCTGCTGGTATCTGTTCCTGGCGCGCTCAAGCTCTTCCTTGACTATGCTGCGCTTGACAAGCAAGGGCTTGTCACTGAGCCTGGCTCTCACAGTCTCCTTTATCTCCTTCCTTACTTCGGGGAGGGGTGTGCCGCTTTCCCTGCCTTCCTGAACGATCTGCCTCACTTCCTGCCTTATCTCTCTCCTTGCAGTTACTGGCGCCGGTGCGGTCTCATTGATCGGCTCGCTGATCAGGACAGGCACGGGTCCCTCCTCAGCCTGCACGCGCTCTTCAGCGCGTACACGTTCAGCCTCTTCTGCAAGAGCCATGGGAATCATGCTCAGCAAGAAGACAGCCATAACAAACAATGCGCTAAATCTCTTCCACATTTTATTGACCTCCATATTTTGTTTTTTTTTTGGATTGTGTTGCTTGATGTGATGTTCCAGTTCTGATAAAAACAAGACCCCGCCCGAATGCGAGGCATGCGTTAATGTCAGGCGGGAATCCTGAAACAACACCAGGAGTAATACGGCAGGGTTCTTTAAAAAGATACTTTTTCAGAAAATGCTTTACAAGGATTTTTGTCTCGCTTAAAACTTTACAATGCTTTATACGCCTTTAATATTCTGTTTTGCTTCATTTCTGGACTGTTTTTGGCTAAATGGTCCTTATTTGGGCTCAAAAACTTTACGATATTTTTTTATATGTGGATTAGTTTTAGCCTTAATATGAGATATTCAAGACTGATCATCCTGCTTGTCATGCTTCTTGTACTGATGGACGTGGCTGTTGCTGCTACACTATACGGCAAGATATATGATATAGAGCTGAATGAGCTGAATGATGTTGTTGTTGAGGTGGATTCAGAGCCGCGACAGCGACACGTGTCAAAGGATGGCACATATTCATTTGAGCTCAATACAGGAGATTATACAATAACTGCCACATACAACCCAGACGACTTCCACAATTACACCACTTCTGAACAGGTCTCGATAAAGGAAGAGGGGGATTATGTATATGACCTGTTCCTATTCCCTGATTTTGATCCTGATGCAGAGGACCTGCTCGCAGAACAGGATATCTTTGATGTAGATGAGAAAGTCATTGATGAGAACGGCAGGATCTCTGGATTGACTGTGGCCATAATAGCTGTCGCGGTAATCATAATCCTACTGTTTGTATACTATCTGGTCGGGCGCATGAAGGACAAGCATGAGAGAGAGGAGCTCGAGGAAGCGGAGAAGGTAGAGAGACAGGCGAGGGCTGCGCTGAAGAAAGAGATGGAAGACGCCGGCTTGAGGAAAGAGAAGAGATTCCGGGCAAGGCCTACGCAGGAAGACATTGAAGACGCGGACCTTACTAGACTGGTAGGGATCATCAAGAAAGAAGGCGGAAGGACGACGCAGAAAGAGCTCCGCAAGCAGATACCACTCAGTGAAGCCAAGATAAGCCTGATGATATCAGAGCTTGAGCACAGGAAGATAGTGCAGAAGGTCAAGAAAGGCAGGGGAAACATAATAATCCTAAAGAAGCGATAAGTAATAGCATGAAACAGTCTATCTTTCTGTCCTATTCGAATCGGCCCTTCCTGGATTGTTGATGAAATAAGCTACAGCGCCGAGAAACCCGAACACCAGCATCGTTATCAGCCACACGACAAATACGACGCCGATTATGCTCCAAAGGACCGCGATGATGTTCATTTTCCACCCCTCAATTCATATCATTCATCAAAGAAAAACAATAAAAAAATAAAAAATTAGGCTGTCAAATTATTTATTCCCGCCTTTGCCCTTGTCAGGTTTCTCAGGCTTTCCTTTTTCCTGGGCTGCGGTCTCTTCAGCAGCTTCTTCGCCTGAATCCCCGCCTTCCGACTCTGCTTCTTCAGAACCTGCGGATGCCTTGTCCTTGCCTTTGCCCTGATTCGTCTTCATAAGGTCTGTGTGCTGGACAGTGACGGTCTTCCCGCCGCCTTCCTTCTCCTCAACCAGCTTGATCTTCACGCGGACCCTGTTCTTCTTGGCCTTGACAGTCGCGTCGACCTTGCTTGTGGTGTCCTTATATCCTGCCATGATCCCATCAAGCTGGGCCTGCTGCTCTTCAGTAAGCTGGCCTTTCACCTTGAGGCGGATGTTCTGGTTCAGCTCTTCAGCCTCTTGCTGGAGTTCTGCAAGACCTTCCTCGACCTCTTCCACTTCAGCAAGCTCTTCTTCTGCATCAGACTCTTCAATCTCATTTATGTTCTCCTGCACTTCCTCAAGAATCCCTTGCTGAGCTTCCTGCGCGGCTTCTGCTTCTGCGAAGCGCTTCTGGGCAATCATCATCTTGATCTCTGCGTGCCTCTCAAGCGCGTGCGCAAGACCTTTCTTTGCCTTAGCAGACTTGCCCAATGTAAGCTTGAGGCTTATCCTTTCCATGGCCTTCTCAAGCCCCCAAAGAACTGGGCTGTCAGGCGTTATGCCTGCCGCATCCTCTTCCTCCTCACTGACCTCAATCAGCGGCTCTTCAGCAGCTTCTTCAGCCTCTTCTGCAGGGGCGTCCTCTGTCACTTCCTCTGCCGGAAGCTCTTCAACCGGAGCCTCCTCAGCGACCTCTTCTGCCGGCTCCTCTTCTACTAGAGTCTCCTCAGCGACCTCTTCTACAGGTGTCTCCTCCGCAGGTAGCTCTTCGACAGGGGTCTCTTCCAACTCTTCGACCGGCACTTCTGTGGTGTCTTCAGCAGCAGCAAAAGCCATTATGCTAAAAACCATCACAAGCGCCAGCAAAACACTCAAAATCTTCTTCATAACAATCCCTCCTTGTCTTGTTTCAACATCGGATCCGATCAATTGATCACTTGTGCTCCTTTTTCATCATGGAGCCGACAAAAGCAGCTCCCACAGTAACGATTATCAGCAGCGGCAGAAGGAACCCCTTCAGCGCCTTGAAATCAAAGCTCGTGTCCTCGACATCGCTTATGTTCTCTGCCATGAAGACTGCGAACGTCGAAAGTCCGTTGCTGCTCTGGCCCTCGAACACCAGCAGGCCTTCCTCGTCGATGCCAGCGAACTCAGTCGGCAGGACCTCAGAATATCCTTCGTCATACCTGAATATCCTGACGTTGTTTATGTTCTCCTCACCGACCCACTCCGGCTCGACCTTGAATGTTATCTTGGCGTCCTTGACCTCTGCGCCATTCTTCAGGCCGATCTTGTCGACCTTCATCACTCCGCCGCGGTTCCCCAGCCTTAGCTTGTTCTTCTTGGCGAGATTGTCAAATCTTGCGGCGACCTCTGCATCAAGCTCGTTGTTGGTTGTTATGTCCAATGAAGAATCCTCATTCATGTAGTTGAGCCCGACATCGACATTTGCCTTCATCATGCGCTTGTTCCCTTTGGAGTCAGTGACCTCGACCTGCTTCTCTTTAGAGACCAGACGCAAGGACTTGATGCTCCTGAGCGAAGCCTGGCCCTTCTCGATCCTGTTCTCCTCAGAATCTAAAAGATCAAGATCCGCGATTATCTCCGCGACCTCTTCCCCAGACAGGTCCTTCAGCTTTATGCGCGCCTGCTCTTTCACTTCCTGGCCCTGAGGCACACGAAGCTTCATCTTGCCGTTGGACTTCTCCATCTTCACGCTGACTGTATCCTCTGCAGCATCTGTAGCGCTGCCTTCAGCCAAAAGCCCGCCCATCTTGATGTTGTGGCGCAGCTTCTCAGACTTCTTGCTGCTGACCGTCTTGACTTCCTTGAAGACACTGCTTCCTGAAGAAACATCGAACTCTGTGGCGCTCAATTGCGCCGCTGTCTGGAACTGCTTGGCCTTGCCTTTAGCAGCGTCATCAGTATATTGTGTGTACTGCATGTCTTTGGCCTGTTTGGCCAGTATAGGTACTGCAAGAATGGCTGTGATCAGCAGAACAACCAAAAAAGTGAACATCTTGTTTCTCATGTCTACCACCCGCGCCGTTTGGCAATGATATAAAAGATAAAATAATGGCCACAACACCCTTGCGGTGTTGTGGCTGGTATATATGCGAGGCATACCTATCACAATATGCTAGATATCATATAGCGGGAAAATACTTAGTTATTATCTACAGGACAGAGTCTCAGAATGGTTCAGAAGATGGTGTCCGTGGCTGAAACGGTTCAGTATTGTTCATCATTCATTCTTTCAGGAAAACAAGGTTTTTCTTGCCTCTTTTCTCCTTATGAATGATTTTTCTGGTTTCAAGCTCCTTAAGAAGGCCAGATATCTTTGCTTTGGAGAACCCGGTGGCAATCCTCAGCGTCCCCTGCTCGCATCGGCCTTCCTTGAGCCTTATGACATTGATTATCTGCTGCTCATCTTCCTTCAGATGCCTGTCAATATTGTCTGATCCTTCTTTGTTTGATCCTGCTGGCACAGCTGCCTTGACCTCTGTAATCTCAATCTTGGCCTTTGCCTTCCTCTTCCCATTGGAGCGGTAGGTGAGATATGACACTGCAGCCAAAGCGACCATGATGCCGAGCACTATGAGGATGACAGGTATCCAGTACCTGGCAGGCTTATTGTACTTCACGTACAACGCCAGCTCATCATCCTTCTTGACATCATTGAATACCCAGACGACTGTGATGACCTGCCCATCGGTCTCAAGCCTCTTAGGTTGAGGATAGACAGCAGACCCTGAGACCGGCCCGTTCCCCATCGGCCTGTCAAGGACCGCTTTCTCAGGAAGCGACACCTTTATCCTTAGCTCTTCTGTGTCGAACGGCACCTTGATCGCTGCTATGAAGCTGTCCCCTTCCAGAAGCTCGTCGGTGATGTAAGAGTATTTGACATACCTGTTGTTTTTGAGAAAGAACATCAGATTGTTAGATTCCAGTATCGCAGGGTACTCAAAATTATCCACCTTGTTGGTGATATCCCTGGCATCAAAAGGCAATCCGACAGAGAAATTTGTCGTCTGCTTCGAGGAGAATAGCAGCTCTGACTCGACAAGCACCTTGTTGTATGCTATGAACATGCTGGTATAATCCTTTGAAAGATAAACACCATCAGGAACATCATCTGACAATTCTTCCACTCCTTCCTGCGCAAAGGAGAGTGATGAGAATGCTGCAATAGCTATTGCTAAGATGCAAAAGAACTGAAAAAACCTGGCTGGATTGAACACTATACTCCTCCAACCTCCAAATCCCCCTATCCTGTGAGCATCAGCGCATTTAAATAGTTTTCCGGGAATATTTATAAACGCCTGTTGCTGGTGAAACCCTATGATACAGCTGGAAGGGGACTATCTTGAAGGCGGAGGACAGCTAGTCCGCAATGCGCTGGCACTGTCTACTATCACTGGAAAGCCATTTGAGGTCAACAACATACGCAAAGGAAGGAAGGTTCCCGGGCTCAAGGCGCAGCACATCCACTGTGTCGAGGCATTGAAGAAGCTCTGCAATGCAAAAGCAGAGGGGGTGGAGCCTGGTTCTACATGGCTCCGATTCGAGCCAGGCAAGATAGAGCCTAAGACAGTCTCAGTTGATATCGGAACTGCAGGATCTGTATCTCTATTGCTGCAATCATTACTCCTGCCTGCAATGCTCGCGGGCGGCAAAGTCAGGCTCAAGATCCGCGGAGGAACAGCAGGCAAGTGGGCGATGCCCTTTGATTTCTTCAACGAAGTCTTTGTCCCGCAGTTGAGGAGGTACGCAGACATCGACTGCAAGCTCGTGCGGCGCGGGTATTACCCAAAAGGCGGAGGAGAGATAGACCTGAAGATAAAAGGAAAATATACCTTTGAAGATCTGGCGTCTGCGCCGAAAATCGACCTGGTCAAGCAAGGTTACCTTATGCAGATCAAAGGAGCGAGCCATGCGTCAGCAGACCTCGAGAAAGCGCAGGTCGCAGAAAGGCAGGCAGGGGCTGCAAAGCAGGTCCTGAGCAAGCTCAATGTTCCTGCGCAGATAGCGACGACGTACTCTGAGACTCTAAGCACAGGATCCGAGATTACGCTCTGGGCAGTATTCTCGCTCCAGGAGGATGATGTCGACGTCAGCAACCCCATAAGGCTCGGTGCGGATGCGCTCGGAGAGCCCGGAAAGAGGGCTGAATTGGTGGGCGAAGAGGCGGCGAAGAAGCTGCTCAGCGAGATAGAGAGCGGCGTAGCAGTAGACTCCCATCTTGCAGACAACCTAATACTATTCATAGCAGTCTTTGGAGGGCAGTTAAAGACATCAGAGATAACCGACCATACCAAGACAGGTGTCTATGTCGTCGAGAAATTCCTTGGCAAATGCCTTGATATTGATGAGAAAAACAAAATAATCAGAAAGATATAGATAATCACTTACGCTCTTCAGGCGCTTCAGGTGCCGCTTCTTCTTTTGCCGGCTGCTTTGCTTTCGGCTCGGCTGCGGGCACTTCCTTTCTCTTATGTTCTGCTGCTTTACGCGCCTCGCCCCTCTCTTCCCAGCCTCTTGCAGGCCTCTGCCTCCTCTTCCTGCCTTCCCTCTCCGCCGACTCCTCCCTCGCCTGGAACGCGAGAAGGTCCTCGTTGGTGAGCTTCAAGCCCTTCTTTATCTTCTCCTCAACAGACCGCTTCTGCTCGACGATCTTCATCTCCTCTTCCTTCTTCACCTTCTTCTTCTCTGCGAAATCGATGCCATCGATCTTCCCTCTCAGCTCATTGATCTCGTCGATCTTCGCCCTGACCAGATCGTTCTGCTCGTTGTACTTGGTCTTCCACTCGACGAAGTTCTTGAGCGCCTCCTCTTCCTTCGCCCTGAGCTCCTTGACTTCCTTTGAGGACTCTATAATCTCCTCATGGAACTGCTGGCTCGCCTCCGCCTTCGTCTGGACCTTGCGATGGCTCTCATCAGCCTTCTTCCGTGTCTTGTCTATCTCCTTACTGAGCAGGTGAATCTTCTCGAAGACATCGCTGACCTCCTTCGCCTGGTCAAGGAGCTTCTTCTTCTCAGCGATCCTCTTCATCACCCTCTGCTCAACGCTGAAAGGCAGAGCCTCGGTCTCGATGCTGAGCTCGAGCTTCTCGATCTCCTGCTGTATCCTCGAAGGGTCAACATGGATGCCGAACTTGCGGGTTATCTCCTGCTTCTCCTTCTGAAGCATCTTCATCTCGTCAAACTTGTCCTTGAGGAGCGTGTTGAGCTCCTGCCTCCTCTGCTTGGAGTCCTTGACCTGCTTGGTGAAAGTGTTCCTCTTGCCCTTGGCTTCACGTATGGTCCTGACGACATCAGAAAGCTCCTGCGTGGCCTTACGTTTCTTCTCGAACCAAGCCTCTTTTTGAGAATGCAGCTCGTTAAGCTTAGACTTGAGAGTGTCAAGCTCTTTCCTCTTGACCTCTATTTCAGCAAGTGTCTTCTTCCGTTCTTCCTCATTCATATGGATCCCGTTGTTCAAAAATGAAAAAAGTGCTTAAGAGCACATGAAACCGGCATTAAAAAAACAAGATAAAAAAATCAATCAGCCGAACAAAGCCCCGAGACCTGCGGCTGCCTGCTCTTCGCTCTTCTTCTCCTCTTCCTTGCTCTTCTCTTCCTTCTTGGACTCACCGCCGGCAGGACCACCTGCTAGCGCAGCAGCCACCGGAGCAGCAACGACTGCTGCCTTCTCAATAGCCTCGTCAATGTTCACGCCCTCAAGGGCAGCGACCAGCGCCTTCACCCTTGTTTCATCGACCTTGACGTTAGCAGCCTCGAGAACCTTCTTCACAGAAGCTTCGTCCACTTTCTGACCTGCTTTGTGCAGCAACATCGCAGCATAGACATATTCCATTTTCGTTCCCTCCGTGTATTATGATACCAAACCTATCTTCAACCTTTTTTTCTTCAGCCCGGCACAAGCTTCTTCAGGCCGAGCATCTGGTTGTGAGCCTTCGCCAGAAGCAGAGGCATCACAGCATCAGCATAAATGTCCTGAGACACAGCCAAAGCCTTTGCGTCATTGAACGCCTTGGTGATCATCAATGTCGTGGTCTCCTTGGTGAGTATTCCCGCCTCGACGGCAAGGTTGATGGCCCACCTGTAAGCCTTGGTGACATTATTGATGTATTCTGTCTCATCGACAGACAGTATGTCCTTGGTGAATATGTGACCGTCCTCATATGTCGCTGTGAGGTCAAGGCCTATCTCCATCGGCTCTATGCCGAGCCTCGTGAGGATCCCTGCGAGCTCAGGCTTTATCACAGTGCCTTCCTTCGCGACCAGCGAATCCTTCTTGATGACAACCTTACCGCCCTCGATTCCCGCGGCGATACCTGCCTGACCGAGCTGGCCGATGATCGGACCAGGAGCGAATCCTGTAGGGCCTGCAGGGACGATGATATCATTAGGCGCTTTCTGGCCTGCCCTGATAGGTGCCTTTGACTTGCTCTTCTTCAATGTCTTGAAGAGAGAGAAAGGATTATCCTTCGTGAAGATCAACGCGGGCATGCCCTTCATGTAAGGTAGGAGCTTCTCGATGCCTGGCTTGTCCTTGGAAGCCCGCTCAAGGGCTATCTTCATGAGCCTCCTCTTGCTCATCTTAAGCACGACCTTGCCCCTCAGCCTTGCCCTCATGTTCTGCAGCTGCTTTGTCGGCAGGTTCTCCATGTTCACCGCGCCGATTATGGGGTACTCTTTCGCTAGCTTGACGAACTCAGCGACAACCTTCTTCTTCGCTTCCGGGAGGTGGACAGTCTTCACCATCTCACTTCACCTCGACAGGCTTGCCCATGGTGAGCTTGAGCAGCATGTTCTTGATATTGTTCTGCTCAGAAGGCAGCTTATGGATCAAAGAATTGTATACAGTGATTATGTTGTCTATGACCTCGTCCTCATTCTGGTCCTCAATGCCGACAGAGCACTTTATCACCGGCTGTGTCTTCGCCTTTATGACAGCGGTCTTCTGCAGCCGGTCATACAGCGGCTGAAGAGCTGCCTTCGGAGGGACCACACATCCTGCCTTAGGGTTTGGCATCTTGCCCCTTGTGCCCAGTATCTTACCGAACACCTGGGCCAACTTCGGCATTACCGTTGCCTGGGCTATGAAGAAAGCATGCTCCTGGGCGAGCTTCTTGGCGAGCTTCTTGTCCTTCTGGTACTTATCGAAATCATCAACTGATATTGTTGTGTCGCAGACCTTCTTTGCCTCTTCCTTAAGCTCAGGGCCCACAAAAGCGCAGATCTTGACAGGTTTTCCCTTAGAATAATGAAGATTTGCATAGACCTCTACATGGTTCTCAGGCTTCTTTAAATCCAGCCCTCTGAGGTTTATGATGAAATCGAACGTCTGCTTGAAATTACGCTTCTTAGAACTCTCCTTAACCTTCTTAAGAGCTTCTTTGACGCTATCTTTGTCCATTAAGACCATCTCCACCCTCCTACGAACCCAAAACGGCTGTAGTCTGCGGGATTACTGTGGTTAAACTAGCATTGATGGGTGGAAAGGGGGTATATAAAGATGGCGGTTATGGGTTGTGAACAAATCACCCCCTAATATGTGCTTGGATTAGCTACTCAGTTTTTGGGTGGAAAAAGCGAGAATTAATTAGGGTTGTTGTATCTCTCGCAGAATCTCGCAGAAAGGGTCGCTGGCAGTGCCATTCTTCAGGAATCCTGCAGTCCTGTCACCACCTTTGCAGTATTGAAAGCAGTCAGCATCAGCGCATCGTGGATCAAGGTCATGCAGTCTGTTGAAGAGATGGTCTTCTTTGTTCTTTAATCGTCTGAATATATCTTTTAGGGATTCTTCTGTTATATCCCCAATACTCCACTGGTCTGTCTTGCCCTCCCGCATCAGATGAGTGCATCCGAAATATACATTACCATCACTTGATATCCGCAATAGGTATGCTGGGCTTTCCACATGGGCGCTGGGCATCAATCGGTGCCCCTCCACAAGGTATGATGCGAGACCCGTGTCTGAGCAATATCTTCTTGTTGATTCATCAACACCGAGTTCCCTGAACAATCTTGGCAAGAATCTGCTGTATGCTGGTGGTATTGCGATGAATATCTTGTATTCCCTGCTGGTGACATCCTGGACTGCTTCCATGAACTGCTCTTCGTTGAGAAGCATCTTGTCATCAGGCCATCCAAGATAGAACGCAACATCGAGCTTGACTCGCCCATTGTCCCCGAATCTATCGCTGATCATGTCGACCAAGGCTCCTGCTTCTTTATAGCTTCCTGAGTTCAGTGTTGCAATCAGGCCGATCATCTCGAACATATCGTTATCTGCGGCATAGCATATGTTTTCCCAGCTTCTGGCGAATGCCCCTTCCCCCCTGATAGCGTCATGGACCCCTTCACAGCCATCCAAGGAAGGGTCGAGATAATGCACCCTGCCTTGCAGTCTGTGCTGGAGTTCAGGGGTCAGCAGGATGCTGTTTGTCATAAGGATTACTTTTTCTGCTATTTCAGAAGCAGCATGGCTTACCCTGACCAGCTTATCTGGGGTCATTGTCGGTTCCTTGCCTGAGATGCTGAAATATTTTGCTCCTTCAATTTCTTGTATCCTTTTTAGCAATAATTCTTCAGGGATCACTTCGCCAGATACTTCCCGTTTTTGGATGCAGTGGGTGCAGCTGAGATTGCAGATCTCATTGATCTCTGCTGAGATGCTAAAAGGAACATCTATAGGTGGATCTGTCTGGTCTCGTTTAGAGTAAACGAGCGATCCTATTATTGATTTACTATAGGGTGTTGGGAATCTCATTCTAGTTGCCATACTATCTATTATGTCTTAGGCAATATTTAATGCTTTTTCAATAAAAAGTTAATAAAACACCAAAATATTTATATATTATTTCCTATTTCTTAACAATATGGCTATGAACTACATAAACTGGGTCGTACAGAAATCTCCCCCGCTCTACAAGATAGACAGCAAAGACAGGAAGATAATCCAATTATTATCAGGCAATTCGAGATCGTCCTTGAAGAGCATCTCAAAAGAAGTGAAGATCAGCGAGGTCGCAGTCTTCAGAAGGATCCGGCGCCTGGAAAAACAAGGCATCATCACAGGACACACTTGTCTTATTGATTTCCAAAAGCTAGGGTTTGACATATATTGTGTGGGAATAAAGGTCAACGTGGCACATAAAGAAAAAGAAGGGTACATACAACAAATGCTGAAGAATCCTTTCCTCTCGCAGATCGTGGCGCTCTCTGGTGGAAAATGGGATTTCCTGGTCAGGTTCTTCTCAAAAAGAGAGAACATAGAAGAGGTTATATCTTATTTTGATCATCCCCAGATAGAGCGGTTCGATCTCTCGCAGATCAGCAGATTATTCTACGAAAGAAAAGATACTGCGGAAGTCATGAAAAGCAGCACGAAGAGAGAACAAGCAGATAAGAAGGATATCAGCATCTTGCATGAACTCGCAATAGACTCTCGACAATCAATAACAGATCTCGCCTTGAAAGTAGGCCTTTCAGCAAAGCAGACTATGGAACGGATAAAGAACCTGCTGCAGAAAAAGATCATCCTCGCCTTATCCGCATACAGCAACCCGATGGTCTATGGAGGGATGGGCTTCCTGCTCCTGATCGAGACAAAGATGCGAAGCCCGCAAGAGAAGATCGCGACAAAACTTGTAAGACACAAGACATCAACAGGAGGCTGGGTAAACCTCCAAACACCCAACATAATAACAGGCCACATCATCTCTGACCTCAAAGAACTTGACGACATCGAAGATGAGATGGCAGATGACAGGGAATCGATAAAAACATGGAACTTCGTGAAGATAGATGAACAACTCTACTACAATTTCTTCCCTGACAAGATATTTGAACTGCTGATCCAGGAAAGGGAGTCGCAGCGGATATTAAGAACAAGATAAAATAAGGGTCTTTTTTCACGCCTGCTTCAGCATGTTCTTCTTCTTGAAGTCAATGTTGTGCCGTTGGAGTAATTGTGTGAACTCGTCAGAATTGCTGATCGGGATCTCTATGACTCCTGGCGCTATGTGTTTTCCTTCGAGGAGCTTGATCAGTCCCTCTTTCCCTCGCCCGCTCAATATGTAATTGAACTTAACCTTCTCTGTGTGGGACTTGTCCTTCAGGCTGTACGTGAAAAGGGTGCTGCCCTCAAAGCCTATCTTCTTCGAGAATGGTTTGTCATCAAACACGCTGAAGCCCTCCAGAAATATTCCTGTCTTCCCGAAGAACTCTGGTCTGAAAAGCTCTTCGAGCAGGAGCCCTTTCATGTCGACTTTCAGATCCGTGTCTAGTCTTTCTTTTATCCTCTGTACTTTATCAAGTCTCTCTCTCAAAGATCCTGAACGGAATATGACTGCTATGTCTACGTCGTTCGGCTTTGCCTTTCCCTTGACTGCAGAGCCGTAAATGACGATGTCAAATATTTCCTTGTCCTTGCTTTCTTTCTTCAGAGAGCTCTTTAATCCTTTCAGCATCTTCTCTCATCATCTCCGCGGCTTCCTCATCCATCTTCTTGGTGTAGCTGTCCTGATAGAACGGGAAGTCCTTGTCTATTATCGCATACAGTTCAGGGTGCCTGTCTTGGACAATCCTGAACCTGTGGGTGTGTGAAGAGGGCACTTCACCCTCTTTCTTCAAGAGAAACAGGTCAATACCGGCACATATCGCTTTGAAGAACAGTGTTGTTGCAGAATTGAATTTGTTCTTTTTGAGCTCTTCTTCTGCAGATGAGAAGTATTCCTCGAAATTCTCTCTCAATATCTGTTCTTTTTCATCCATCATATTGTACAACGTGGTGGTATTATTTAAATCTTTTGGTTGTATGATACAACTTAGGGTTTATTTTGATGTTTTTTTGTTGTATTGTACAACGATGGTTTATAGACAGAATCGCGCGCAAACCTGGGTTTGTTGGGTGTCAAGCCACGTTTTCCCCGTAGGCACTGGGTTTCGAGCAAGCTCGAAACAAAGCTTGAACCAGCACCACGCAGCTATGCTTATTTAGGCTGCAACCTGGATATGTGCTGGTTGTTGCTTGCGCAATATACGTAAAGGTGGAGGGTTGATTCAGCCCGAATCTGCTTCTTTTTGCGCAGACACGCTATTAGCGGTGGTGCTGCTCAGGTATACAAGAACTCCTTCCTCTTGTTGAGGGTAGAGTAAGGCACTTCGCCGAACTCGCAGTCGTTGCAGGTAGGGTCAAGGGATATCCACCCGTCCTCCTCCTTGTACTTCTTAGGGGCATCATCAATCTTCACCTGGACATAGACATGGTCAGGGATGAAAGCGAACCTTATCGGTATGCCTACAGCCATCTCAAGATTTGCAAGCAGTATGGCGAGCCCGTCGCAGTCAGCGCCTCCTGAGTAGAGCGTCTCGAAAGGGCTCTCAAGATAATTGTTTGGGGGGTCACCGACATAATGGAGATTGTCCCTCACGAAATAGAAGATGGCCTTCGCATAGCAGACATCGCTCTCCCTGCAGCTGGCAGTGGCTATCCTCGCGGCCATGTTGCGCACTGACTGATGAGAAGGCATGATCAGCCTCAGGAAATCAGCCCTTGACCCTCCAGGTATTCCGGCAGTATCATTGGCAAGAATAGAGATGCCATAAGGCATGACTTCAGCAAGAGTGGGAACATCCTTCGGGACAGGATCTATCTTTATGCCGTAATACGGCACGACCATCATTATGATCAGCAGGAGAAGGACGAGCACGAGCAGGTAAGCGAAAGGGTTGGGCCGCCCATTCTCTCTCTTCTTGATCTTCTCAGTGCCTGGGCGCGTGTGTTTCTTCTCAAGCTCGCGCAGGGCCTGTTCAGCCTCTTTTATCAGCTCTTCCTCTTCCATCAGCATAGCAGGTTATCAAAAAACTTTATAAATGCTTCGCAGTTACTGGAGCCTGATGCGATATGCCGGACCAAAAAAATACGCCGAAACACATAGGCATAATCCTTGACGGTAACCGCAGGTTCGCGAAGAGGCTGATGGCCAAGCCATGGATGGGGCACAAGTGGGGAGCAGATAAAGTCCAGAAGCTGTTCGAGTGGTGCAAAGAACTCGACGTCAAGGAACTCACGCTCTACGCTTTCTCTATGCAGAACTTCAACAGGCCAAAAGAAGAGTTCGATTACCTCATGAAGGTATTCCTGGAATTCTTTGAAGATGCGAAGAACAACAAGGCAATCCATGAAAACAAGATACGCGTCAGGTTCATAGGAAGGATAAACCTATTCCCGAAAGAGGTCTACCAGAAGATGCTCGAGCTCATGGAAGCGACAAAAGAGTATGACCAGTACTTCATCAATTTCGCGATGGCATACGGCGGAAGGGAAGAGCTCATCGACGCTGTCAAGAAGATAGGCAGGCAGCTAGAGGCAGGAGAGATAAAGCCAGAGGACATCGACGCAGAGATGATAAACAGGAACCTCTACATGGACCACGAGCCAGACCTGATAATAAGGACAGGCGGCGACCACCGCACCTCAAATTTCCTTGTGTGGCAGAGCTGGTACTCGGAATGGTTCTTCCTGGAGAAGACCTGGCCAGAGTTCGAGAAAGAGGACCTTATCGCGTGCATCAATGACTATATGGACAGGGAAAGAAGGTTCGGAAAGTAAGTTTTATAATTGAGTTATGTTTCTCTGGTCAGCTGAGAGGTGTTGGGGGTTAGACAAGGATGAAATCATATGTGAATACTATTTTGTCATACGTGCCGATTGCAGTGGGAGCTGCGGCAGGAAGCTGCATGCTGATATTTGGCATAGGTCAGGAGTTGTCTGATGTCATTCATATAGAATCAGACCTTCCAAGGATGGGGATAGACACGCTTGTAGGAGTCACTCCGATGTTTGCAGCATGCGGCATCGTCGAAGGGGCCAGGGCGCTCTGCGGATATAAACCTAAGAAGGAAATCCCCTGCGAGTATCGGCAGGAATAGTCACTCGCTGAATACCTGCGCCTGGAACCTGAAGACCTTGTTCTTCCTGTTCTTCCACGCATCTTCTGGAAGCCCTGCCTTCTGGCAGGTCATCTCCAATGCGCGCTCAGGAGTGCAATGATATTCTGTGAACACCTGCGGAAGAAGAAGACCTGAGCCTGACGGGCCCTTGATAATCAGGCCGTCCTCGCCAATCTTGATGTGCTTGGGCAGGTCCTCCGGGTCTGAGGCAATCTCCTCAGGCACTGTAAGCACAGAGACCTCGATGTCGATGTCCTTGAGCTCGCCCTGCTCCACTGGGTGGAACCTGCAGTCCTCGAACGCAGCAGCTCGAGCAGCCTCAAACACCGCCTGGTAAAGAGGATAAATAGGGTATGGAAAACCTATGCAGCCCCTCAGCTCACCTTTCTTGTGAAGCGTGACAAATACCCCTTGCTTGTCGCTGAACTTCTTGTATGTCTCGAGATTTATATCCTTCTTTGAGAAGTATGATTCTATAGACTTTCGCGCGAGTTCAATAAGTCTTTTTCCGTCTTCCTTGCGCATCTTTACTTGACTGCCTTGGAGAATGATTTCAGGAACTCATCTGCGTCCTTCTTGACGCTCTTGACAGCATCCGCAAGAATCTTCTTAGGGTCGCCGGATTCCACCTCTATCACGAGCTTAGGTACACCGACAAGAGGGTGCGATATGTTGTAACCAGCAACCTTGACCTTCTTATTCTTCCACAGCTCTGACTTCAGGGCATTGCAGAGGGTATGGCCCTCACCCTTAATCTCAACAACAAGCCTGTTTTTCGATTCCTCAAGAACATTGATCTCCATTATATACCCCCATTAAATGCGATTTATACAGGGAGTTAGGGGTGGTTTATAAATGTTGCTGGCGCGGATTTTTTAACTACTTACTAGTGGTGAAAAATAGAAAGATTTAAAAAGGAAAGGCTATTTTGGTGGCTAAAATGCATGAAAAAGATGGCATGCTCATGTTCGACAGCGAAGGCCAGGTAGAGATAGTCCTTGAACTGCTGCGGCGTGGGCTTAATGGTAGAATGATAATAACAGACTGCGGCAGGAATCCCCGCGTATTTCTTGATGAGGCAGAACAGGACGAATTCCTCAGGTCCAGAAAAATGGATCCTGACCATCTGCGTGTGGTCATGAGTCAGCGCAGACCTGACCGCTATGTTGATCCAAAAGAGCAGAATTCCCCTGGCGCAGAGCAGAGATTCGGGCCAGGAACCCTTGACCCAGTAAACATACTCCAGTATGGCCGTGGCGGATCTACTGTGCGCGTAGCCCAAAGGCTTGCCGATGACTCTTACCCTGTACGCATCCCTTTCGCGATGAAGGTCGTCGAGAAGACCTGCCCTGATGAATGGAGCGCGATGATGGAAGAGAGGATAATGAGGGAGCTGAAGCAGCGCGGAAGACGCGTCGCAGAGATCTACCGGCGCGAAGGCCGCGTGCTCGACATCGAGATGGTCTCCCCGACGATATATGAATTAGCCAACACCGACGGACGTTCCCAACAGGAGCTTGAATCTCTCCTTGAGGATGCGATGGATGAGAAGCTAATGATATATCAGGACCTTCCTGAGATACTTGATGCTGACGTTGTAGAAGAGGTCAAAAGGAGGAGAGTTGCCTGCCTGAGGCCTGATTTTCCAGGGCTTTCCGATGAGGACATAGAGCACAACTATGACTGCTTGAAGCTCATAAAGTCGCTGCACCTCCATGACGATGAACGTATGCGGAAACTGGCAGGCATAGAACACCCCTCGCAATTCCTAGATGTCTATGAGGAGGCGTATGGCTGGATGTTGCGTGAGGAAAGACGCGTACACGCAAGGCTTCTCAGCGACGAGTACACGAGGAACCGCGGAGTGAGGGACGGCAAGACCATAGCGTTCGACTTCACGCCGAGATTCGACATCCCGCAGATAGATGACCTGTTCCTGCTGCAGGCAGGAGGCAATAGGCTTCAGCCGGATACGCAGCAGAGGCTCGTAATGCGCTCTGCAATTGAGCAAGGTAGGGAGCCATGGGACTACTACGCCACATACATCTGCGCCTCCCCGACACGCTCCTATATGCAGATGGCATACATCGTCGATGACCTCCATTCGATGCACATCTGGCTCGAGAGGCTGCATGCTGGCGGTATGAATGTGTCTGCGTGGAAGGACCCTGCACAGTATGTCGACGAGTTCTCGCAGGTCTATGTATCACGGCTTGCAGCATTGATGGATGAGTTCGTCTCCTATGCAGAGCAGGCCAAGCAGTATGCACATCACCATGGGATGAACTGCGTTTTTGGGGCGCCGACCGCCCGCAGCATGGAGCATATGGCTCAGCTCTTGACGACGCCACGGAAGGTCGTTTGGCTCCATAATGCAGCGATGGAACTCCTCGGGGCACGGCTGGCAGGGTTTCTGGACCGCCAGAAAGATGCGCCGTTCTTCAAAGAGACCGAAGTGCTGGATGAGATAGAGGGACAGATATCAGACGTATTGGAAGCGCAACTGCTCTAGTCCAGCCTCAACGCTATCAGCGGCCCCAGGATGTCGAAGACGCTGTTGGTTATGCCAAGAAGATGATGCGTCACGACGATATCCTTGACCGAGTTCTTTTTCTCGAATATGGAGAAGCCCTTTGTGATAATGTTCTTCCTTTTCACTGCAAACTCTTTTGCCTTGTCCAAGCGATAATCGAAGAAAAGCGAACAGAAGTCGTTTATCGCGCTGTTGACCAGCTCAAAATACTCAATAACGTCTTTGCTTGCCTTCTTGCTTGAATATTTCTCAAGGTCAAGACAAAGGAACTTGTACATGTCAGCGACGTTCTCTAGCTGCTCGACGATGGTGTACATCACCGCTGTCTTCTCAGGCTGGGCATAGCCTGACCTGTTCAATGACCGCCTGCAGAAATGCGTCAATTTATTGTTGGTCTTCTCAAGCTTCTTAATCTCTTTAATCCTGGCGAGGTCGTCCTCCTTGACAGCTTCGAGAAGGTCGTTGCTCATGGTCTGCAGGATGAAGACTGTCCTATGAAGAAGATCCTGGAACTCTTTCTCTGTAGCCTCTGATATGCTGCGGATGGTGCAAGAGGTCTTGCCCATGCTCACTATCTCGAACGAGACCGCCTCCAGGTCGACCGCTGCCTCGATGTCCTTTATCTCAGATGGGTGCTTGAACTCTACCTCGACGATGTCGTAGCCTGCCTTGTAGATGGCGGCGAGCATCCTCCGCGAAAGCACCCCTGCATCGTGCGCATCAAGATGGGTTTTCCTCTGCTCTGCCTTCCCTTCCCCTGAGATGAGGAGCTTGTCAGCTGTCTCATCGACCTTCACAGAGTCGCCTGGATTGAGGTTCTGCTTCCTGACCCATTTCAACGGCAGCGAGACGACAAGGGTCGACTGCCCTAATCTGACTATCTTACGGTCCATGAGGCCTGGAGAGCTAAGCTTGTATTTAAATGTTATGTAAGATTATATTATTATGTCGATATATAATGTATAATCTAAAAATATATATTTTGTGCTTCTTACTATTTTGTAGGGGTGGCTAGACAGAGGGTGTTTTAGGCAAATAAAAAATCCCCTGCCTAAAGGCCAGGGTATTTTTTGTGTTAAACCTCGGTAAGCGAAACTGCCCAAAGGCAGTGATATGTACCGAGCTTTAACAATCAGATACAAAGTGTTGAGAGTGATATAAGATGAGTAACCAAACAGATGTATACACACCAAATGTTGAAGCCCAGAGTTATGTGCCTATCAAGGCAGATGACGGCAAGATAAAATACGCCCCCAGGGACACTTTCTGGGACATGGCAGAAGATGCCTTGCCTGATAAGCCGAACAGGCCGCTGCCCTGGTATTGGCAGAACTGATCATGATTGAGCATGGAACTGAGGAGGGAGGTAATTAAAATGTCAGAAGGAAATGGTAATGGAACTGCAGACAGAAGCGCTGGCGGAGCGCAGGAAGAGAAATGCAGTGTTGAAGGAAGTGCTCCGTCGCCTAAATTTATAGATGTAACCCCAGAAGAGAGAGAGAAATGCGTTGTTGTCGGAGGCCGTGCTGTCCTGCCAGAGAATGTCTTTGGTTCACCAGAGAATATCGCAGCCAGAACAGCCTTGGCAGCCAAAGCACAAGGCACAGAAGCAGGATCGTTGCCTGTTGCAGAAGAGGCAAGAGTAGATGTTGTTGTTTTTGGGGAGGCAAGGTCAGCAGTGGCAGCGGATGCTGCAGATGCTGCACAATCGCCGACGGGTTTCAGACTGCCGCCTTTGCCCCCTGCGCCTGGAGATGGCCAATCATGCCACCTCTCTCCAGAAGATCTTGACAGGATGGCTGCAGAGATTGAAGCCAGGTCACCTTTTCCAGCCAAGGAAAGCCCGAGGAGAGCTGCTTGGAGAAGCATCGTCACAGCCACATCAGAGTATTGGGTGGCGAGCCAACCTGACTACAGCCCTACCAGGCAGGTCGTTCGCATCCCTAAGTTCTACATCCCTGAAGTGGCACCCAAAGTGGTACCCATCATCGCGCCTTACGTAAAGCTGGATGCCAGGACAACCATCTGGCCAGGAACAATGGAGCCAGGGAAATGCAGCATCAGCTACAGGCTTGAGTCACTCCCGGATGAGGCCACGCTCGAGGTCATCAGGGCAATCGACCCAAAGCTTGAGCAGCAGGTGCAGGCGTTGTTTGGCAAAGATCTACCTCGTGTGCTGGGAAGGTTGTATGATGACCTGGAAGATGCACGTCAGGCAGATGTTGCTATTTTGGCTCGAGGCACAGGCCTGGATGAGATGCTCCACGCTATGTGGTCTATCAAGGCGCTGGTCGGGAGGTGGAACAAGATAGTGTTCCCTGACCTGAATTCCCTTGTTGCACTCATGGACGAGGATGTCGGCCAGGCATTCGCCAGATACCTTAACTGGTGCGATGGCCGACAGCCTACTACACCTACTACACTTAGGCTATCGCGAGAGGCTGTCAGGCCTGTCGGGCAAGAGAACAAAGCAGAGCCAGGGCAGCAGACGCCGCCAGCCAGAATGTATGGCATCTTGGTCATAGACAGCGACGACATTTATGCGATGGAACGTGATGGTGATAGGACATGTGCAGCACTACTGCCTGGCTTGCCTTTTGTCGACTACGCAGCCCTTCCCCCCTCCAATGAGGTGTTCGAGAAGGACGCGCGCGGCGAGGACAAGCTCGTGAAGTACATCATCCAAAATCCCACAGAAAGGGACGGCGTGCTCGAAGCAGTCGGAAACTACAACTTCCTGTGCCAGAGGATCGGCAACCGTGACCACGTTGCCCCCTGCTCTGTGACACAATCTGACGGGAAAGGCGGCGTGATGGCCGACCCGAATAAAAAAAGGGTTGTAGGGCGCATATTTGTAAATGCGATATTCCACCAGGCGAAGTTCGTCCTCGACTCCCTGGTGGACCAATACAGGCCAAAGCCTGATCACTGAGCAAGCGCTCGGTTAATCTTTTCTTATTTTTATATGATACTGCTCACTCAAACTTATCTTCTTCTGCAGGATCCTTGGAGAAAAGCCCTTTTATCCAGCGCCACATCCTTGAGAAAATCCCTGGCTTCTCTACACCGTCTTCTTCAGCTGCAACAGGACCTTCTTCACCTGTGGTGTTATCTGCCTCACCAACATCCGCCGCTGCTTCTTCATCTTCTCCAGCCCCTGATCCAGCAGCAGCTCCTATGACTACTGTCGACTTCTTCTCGGTCATTATCTTCTCCTCATCCTTGTTGAGGCCGTTGAAGATGTGGGTTATCTCAAAAGTGTCTTTCTTGTAATCATCAGGCACCTTCACTACATAGGAGTATGCTGTCCTCTCCTCGCCGATGCCGAGCTCTTCGATGTCTATGTCCCTGCTGCCCGCAATCGCCTGGAACCCTTTAGGGAACGTGTCGATCAAGGAGACATAAGATATCTTGTAAGGCGCGACATTCTTGATGCTCAAGGTGACATTCACCTCTTTGCCGTCCACCTTGAACACAGGAGACATCTCGACGAGCTTCTCCTGCGGGAGCACGGTGACCTCCTTGGTCGCCTCGAACTTCATGGTCTTCCCTGACGCCCTCGCGTAACTGCCGCTGAGCTTTATGAAATAGGTCTTCTCTTCGTCACTCGCCGGAGCATTGGTGATCTTGTTGAACGCGTAATGCTTCTTGCCAGGCTCAAGCTCCAGTTTCCTCCAGCCACGAGGCTCGACAATGTCGCCCGTCATGTCGAGCGATATGTCTGAGACAGTATCCTCTCCGTTGTTGGTTATCTTCGCCTCTATCTCGAGCTCGCCGCCGCCCTTGACTGTCTCAGGGCTGAACGTGATCTCAGGGACTATCTCTGAGACGCCGAACCCGACATCATGCTCAAACTTCTCTGAGAAGCTCTTAGTGCCGACCCGCAGGTCGACATCTGCGACGAGCTTCCCCTGCGTCACTTTAGATGACTTGAACCTGAAAGAGAGCTCTTTCGATCCCGCCCCCGATATCTTACCCGAATAACTGACTTTGTTCCCGACAGCGTCAAGGCCCATGTCCCTGTAAGAGACCACCGAACCTTCAGGGAGAGTTATATCAACCTTGTTGATGGTCAGGTCCTGGGTGGCGTCAGTATTGTTCATCTTGAGAGAGTATGTTATCTCCTCTCCCAGGTCGATAGATTTAGCAGATATGGAATCCGATATCTTGTACGGCTTCTGCACCTCGAAGGTGGTCGTGCTCGACTTCACCTTGTTGACCTTGTTGTTGAAGATGAAACTGGCCTCGCCAGCCGATTCGTAAGTTATGAACTCCTGGAACCGCAGCTTGTATGTTAACACCTGCGACGCGCCTACATTGAGGCTGCCTGCCCAGCTGACACCGTTGGTTATCACATTGTAATACGTGCTCGAAACCTTCACCGAGCTGGGAAACTTGTCCTCGTAGTTCACGTTCGTGGCGCGCTCGTTCCCCACGTTCGTCAGCGTGACAGTGACCACCACCTCCTCGTTGAGGTTGGGCTCGTCGTCAGAGATGGAACGGTCTATGTCTATGTCGGGGCCTGACTGAAGGACGCGCAGCTGCATGGTGCTCGCAGGATCGCCGGTCTCCTCATTGATGCCTTCTGCCGCAGAATCGATGCAGTACTTCAGGTCACCTATGTCTTCGCAGTCCTCCACAGAGACAAGAACACGGTCAGTGCCTGCCAGCATCGAGACCTTCTTTGCAGAAGGGTAGTATCTTGCCACGTGCGTGATGTCATTGACAGTGAAAGGGACATTGTCCTTCACTTCGCCATTGAAGACCTCGCTGGCATAGACTATCTCCAGCAGAAGAACAAACATTAACATGCAGATAAGCGGCCTTTTCATTCACGATCCCCCCTTTTATCAGGTATATCATCAAACCATGTTTATAATATTTATGTTTTATTTGTATTTGTTCAGCTTCTACTATCGCAGCGCTGCGCTGCTAACATGCTTTTCCGGCAACCAGGCGGTGTTCCTGGCTTTATCGCTTGCGCGACCGTGAACATTCATGCCGCTTCGGCCGGTTTCTGCATATCTTTGCTGCCCGACGCCAAAGCGGCGGCGCTGCTAAAATGAGCTAAACAAATACTTTTATTTATGTTTTGTGACGCTTTGTGTGGTGCGTTTCTGAAAGCCTGAAGCATGTCACCTCGATGCGCTGTATCTTCCTCTTGTGGAACTTCAAAGTCTGCTTGAGAGGGAACGCGAAGTCCCATCTCCTCGTGACATCAAAGCCATTGTCTGAGGCGAACTTCAGGACAAACCCTGAAGTGGCTGTCTTGTGGAATGAGTATATCGTGCCTGCGAGTGTGATCGCCTTCTCCAGGAACTCCCTGTCCGCGTGTCTCTCCCTGGTGCCGAACGGCGGGTTCTGGATGACGACGTCGACAGACTCTTCAAAATCAGCAATGTCTTTGTTGACAATGACCGCTATCCCGCCCGCAGCGCCGCGTGAGGCTCGGCGTTCTATGTTTCTGTCAATGTCCGACATCCCCGTAAGATTCGAAAATCCTGTGGATTTACGAATTGTTACCGAATCTTCGATTCGGAAACAGGACATCCCCCTGTCGGATGTGTTCATTCTGTCGTTGCGCCTGCGCATACTCACGGCGGCGCTGCTGGAAAACTGCTCTTTCTTGATCCCTGTTCTTTTCAGGTTGTTTCCGAGCACTGCCATGGCCGCGGTGTCTGTGTCAACAAAGAAGACCTTCTTTGCCCCGAGGAGCAGTGCGCCGATGCCGAGTATGCCTGTGCCGCAGCCAAGGTCGGCTATTGTCAGTCCCTTGATGTCGCCCAGCATGCCTGCCTGCCAAAGAACCTCTGCAGCGATCTCGGAATCAGTAGGATACTGCTCGAGCCCTGGTTTCGGCGAAGAAAATACGTCAAGCTTTGAAAGGGCGATTGCGAGCTGGGATTTGGAGTATTCCATTTTAGTTTTGGATGCTTTTGACTTTTATAAATTTTATCTTTTCAGGCTTTGTAAGTGCTTATTTTGATAAAAGGAAATTACGGAAGCTGGGGAAAAATCGGAAGGTTTAAATATGCGCTGTGTTTCGGGTTGATACAGCCGTTGAGAGGTGCTATCGCAGCGGCATGAACTATTCATCAGAGAATACAAAAGTATATAAAATACAGCAAGCAAGAAGACATGTAGGGGGTGACACATAGTGCTGTTCAACGCTAGGAAGAGGCATGATGTTATTTCTGTCGAAGAGCTGAACGACTTCAGATGTGACCTCTCGAAACTGCGGCAGGAGATCGATGACCATCTTGAGGCGATAAACAGCAACACCGGTGAACAGGAGATACAGAACACCTTCATATGCGAGCTCGACAACCGCCTCAACAAGGTGGAAGAGAAGGTCGATGAGCTCCACTTCCTGCTCAAGCAGCTGGTCCTCAGGGCAAAACTGTCAGTAGAGCTGTCCAAGGACGAGCAGAGGGTATTCCTCATATTATACACTCACGAGAAATTCATGAAGCCTGAAGCGATAAGCCAGAAGGCATTCCTGCAGAAAGAGATCGTCGAAGACGCGCTCACATCCATGATGGACAAAGGACTGCCCCTCGAGAGGGAGATAATCGAAGGAACTGTCTATTTCAGGATGAACAAGGAATTCAAGCTCAGGCAGGCGAAAGAACACATCATAACAATAGATCCTGAAGTCACGAGCCAGTTCCACAACACGCTGCTCAACCAGTTTTTCACAGATTAGGCAATCCTGCTTCCTACATGTCTAACCTCTTAGCATGTGCGGCGACGCACA
>JAHJSS010000030.1 GCA_018830225.1 Nanobdellota archaeon
GCCTTAACAAACGCTTAACCTTTTTAACCAGCTTAACCTCTTTCTCCATGGTGGGGGAACACTCCCCACCCCCAGAACAGCCTAACAGCTGTTCCGGGTTATAATTTTAACCATCAAAAAGGGATTCGGGACATAGCCGGTATCCGGAACGCAAAAGAAGACAGAGAACGCTTGCTCAGCACATTACACCCTCGGAAATCACGATACCTGCGCAGTCAAGGTGCCTGCAGCTTCCTTGACGAAATTGGAGTATAAATCAGTATAAACCACGCGCATATCCAGCTTCACTTTCCCCCCCTTGGCACCAAAAGAGCAGCCAGTGAGATTGAAGGTATGAGAAGTCCCATCAGGCATATCAAAAGCAACAGCATACACGCAATCACCCGCAGTCACATTATTTATGATGATGTCACGGCCACCGCTGTTGATCAGGAGAACATGCGCAGAGACAGGAGTCACCTTGAAATCAAGGCAGGCCATTCCGCTGGTAGATGATATCGTGCAGGACTCAGGAAGGAACTTCGCAGGGCTGATGACACCGAAATACGCCAAGGCGACTATTGCAGCGGCAACCACAAGGATAGCCCAGCCGTAAGTCATTATGAACTCCATCGCGGCCTGCGAACGCCTTGAAGAAATCAGGGATGCGCCGCATTGAAACGTTCGCGCCAAGGCGCGGATGCTGCCAGTGCTCGGCGAACACTTCTTCTGGCAAAGGTGCTGCCTCCCCGTAGGGGGCTTCCCCCGCGACGCACGCGAAGAGTTTGCAGAATCGCCTCGCAAAGGGGCAGCATCACACGTTTCAATGCTTGTGCAGGTCATTAGAAGAACCCCGCTGTGAACATGCTGAAGACCTTGATGACTATCAAGAAAAGCAGGATCGAGCATATCATGAAGATAGGTATGTACTTCAGGCCTGCCTTCACATTCCCCCTCTTTATCGCAGAGATTATCATAGATGAGAACAAGGAAGTTATCATCAAAGAGACTATAGCAAAAGTCTTGAAATCCCCTGTCGAGATGACCCCCTTGGTTATCATGACAGGGAAACCAGCGGCAGTGCCCGGAGTTATGTCCACCCTTGAAAAGACCTCCTGGATGACTATTATCAGCTGGTAGGCCATGCCGAAAAGGAACGGAGCTGCGAACAGCGTCGCAAAGGTTATGAATATTATATAGGTCGTCACGTTGGCGGCCATCTCCTTCCTCATCAGGTTGGTCTCCTGGATGTTCTCAGATATCTTGTTCAGCAGGTCGCCGATCTCACCGCCAGCCCTGACACCCTCTATCAGGAGGTTCATCGAGCGCTCAAGGACCTTAGAGTCATACTTGCTGACGAAGTGCATGAGAGCCGCGTCCAAAGTCTCGCCGGCAAAGGTCCTCTTGGCCACCTCCTCGATCTCGGTCGCAAGAACGCCGAAGCGAGGCCTGACAGCGAACCACAATGCCTGGTCTATGGTCATCCCAGCCCTTATGTTGCTGCTGGCAAGCTGCATGAAGTCAGGCAGAACCTCCTCAAGCTTCTGGCGCCTCTTGAATATCATCACGTCAAGGCTCAAGTAGAACAGCAGCCAGATCGCGAAGAGAACCACCATAAAAATAAAGACCCATATCACCGCCAGGGTCACTGCTATGAACGCGAAGTTGTAACGCAGGATATCATAGAACCTGTCCACCACATAAATCGTTATGAATATGTTGACGATGATACAAAAGATGAAAAGCATACGGGGGACATAAGAAGGGCTCGTGCGGAGCCCGGCCTTCTCCATCATCTGCTTCAGTGCGACCTTCCTCTTGTGCTTCTCCTCGGCCCTGTGCCTGAACGAATAGATGATCCTGTCTAAAGGGCTGCGCTTCCTCCCTACCTCTTTCTTGATCCCCTTCAAGAAGTCTTCAGTATTTACATTCACCATTAACTGCTCACTCCTCAAACTGGCTCGAAGGCCTCGAGCTCTTCACGACAGTGTAAAACAGGAACTGCACAAAACCCATCATGCATGCTATCATGATGAGCGTCGAAAGCGTCAGCTTTATCGACAAAAACGAGACAAGTATCACGAACATGGTTATGCCTATGGAAGGCAGGATGACAGCCACGATCATGTAGAACATCGCGATGGGATTCAGCTTCCTGCCGTACTCGTTGAGCTCTATCCTCTGCTCCCTCACAATCTGCTCTATCACCGTGTTAAGGGATGTGGCGACATCAGCGCCGGTGGTCATGGAGTTTATTATCTGCCAAAGCACCCTCCTGAAGTTCTGGGAAGGAGTGAGCTCAACAGCCCTGTTCAGCGCGTCATCGATTGTCGTGCCGAGGTCTATGTCCTCCACGATGTTCCTGAAGTATTTCCCTATCACAGGATAGTTGTTGGCCACGTACTTGAAAGAGTCATAGATGGATATCCCTGACTCCATCTCGATGATGAGATAACGGCCGGCATACACTATCTCCCTGTCTATCTCCCTCTCGATGCGCAGTATCTTCATGTCAGGCAGCTTCACGAAATACAGGAACATCATGAACAGGAGCACAGGGAACAGCAGAACGGCGAAGAAGACGCTTATGTCAATCTTGCTCAGCAGAAGGGCGACGGTTATCATTATCCCTGTCGTCAGGTAGAATGCGGAGAAGAAGGTCTTCTTTATGAACTCTACCGCGGTGTCAGGCATGCCTGCCTGCTGGAGCTTGAAGCTAAGCCCAGGCATACTCTTTGCGACCTTCTTGTAAAATATATCAAAATACATTATATCAACCTGGAACCATCACTCTTTCTTGGATTGCTGCTTGAAAAATGGCCTGTTCGACCTGACATATCCCATAACATTCTCCTTGTCGGTGTAGTACTTGGCCATAATGCTGCCGACATCGTCTATGCTTTTGATCTGCTGCTTGACAAGGTATTTCAGGACAGTCTCTTTCTCAGCGATATCCTTATTGATCTCTTGGGGCGTGTTGCCTGTGAACATCTCCAATGTATTGTACAATGAGCGGGACTTGCCCCTATTGGACATTATGTCCCTCTTAGGATCGTACTGCATAAGGACATTGGCGGACGAGTCAGGGAGTATCTCCGCGACCTGGAAAGTCCTCCTCAAGCCAGTCCTCCTGTTCCTGAACTGGATTATTATCATCGATATGGCAGGCATCAGCGTCTTGGGGACGTCGATGGGCGGATTCGTGAACCTGTTTATAGTCTCCCTCGCGTCGTTCGCGTGGAAAGTAGCATAACAGGAGTGGCCTGTATGGATCGCCTCGAAGAGCGTCTCCGCCTCCCTCCTGCGCCTGACCTCACCCACAAGTATCCTGTCCGGCCTCATCCTCAGCGAATTGACGAGGAGGTCTCCCATCTCTATGGAACCTTTCCCTTCAACATTCGGGAGCCTCGTCGACAGAGGGACCCAATGGAGGAACTTAGGGAGCTGAAGCTCCCTAGTGTCCTCAATGGATATAATCCTCTGATTTGGCGGGAAAAAATTAGCAAGAACATTCAGCGTAGAGGTCTTGCCCGATGCAGTGCCTCCCGCGATGATTGCGCTGAGCTCGTATTGGATGCCCATCCATATCAGGGCAGCAGCCTCTGTGTTTATGGTCTTAGACTCCAGGAAATGGGTTATTGTCCAGGGGTCCCTCGAGAAACGCCTTATCGTCAGGGTGTTCCCTGCAGTGGATATAGGGAAGAGCGTCGCGTTGACTCGGTCGCCCTCTGCCAGGTGCGCATCAAGCAGAGGCTCAAGTATGCTGAGCTGCCTGCCCACCTTCCTGCCGATAGTGACTGCGTAGTGCTTTGTCTGGTCCTCACTCGCCACGTTCACGTTGGTCTTGAGCCACCCATGCACCTTATGATAGACCCAGACGGGTTCCTTCGCGGAGTTTATCACGATCTCCTCAAGATAGAGGTCGTCGTTGAGCACCTCTATAGTGCCCATGCCGAGGCTCCTCTGGATGAGGTAAGTAGTCATGTAGTTCTTCTCTGCCTCGGTTGCGTCAGGGAAGTATTTCCCTATGAGCTTGAGTATGGTCTCAGAGAACCTGTCCTCAATGACACCTCTCTGCCTGGTGTCCCTTATGTCGACCATCCCCAGATTCACAGCCTTGACCAGCTCCTCCCTGATCTTCTCCAGTATGATCAGAGTGTTCTTGCTTATCGCAGCTATGTTGAGGTCGTAGATGGGGACATAATCATCCTTGCCCCTGGTTATCGTGACATTGACAGGTATGTTCAGCGACTTGAAGCTGTAGCTGTCGATCACACCCTCCTTCTTAGAAACCGATGCGCCTTTCCCTTTCGAAGAAGGGCCTGTAGCACCAGCCTTGACCTTGAAACTCATCTTCACCCTCTTTTTCGACATTTTGACCAAACCTCTTTTCCACGGAAAAAATGATACGCGACGCCTACCGAACCCACAGCATCATTTGACAACTGAACGGACGACCGCCCTGAGCTTCTTGAGCTGGGACGCAAGCAACGCCTTCTTGGACTCTATAGCCTCAAGCTCCTTGCGAAGGTCCTCGATCTCCTTCTTCACCTCGGGCGCGGATGTCATCACGCTGAAGGCCTGCGCCTTCTTAATGAGCTTCCCGAAATGCTCGCTGAGCTCATCCTCCTCCTTCTCAGCGCCCTGGATGAGCTTGTCGACCTCCTTGCTCTGCTCAAAGAAGCTCTTGAACTTGTCAATCAGCTGCTTGCTGTCCTTGTAAGATCCTATCTTTTCTAGGTCCCCCTTGCCGAGGCTGTCAAGGTCCTTGACAAACTCCTTCTCAAGGGCTTCAAGCTCCTTGCGCGAAACCTTGACCTGGCGGGAAATCTCCTCCAGCCCCTTAGAATCAGACTCCATCTCCTGCTTTATCCTCTTCGCAACACCCTCGGACCTCTTGAGCCTTTCCTCATCGACAGATATCTGCTGGTTCTCCTTGTCTATCTCCTTCTTCACCTGCTCAAGCATCCTGTTTATCTCGCCGACCTTCGACTGCAGCTCCTTCTCAGAAGCCCGCATCTGGGTAAGGCTCTCACGCTCCTTCTTTATCTGCTCAAGCTCCTGGTCCAGGGAATCGAGCAAGTCATGGTACTCCTTCTGCTCTTTCCTCAGCTTGTCCTCCATCTCCTTGATCTTCTTCCCGTAATCGTCCTCGAGCCCCTTGCGCTTAAGCTCTATAGTCCTATGCGACTTCCTGAAGTCCTCTAGCTTCTCCAGCTTCTTATGCAGCCTGGAGAAATTGCTCTCAAGCAAGTCCTTGATCTGCTTGAACTCGCCGTCTATCAGCTTGATCTCCTCACGGTCCCTGGCCAACGCGTTTATCGAGCTTTCGACGCGCTTCATGAATTCATCCTTCTCCTCCCTGACCGCCTTGACCTTCTCCTCGAGCTCCTTCTTGCCTATCTTCTTCTCGACAAGATAGACAGTGGCAAACTGGGTCTGTATGCTGATGATGCCTTCCTCCTCAAGAAAATCAGCCCAGTCCTCAACGCTAGAGACAGATACACCAAGCTCCTTGGCGGCATCCTTGACAGAAATCTTCTTCCTTTCGCTGATAAGCCTGACCAGTTTATCTACGCCTGTCTCAATCACGCTCTTTTTTCCCGCCATTAAACCACCGTATTTATAAAACCAATATTGCAGTATTTAAAAAGGTTTTGGTGAAAAACTCTATCCTGTTGGAGAGTATTCGAGCTTTCCCACCTTCACATGGTCCTGGCCAGTATCCAAGACCCTATAATTGACAATCATCAGCTCAGTGAGCCTCATATTGGTGAGGTTCTGGCAATCAAACACATACGTGGCCTGCTGGTTCGCGAGCAGGACATTGAGATTGCCGTATATGTTGCCATCTGTCGTGTTCGCCGTGCTGTTGCACGTGCCGCTGACAGCCATAGTGATGTTGCTCATGGTGAAACCGAACTCATTGACCAAGACCAATGAGAGCAGGGTATCATCAACATCAGCATCGAGGCACTTCAGACCTGAAAGGAACCTGCACTCAAGAGGCACAAGATACTGCGCCCTCGACACGCTATAATACACCATGACCCCTGAAAGCATGAGGACTGAAAGAAATATCCAGCCATATGTATGAAGGTATTCTGTGGCCGCCTGGCCTTTCTTCCCCATCCGCCGATCAGTCCTTATAGCCCTTGCCATCAGTATATCACATCCTCGACGCCGTACCTCTCTATCCTGCCGATGCCTGCATCGTTCGTCTCGTTGTCTATCTTGAAGTTGGTGTCATTCATGTCATTCACGCTCCACGTGGCCGCTGAAGAGCGCCTCCAGCAGAGCGTGTCGACGGAGCTGGCAGTGAGCGAGCAGTAGTTCAGGATCTCTGTCTTGTTCACCATGCTCTCTATGCCGTAGATGCTCGCGTTGTGGTTGTTCTCGAAACGCATGAGGAAATCAGGAGACGCGTTGAAGGCGATGTAGTAGGTCTTCGCGACATGGTCGTGCAGATTGGAGGTGTCATTGCCCACAGTGAAATTCCCGTCATAAACCGTCTGGTTTATCCTCTTTATTATCATGCCGTTGGTGTGCAGCGCATACCACGGGTCCTCGAAGCCGAGTATGGACACATCAGAGTACAGCGACTTCTCCTTGTACCACTCTGCGGTCGACGTCTGGTCGGTGAGGTTGATGGAAGATTCCACGACAAACCTTACGCTCCAGGGCGATGTCTGGTAGACAGAGACAGAAGTTATGTTGACAGTCAGGTTCACTCCTATCTCAGCGCCCTTCTCCCCTATCTTATCTATCCAATGGGGAAAAGTGTTGTTCATCATCAACGACGAGTTATACCCCTCAACAGTGCCGTTAATGAAAAGCTCCACCAGCGCATCAGTCGTGTTGGAGACATACGTGCCGTTCAGGGTGACGAAATCAGTCAGCCCAACTATCGCCCTATACCCTGAGATGTATATTGCATTCTCCATGTCAGCGTCGACGCTGTGCAGGAAACGGTTCATGGTGTCGACCCTGGTCTCTATGATGGTGGACTTCTCCTGCAGGGAGTAGGAATACGTGACAGTATAGCTGAAGAGTATTATCCCGAGGAGGCTCACCGCTATCAACGTGAAGAATATCCCCTTCCTGTTCCCCTTATGGAAAAACCTCATGAAATACACCTTCCTAATCCCACACCCTCACCTCTGCTACAGCAGGTCCCCACAATGACGGGACGCCCGCCATGGTCGTGTTCTCGATGACTATGTCAGAAGCGTTCACATAGGAGCCGAGCACCTGCTGGAGACGCGCGACGGCATCGTCGACCGCCTCTCCCCAGGCGGCAAAGACCTCACCGTAGCCGACAAAGCCCTTTATGTAGAAACCATAGTCCACAGTGGAGTTCGGAAGGACCTCATTCCAGGAGGCTTCAACAATTCTCTCATAGTTAGGCATAAGAGGCGTGCGGTCCAGGGTCCAGAGCGGCACGTATATGTCGCTCGGCACGGCCCTCGAAGCAGGGGACTGGAAGACCCTGTTGCCCGGCGGGAAGCCGGTGTCAGAATACACCTCTGTGATGTATGAATACTGCTCGACAGGATGCACAAACACGCTGCTCACCCCCTCAGCCTCGGCAGGAAAAGAGAAGCTCGTATCCTTGGTGTAGTTGGGCACGCCGCCGAAATCCTCGACACGCCTTATCTCGATGACGCCGTAAGGCAGCGCAGGCGGTGACGAATAATTGACCTCGACATATGATGAGCCGCTGGCATTGTTGATCGGGTCGGAGTAGACCAGCTCAGTGCCCTGCCCCCAGACAGTGTCCTCATAATTGTTGAAGTAGACAGCGACCAGGTTCGTACCGTTTATTATGTACGGCGCTGTCTGTGACGGAGAGTAGGAATAGAGAGGGCTTGAGACCGGATTGTCATCGCTGTCGAAGGGCGTGCCGCTGTTAAGGAAGATGATGTAATCATAATCACGCATGCAGTGGTTGCTGCCCCACCCCCAGAACCTTCTCGACGGGGTGCAGCTAGCGGTGTAATCCCTGATGCCCCTCCCTGCCACCTGTATCGAGACGCTTATGTTCGTGGCCTCTGTCGGGATGTGGAACGGCCTTATCACCCATGGGCCGGCGCCAGCTCCGGTGCCCCCTTCTGTGCTGTTGATGTTGTCGAAATAAAGCCTTTCAGAATGCTCCCACGCAAGCATCTCCGGAGCGTCTGTCTGGTTGTAGTTGATCAGCAGGAACGTGCCGGGGTGGATGTGCGCATTGTAGCCGAGGTTCCTCAGGTCGAGCCTTATCGAGTTGTTGCCTATGTTGAAGCATGTCGAGTTCAGCCGGAAAACCCTGAAGACACCCTCGCTGCCAGGTGCAAGGTTCAGGTTGTCCCTTGACAGGATGCAGGAGCCGTTGTTCATGGTGACGATGTCCCAGTTCGGCGAGCCACGGTCAAGGTGCAAAGAAAGGTAGATGCTGGCGTTGATTATGCTGACATCCGGAAGCTCAAAATACTTGATGACCTGCACGACCCCCGGAGCGGCGGCAGACCCTTTCCATCCGGCGCCTGCAGGGGCGAAAGGGACCACAAGGCTGGTCGTCTTGCTCACAGCAGTGGCCCGCGCCTTCGCGATGTAACCCTTGATAGGTTTCGACTTCTGGATGCCTGTGAGCAGCTTCTTGGAAGTCACGAGGGAGTTCTTCACAGGATTAGTACGGGAGTATATCGTGTCATTGTCCATTATTATGCTGTAGCCGAAATGCAGGGCAAGCATCCCCTCTGATACATTCATGGCGAAATCTTCCGCAAGGCTCATGTTGTTGTTCGCCCAGAACTCACCTATCTGCCCGAGAAGAGTGTTGTTCCAGTCCTTGATGGAGCCGTTGTCATAAAGCTCCTGGATGTAGGAGTTGTTGACCTCCCACACCTGAAGCTCTGAAAGGATGTTCAGCATGTCCTGGGACATGGTATTTATCATGCTCTTCGGCTGCTCGGAGACATAAGATGATGTTATCAGCAGCAGGCCCGCTATCATTATCATCGCGGCGATGAGCGCGTCTATCGTGAAGAACAGGGCCCGTCTCTTCATCCCATTCCCGATCCGTCCTGAACCTGCCATCATCCAAAATACCTCAAGGCTGCTGGTAAACGTATAGCACAGCCCTCACTACCTTGCTGTCATATATCAGCAGGCGGGTGTTCTGCGCGAGATTATATGAGGAGTTCCACGCGACGCACCCTGCGAGAGGGTCCTCGCAGAGCTCATTGAACCTTGTGCCGTTCAGATACTCCAGATAAAAGTAATAGTCTTTGGTTGTGTGGAGGTAACCTCTGCGTTCCTCATACCCCCATGAGTTGAAGTCAGAAAGCTTGGAAGAGTCTATCCTGTAATCCCCGTCAGTGAGCCCGACAGTGGTCACGTTGGCGGCTGTCCAGTCAACAGGATACCCCCTCGTCACGAACGAATTCGAGACCGCCTTCGCCTCTGATATGAGGGACGACATGAGGGTCTCGTCAGAATAGCTCGTGTGCTCCACATAATAGAAGTAAGTTATGACGACGACGCTGAATATGAGGACGCCGACCATGAAGTCGGTGTACCATACCTGCGCCTTCCGGGGAACCGCCTTTTCCGGAAACATGCTAAGTGTTCACCTCTACCGCTCCATCAGTCTTCCTTATGACGTTGTTCCCCTTCTGCAATGTGCCTGCGTAAGGCGGCACGCTGACAGTGTATTCAGCGCCTGCAGCAGAGAACATGAGGAAACCGTTCTCCTTTGTTATGTTGTACTCCAGCCCGTCAAGTGTGAGAGGCACGAAAAAAGCCCGCTGGTAGCCGTCATCCAGAGCGATGGCAAGGTTCAGCTCAGCCTTCACAGACAAAGCCACATCCTTGAGCTTGAAATAATCTGTATCACCCTGCACCGCGGTGAAGTTGTCCCTCACGAACGCAGTGAAGACAATGACTGCAGTGAAAAGCACCGCTACAAGCACCACAAACTCAAAAGCCACCTGCCCATGCCTAGGCGACCGCCTAATCAGTGATCTCGACATAACTCCCTCGGGACCTTATGTTGATGTTGTGATAGCCTGAATGAGAATCAAGAGAACCCTGCACAGGGACTGTCGTGTATATCACCACATGGTCAAGGCCCTCCTTGGTATGGATGATGAACACTATCTCGTTGTTGCCCACGGTGATGTTGTTGATGTTCTTAGGGAAATAAGACCTGATCTTTGTCCTGGAAGGCTCGCCAAGATAATACATGGCCTCAGCAGTGTCGCCAACCTTCAGTCCTATCTTCTGGACCTGGTTGGATATTATCTCATCCTCTGTCCTGTCAGCATAAGTATAGAAGATGAGTATCATCGGGATGACTATGACAGCCACAAACCCCACTATGATGAGATACTCCATAGAAACCTGTGCTTTTGTCTCTCCAAGTATGGCTATCGCATTCACCTCTTTTAATATTCTACCAACTAATTCAGATGCAAACCAAAGAACATGAGTATTTAAAGGTAACGCATCAAAACAAGCCAAAATAGCAAGGAAACGACCGTTGCCGCCTGTTTAGCACGCCTTCAGTTATCACTTTAATCAATATATTAGGTACGCCTTCGGCGAAACTTAACAATACGTAATCGAGCCAGCAAAGCTCTGCTTTGCAAGCGTGGCGGCGCGACGCGCTTTCCCCGTAGGCGCTGGCTTTGAACAAAGCTCAAAGGAGCTTGGTGAGCAAAGCGAGCCAAGCGGAGCAGGGCGTTTCCTTGCTAACAGCTCAAAAACATTAATAAATACAAGGCTCTGAAGGGCAACCATGACACTGTTATGCGGCATCGATGAGGCTGGAAGGGGGCCTGTGATAGGACCACTGGTCACCTGCGGGATAGTCATCGACTCGAAGGATGAGGCAAAGCTGAAGAAGCTGGGAGTCAAGGACTCCAAGCTGCTGCTGCCAAAGAAAAGGGAAGAGCTGTTCGAGAAGGTGCTCAAGATTGCCAAGAAGCACGAGGTGGTAGTGCTGGAACCGCGGGACATCGACGCAGCGCTGATGGACCCTGACACCAACCTCAACTGGCTCGAAGCCGACACCACAGCAGAGATAATAAACAAGCTCAAGCCAGAGAAAGCAATAGTGGACTGCCCGAGCAACAACATCGAGGACTACAGCGACTACATACGCAAGAAGCTGAATGTGGACTGCGAGCTGGTTGCGGAGCACAAGGCAGACCTCAACCACCTGGTCGTTGGAGCAGCATCCATAATCGCGAAAGTCACCCGCGACAGGGAGATCCAGAAGATAAAGGAGAAGGTGGGGCAGGACATCGGAAGCGGTTACCCTGCAGACCCCGTGACTCAACAGTTCATACGCAAAAACTACAAGAACTACCCAGACATATTCCGCAAGACCTGGCAGACATACAAGGACGTGGTCGCGAAGAAGCAGCAGAAAGGGCTGAATGAGTTCTAAGGATCCTGTCAAATCCAATATTTATTTCCTGTTGATGACAAGACAAGATTAATAAGCAAAAGCAGCATCACAGATAGCATGACAATCGACCAAAGGGTACTGGAGCCGCTCTCAATCATGGCAGCAATAGCCGCCGCAGCAATAATAACAGCAACACCGCGAGGCTGCACAGAACAAACAAGACCTCCACAACATATGGGATACATCGAAGAACCGAATAATGCGCAACCAGACAACGTATGCAGGATACAGGACAATCACCTACCCGCACACCACCAGTATGATGGAGCGACAATCGGGAGCTATAGCCTCCCCAGGATGCCGATTGAAAAGCCTGATCCAAAATTCACAAGACCTCACAGGGATGGAAGGTTCTATTTCTGAAAATCCATCCTTATACCACTCATTCTTCTCACCGGCTTGACAAGGTCCATCATCCAGATTATGCCATACATGAAAGGTGTGTCGAACAGCGCTATGATTATCTTGAGCACCCACTGGCCAAGTATTAAAGGAAGTATAGGAAATATCCCGTAGAACGCAATAGTAATAAACAGCACAGAATCTATAAGTTGGCTTATTATAGTAGAGGCATTATTCCTGAGCCAGAGATGCTTGCCTTTCGTCTTCCTCTTCCAGAAATGGAAAGCCCAAATGTCGTGATGCTGGCTCACAAGATAAGTGATCATAGACGCTATAACAATCCGCGGAGTCATGCCTAAAACTTTCGCGAACATTTCGGAGAATTCCTTTGCAAATGGTGCAGGCTGCCAAGTTATCGCAATAAAAACAGAGAGCACCAAAAGTATATTTGCGTAAAACCCGGTCCATACAGCTTTTCTAGCATAGCTCGCACCCCATTTTTCTGAAAGTATATCAGTTATCAAGAAGGTCATGGAAAATACTATTATACCTGCTGGCGCTGTGAAGGGACCAAACGCAACAATCTTGTTCGCGAGCACATTCGCAATGACCACCAGGCAGGCCATCATGGCGATAGGATATTCGACACCATACTTCTTCCCGATGACTGCTGCAAAAGAAGATACAGCAAGAGTTACAATAATCCAGATAATCACCGTGATCATATTCACGTCCATCCTGTTAACCCCCTACTATTTTGTAGACCAGCCAGGTTATACCTACCTTTTCATCAGATATCTTCTGGTCTATCCTCAAATGATTCCTTGTAATCTGGTCTTCAAAGAAACCAACATCACCGAGGTCGGCAAAAGCCATGAGAATCCTGCTTTCAATTTTCATATATTCTTTTACTTTGCTGAAAAATTCCCTATGTGAATGATAACCTGGATCATACACCCAATGTTCATGGACCCTATCAGCAGGATGGTCCACAAAAGGAAGATTTGCGAGTATCAGGTCAAATCTTTCACCTTTTTCAAGAGGGTCAAAGAGATTGCCTTTCCTGACATTGATTATCCGCGCTAAATTATGCTTTGTCGTATTGTATCCTACGTTTTCTATCGCCTGTTGTGATATGTCTGTCGCGACAACCTTACTTGCGCCTTTTTTTGCAGATATGATTGCCTGGACACCCGTGCCAGTGCCTATATCGAGCACTGCTTCGCCTGGTTGTGCGTCATTTGCTTCTGCCAAGAGCAACGAATCATATGAGAATGGACTTACTGGCGGGAACACGCCAGGAAAGACTGTTATGTTTAGTCCTGATACTTCAACAACATATTGCGCTCTGAAACCCAGAGAGTATTGAAGCAATCGGTTTGTAAGTGCCACTTCCCTCATCTTTCAACACCAAAACACATTTTAATTATCTAATAGTAGTAACTAAGATATATTTTTCATTTCTCCCGAACAGGAGGAGAGGAGAAAAGCTTATATACTGTAATGGGTTTTCAGGACTCATGGAACCGGAATTAGAGGCTTTGGGGCTTTCCAGGAATGAGTCCAGGATATATCTTTTCCTGCTGAATAAGGGCACGAGCACGACCGGGCCAATCATAAAAGAGACCGGGATAGCAAATTCTCGGGTGTATGACTCACTGAACAGCCTAGTGGCAAAAGGACTCGTGACATACAATGTACAGAAGGACGGAAAGCATTTCACAGCGGCGGACCCGAGTAAGTTCATCGAGCTCGAACAGGAAAGAGCGAAGAGGCTCAAGTCGCTGGTCCCGCAGCTGCAGGCGCTGAGAGGGTTAGAAAAAGAAGAGACAGAAACGGCAGTGTACGAAGGATTCGAAGGATGGAAGACCGCATTCAAGAAAGTCGTGGACGATTGCCCTGCCAATGGCACAATATACATAACCGCATTCTCAGAAGAGCCTTACAAGCTGGAATCACTCAGAACTTTCCTCTTCAATCTGAACCTGAAGAGCGCGCAAAAAAAACAACGGCTGAAGATCATCCTGGAGAGCTCTGTTAGGGATACTCTGGGCAAAGACCGGGAAAGCGAAAGATACTCTGAAGTAAGGTACATGCCAGAAGGGTACATAGCGCCGGCGGCAATGGACATCTTCGAAGACTACGTCTACATGTTCGTATGGGGTGAAAAGCCACTCGCATTCATGATCAAGAACAGAAAGATAGCGGAGAACTTCAAGAAACACCACCAGTTTTTGTGGAGCATAGCAGAGACACCAAAAACACGCAAGAAACACAGATAGACTGCTTAAAACATTTGATTCGCTTAAAAACCTGAAACCAAACCTTTAAATATAAAAATCGAATTTTGAGAACACAAGAGGTAACAAATTGTCCCTAAAAGAGCAAAATAAGAGGCTTGATGACTTTCTAAACATATCGAACCCATAGAACAGGTGCGCAAGGAATGACACAAATAAACCGCATGGTGCTGCACGGCTTCAAGAGCTTCGCAAAAAGGACAGAGCTACTCTTCGGGCCGAGGTTCAACTGCGTGCTTGGGCCGAACGGCTCAGGAAAATGCCTTGTAGGGGATACGCTAGTACACATGGGTGATGGGACATTAAGACATATCAAGGATATTGTAGACGAAAAAATCAAGACATGCAAAGTACAATTGATGGATGATGGGGTCATGGCTTATGGGGATGGGACAGAGATACTTTCATTGGATACGGAAACACTGAAGATAAGTAATAGGCCCATACAAGCGTATATAAAAAGGACCGCGCCAGAAAAGCTTGTTGAGATACTGACAAGGTCTGGAAGGAAAATAACCGCAACAGAATACCATCCTCTTTTTGTATTAAAAGATGGAAAGATCCAAAGTGTGAAAGCAGAAGAGCTCAAAGAAGGTACGAGGATTGCAGTACCAAGAAAAATAGATGTCAGCACTGGAAAAAGATTCTCAGAACTCATTGACCTGATAAAAGAAGAAGATGGCATCTACGTTCCCTGGAACCAGGCCTATATAACAATCCTCAAGTCCTTAAAAGAAAAAGACTGGAAGACAACTGCGGAATCCATCGACATCCCGTTCAATGCAATAAAAGGCATTCTTGACAAACAATCGATAAATTTCTCATACTTTGTGAAGATACTCAGGCATTCAGGAAAGAATGACCAAGAGATAATGACTCTCATCCCGAAAATCAAATCCAAAACCAGCAACAAAACATATAACATGATCTGGCATAACACGCCAGATTTCTCAAGGCTTCTCGGATACCTGCTTGCAGAAGGAAGGCTTTCAGAATCCAACCAAATATGGTTCACGAACGGATGTGAGGAGGTCATTGCAGACTACACTAAAACAATAAATGACCTGTTTGGCGTAAAAGCTACAATCAATGAGTACAAACCAAATTGCTGGGATGTCCTGGTATATTCATCCCCTTTGATCAGCATACTGCGAAAATTCGGAATGAGCAGTGAAGGAGCTGCAGGAAAGGAAATAACAAATCTTTTCCTGGCGCATAGCGGTGATGAAGAGGTTTCGAATCTTCTTAACGGTCTGTACTGTGGAGACGGTTACATCTCAAAGAATTCAATCGAAATCGTAACAAAAAGCCCGAAACTAGCGTATGGTATCCAGACCCTCTTGACGAGGCTGGGAATCACAAACAACTCCAAAGACATCATAAAAATAGCCACCAATACGGGATTCTCTGGCAGATACAAACAGGTAAACATCTATGGAAAAGATAACATGCGAATTTTCCATGACAATATCAATCTCGTACACAAACAAAAATGGACAAAACTATACGTCTTCTCAGAAGGCCAAACTAACCCAAACATAGATGTCCTTGAAGTCAATGCGCTTGTCAAAAAGACCGCGAAAGATCTTGGAATCCCCATAAAACCAAACAAAAAGAGATTCCCGAAACTTGACGCTTACTGCTACAACCAGTGCCTGCCGACAAGAAGCGGAATAAAACAGCTCGTCAATGAGCTATTCATACCATCATTAAACGGCAGCATGACACAATCACTGCAAATACTCAATACATTATCTCAATCAGACATATTGTGGGATGAGATAACAAGCATAGAGACAATAGACTCAAAAGAAGAATGGGTATATGACCTTTGCGTGGAAAAAGACCATAATTTCATAGCGAACAACATCATCGTCCACAACAGCAACATACTTGACGCGCTCTGCTTCGTGCTAGGCAAGTCCAGCGCCAAATCAATGAGGGTGGAGAAGAGCTCAAACCTCATCTACAACGGAGGCAAGACAAAGAAGGCAGCGCCATCAGCAGAGGTATCGATATACTTCGACAACTCAAAAAACACATTCCCGACAGACTCGCCTGAAGTGAAAGTCACAAGGATAGTCAAGCAGAACGGACAGGGAGTCTACAAGATAAACGATGTCACAAGCACAAGGACCCAGATACTGGAGCTGCTCTCGCTCGCGAAGATCGACCCGAACGGGTACAACATAATCCTTCAAGGGGACATCATCAAGCTCATAGACATGTCGCCTGTGGAAAGGAGGCAGATAATCGAGGAGATAGCGGGCATATCGGTCTATGAGGACAAGAAGCAGAAAGCAGTGAACGAGCTTGATAAGGTCGAAGACAGGCTCAAGGAGGCGGAGATAATCCTCACAGAGAGGGAGACATACCTCAAGGAGCTGAAGAAAGAGAGGGACCAGGCAAGGAAGTACAAGGACCTGGACTCAAAGATCACTGTCAACAAGGCCACTGCGCTCCACCGGCAGATGCAGAAGAAAGTGGCAGAGAAGGAAGAGCTCGACGAGAGGGTGGGCGGCCACAAGGGGGCGCTGGACAAGTCGAACAGCCAGGCAGAGGAGCTGAGAAAACAAGTCACGGATATGAAGAAGAACATAGAGGAGATAAACCAGGAGATAGAGAGGAAAGGGGAGAAGGAGCAGCTTGAGCTGCACAAGGAAGTGGAGCATCTCAAGATAGACCTCGCGACATCAAGATCACGCACGGAGACATGCAAGGACGAGATAGCGAAGATATACACGAGAAAGGAAAACCTCGGCGAGAGCCTCAGGGAGCTTGAACAGAAGCTGAAGCAGTTGCAGGCAGACAAGAAGGAGATCGAGAGGCAGATAGAGCAGAGGAAGAAGGAAGAGAAGGAGATAGATGCCAGGCTCGACCAGTTCAGGAAGAAGCACAAGCTCGAGGACGCTGAAAACATAGAGAAGGAGATAGACGAGCTCGACAGGAATGCAGAAGAGCTGCAGAAGAGCGTCACAGAGATAAGGCAGCAGCAGCAGGACCTGCTCAGGGAGAAGGACAGGGTCGAGTTCCAGATACAGTCAATCGACGAGAAGATAGAGAAGGTGCTCTCGATAGAGAAAGAGAACGAGGAGCAGATAAAGATACTCAAGCAGAATAAGGCGGAGTTCAAGAAAGCCGCGATGGAGCTCAGCCAGCTGCAGGCAGAGGAGAGCAGCATGGCGGCGGAGATAGGCGATTCGAGGAGGAAGCTGCTCGAGGCGCACGAAGAGCTCTCGAAGCTGAACGCAAGGCAGGCGCAGATACAGGAGAAGCTCGGCGCAAACGTCGCTGTCAAGAAGATACTCGAGCAGAAGAGCAGGTTCAAAGGGGTCTACGGCACAGTGTCCGAGCTCGGCGAAGTCAACTCGAAATACGCGCTCGCGCTGGAGGTAGCGGCAGGATTCAGGATAAAGAGCATAGTCGTGGAGAACGACAAGGTCGCGGCAGACTGCATAGCATACCTCAAGAGCAACAGGCTGGGCATAGCCACGTTCCTGCCCATCAACAAGATAAAGGCGAAGCCAGAGCCGCAGAACATACCCTCCCTGCTGGAGCAGAAAGGGGTCCACGGCAAGGCGGTCGACCTCATAACATACGACAGGAAGTTCGACAACGTCTTCAGGTACGTGTTCGAGAGCACGCTCGTGATTGAGAACCTCGAGACAGCGAGGAAACTCGGCATAGGCGCCGCGAAGATGGTCACGCTGGACGGGGACCTCGCAGACCTCAGCGGAGCTATGACGGGAGGGTTCAGGCAGAAACGCGAAGGCCTCGGCTTCAGCGAGAAAGAGGTCTCAGACTCAATAAAGAAGTACGAGAGGTCCCAGGCAGAGATGGGAGAGAAGCTGAGCAAGCTCGAAGCCAAGAAGAAAGATGCAGAAGAGCAGATAGTCAGGCTCAGGGAGCTCAAGGCCAACCTCGAAGGCGAGATAATAAAGATGGAGAAGTCGCTCCACCTCGAGGCTGGCGACATCGACGTCAACAAGAAGGTCAAGGCAGAGCTGAAGGCAAGACTCAAGAAGATGGAAACAGACATCGACGCTGTCCTCAGGAAGGTCTCAGACAACAACAGGGAGCTCGCGAACAACAAGATAAAGAGGCAGGAGCTGAGGGAGAAGATATCCAAGCTCAGGAGCCCCACACTGCTTGCAGAGCTCAACACATTCGAGCAGAAGAAACGCGAGATAAGGGAATCGCACATCAAGCTGGACTCAGAGCTCGGCAGCATCGAGATGCAGATAAACACCATGCTCATACCCGAGAGGGAAAACATAAACAAGATACTCAAGCAGCACGACAAGGAAGTCGACGCCTTCGAAGAGGAGATAAAGGACCTCAAGGAGAACATGTCCATAAAGGAGGTAGAGCTAAAGGAGAAAGAGAAGAAAGAGAAGCAGTTCTACGCGCAGTTCAAGGACCTCTTCAACAAGAGGACCAAGATAAGCGACGATTCGAGCAAGAAAGAGGCCAAGGTATACTCGCTCAACGACGACATAAGGAAGACAGAGCACAAGATAAACTCAATAAACCTGGAGCTGGCAAGGATAAACACAGAGCTCGAGGGCATGAAGAAGGAGTTCCAGCACTTCGAAGGAGTGGAGATAGACCACGAGAAGAGCGACATGCAGCTCGCAAGGGAGATAAACCAGTTCGAGCAGATGGTCCAGAACCTCGGCACGGTCAACCTCAGGGCCCTAGAGATCTACGACACGGTCGAGAAAGAGTACAACGAGCTGCAGCAGAAGAAGACCCTGCTCGAGAAGGAGAGGCTGGACGTTGTCGCGCTCATGCAGGAGATAGAGGGCAAGAAGAAAGTGATCTTCGTCAAGACACTCGAGGCATTGCAGGCAGAGTTCCAGACGATATTCTCACAGCTGCTCACGAAAGGCGAGGCATCGCTCGTCCTCGAGAACGAGGAGAACCCGTTCGAAGGAGGACTCCTCATCAACGTCAGGCTGACAGGGACCAAGTTCCTGGACATACGCTCGCTCTCAGGCGGGGAGAAGACCATGACAGCGCTGGCGTTCCTGTTCGCGGTGCAGGAATACGAGCCGGCATCGTTCTACGTGCTTGACGAGGTCGACGCGGCGCTCGACAAGAAGAACAGCGAGAAGCTCTCAGAGCTCATCCAGTCATACTCAGACAAGGCCCAGTACATCATGATAAGCCACAACGACGGCATAATAACAGAGGCCAACAACCTCTACGGAGTCAGCATGAACGAACACGGCGTCAGCGATGTGGTGAGCCTGAAGATATGAGAAGCCCTGGTTTCTTTGCGAAAAATCCGGCAATCTTTCTAGAAAACGACCTATTTGTGGAAGGATTGATCTGGTGATTGGAGAGATTCCGCTCACGACGGAAAAATTGCAATCTTTTCTTGCGCGTTTTTATGAACCATAAAAACATATCCTCTTGCATGCCTTATATTGAGGTAGACCAGAGCGGGAAGATAGAAGATTTAAGGCAAAATACGGTCGTATCCTTCAGCAACGACACATTCTTATCAGTATATCTCGACAGGCGCATAAAAAGGCAGATATTCTTCAAATATCGGCCGCACGTCAGGCAGATAGTGCAGAAGATGTTCTCGATATGCTTGTATTACCTCCTTGAACAGCACATAGCAAAGAAGAATGCGGTAATAATATGTAAGGAGTATCCTGGATGGGAAGATTTCATCAAAAAAGAGCTTTACAGACTATTGAACAAAGAATTTGACGACACAGTACAATTCAGAAGCATAGGAAAGAAATCCAAGGCTCATGAAATAGCTATTCTCACCAATCGTCAAGTGCTTAAATCAATGAAAACCCTCAGAAAGCAAGACATACTAAAATATCTAAAATAGAGAGGAGGGAGGTCCATCCTCCGCTTCTGCGCTTAAGGCGTGATTTCACCTTTACAGGCTATGGCACGAGTCGGCGCAGCGCCCCCTCTTGACAATATAACGCAGAAGAGATTAATAAATCTTTTGATTTGTCGACGGAAACTTTCCGGAGATGATGCATTTTTAGTGCATCAGTCCCGCATTCCTCAATAGACTGCTGTCCTTGATATATTGCTTCACATACTCCTGCACAGAATCGTCTGTCATAAGAGCATCGATTGTCGCCTGTCGCTGCAGCTCGCCGCCAGGGTCATAGAACTCCACACGCAACCTAGTGTTGTTCTCGTAAGCACATGCCCTGATGCTGCCTGAGGGATGATGCCTTTCTACGCATAAAGGGTTGTCTGCACCAAGGATGGTATTTGCGGGCTCCCTAAGACCGCCATCAACAACGCGATACTCCTGTCCTTGATCATCATAGACGTTATGCGCTTGGACATTTCCAGCACCTGCTTCTTTTTGGGAGTCATCACTCTTAAGACATGTCGCATAAGCAAGAACAGCAAAACCTACGCCCAGCCAAAACCCTGCTGATATACGCATAAAAGGACTCCAAAATTTATTCTCTCTATTCTCCTTCTCAACCCTCAGTTTCTCCATCTTATTCTTCAAATCCTCCGAAACTTGCTCTATAGTCATCTTTACCCTCCCCGCCCAAAACACCACACTACATTTTCAATAGCGAAAACTATATAAAGGTTATTTCCTCCTAAGGAGGATAATGTTAGAACTGCTTGAAGAGATGGACTTCACCCGAGGAGAGATCAAGGTATATGAAGCGCTGCTGGAGCTCGGGGAGACGACCATCGGGCCGATAAGCACGAAATCAGGCATAACGCCCGCAAAGACATACCCGATACTCGACAAGCTGCTCAAGAAAGGCCTGATAGCCAGGGTGAGGAAAGACAAGACACTGTACTTCTCCGCAAACAATCCAGAACGCCTCCTGACATACCTTGACGACAAGAGATTCAGCATAGATGAGAAAAAGAAACAGATCGAGAAAGAGCTCCCACGCCTGAAGATACTCCAAAAGGAATCCACGCCAGACACAAGAGTATTGCAAGGCCTCGGCGGGCTGAAGACCTTCTATGAAGAGCACAACAGGTTGCTGCTGAAAGGCAAGAAGGTGTTCAAGGTATTCTCATTCGAGGACGACTGGAAAAAGGAAGAGGTGAAGAGGTTCATCCAGAAACAGGATGCTGTAAGAAAGGAGCTGGGCATCGAAGTAAGGGTCATCGCGAACGAGAAGATTAAGAGATACATCACAAAAGAGGAATACAAGCTCGTCAACATCCGCTTCACAAAACAGGACGTGCCGGTCGGAACTGTCGTCTCACATAACCAGATAGCCCTCATGACCTGGAAGGGAGAGCCGCTGATCATAGTAATCGACTCAAAAGAGATTGCTGGGGCTTATGAACGGTTCTTCGACGGCCTTTGGGAACAGGCGAAGAAATGAGACAAAACTATTTAAAGCCAAAATGTTTATCATGCGCTGAAAAGAGGTGTACATATCGAAGAAGATAGCTCTGTAAGCCCAGAGGTCATAAGCTTCGAGGAAGAGGCCATAGGGTACATAGAGGATGAGCTGGACCAGGGATACGGCCTGGACCAGATAAAGAAAGGACTTCTTGAGGAAGGATACCCTGAAGAGATAATACATTTCGCGACAGGATACGTCGAGAAGCACCGCAAGGTCTCCAAGAAAAACAAGGAGAAAGAAGTAAAGCGGACAGACGAGCACCACTTCCAGAGGAGGTTCAGCCTGCCTGTCATGAGCATCATCGCAGTCATACTCGCGATCATGGTCCTGTTCATGTTCGTGAAGCTTGGAGAGGAAGAGGCAAAAGAGCTGCCTGAGAAGATAGACATATTCCTCTACGACAACCTAGGGATAGTGCCTGGACAGCACAAGATAGCAAGCTCTACACAGACATACTCAAGAGACGAGCTGCTCGACAGGACAAAAGCCAGACTCACCCTGGACCAGGAGAAGGGCAACCCCCTGCTCGCGAACCTCAAAGTGAGCGAGGCTGTACAGGGGTTCCAGAAGAGGGCAACTGTCTTCGAGGTGATCGGCGGGGGCAGGGGAGTCCAGAAGAAGACCCTGGTAGAGATAAGGTTCCAGGCAGACAGGGATGTCGATGCCCTGAAGATAATCGAATCAGTGCCGAAGACAACCGCTGTCTCGGACGATATCCAGCTCACGCAAGGAGGGGTCATGGCAAAGAAAGACCCTATAATCATGTTCACGTTCAAAGATGTGAAGCAAGGGACTGCGCTCAAGGCAGTCTATGTCATCAACAAGGAGCTGTCCGCTCCCGACACGCTCACGTTCGCAGCAGAAGAGAGCGCTGCACAGGCGAGACCTGTCGCGCAGAAGGTATGCGGCGACGGCAGATGCGTGGAGGGAGAGAGCTACCTGAGCTGCTGCCAGGACTGCGGCTGCCTTCCAGGATTCAGCTGCGAGAGCAACGCATGCGTGCCCGCAGAAAAAGACCAGTGCAGCACAGACACTGACTGCGACGACAGCGACGCATCGACAAGAGACACCTGCTCGGGAATGCCAAAGACCTGCAGCTACAACCAGCTGACAGAATGCGTCAATGACGACGACTACTGCACGCCAGGATGCTCTTTCGACCAGGACAACAACTGCGCCACCACAACGCCTGAAGAACCTGAAATAGAGGTATTGGAGCTCAACATAACAGGAGAACAGGAATCGCCGAAGATAACATTCGTCAGGCTGACACCGGAAAACATGACCATAGGCGGCGAGATACTCGTCGAGGCAGAGGTCACAGACGCCAACGGCAAAGACGACATAGCACGCGTGTGGTTCGAGGTGCTCGAGCTCGCCCAGACCCACGGAGAGTCAGGGGACATGAACGACGCGGGAAGGGATGGTGACAAGACTGCAGATGACGACACCTACACCGCGACGAACCCAATAGAAGAGTACTACCTCACAGGCTTCTACCACATAACAGTCTTTGCGCAGGACCACGCAGGCAACAAGAAGAAGTCACAGGCGACATTCAGGGTGATCTAGAATCGATACGATAACCACGATGATCGGCCTGCTGGCCGCGACAGGCACAACAGCATCTTTACTCCCTCAGATCATAAAGAGTTATAGGACAAAGAGGACCGCAGACCTGTCCCTGAAGATGTACATAATCCTCACCACAGGCGTATTCCTGTGGCTCGTGTACGGGATAATCAAGAAAGACCTCCCAATCATACTGGCAAACGCAGTAACACTTGCACTCTCATCATCTATACTTGTACTGAAGATAAAGCATGGGTAGAGCACAGGGAAAGAACCACAAGCACCTAAAACCTCTCCAATA
>JAHJSS010000031.1 GCA_018830225.1 Nanobdellota archaeon
AGGCAGGCGAAAGAACACATCATAACAATAGATCCTGAAGTCACGAGCCAGTTCCACAACACGCTGCTCAACCAGTTTTTCACAGATTAGGCAATCCTGCTTCCTACATGTCTAACCTCTTAGCATGTGCGGCGACGCACATGCTAACCACCCCCTTTTTTTTATAAAAAATTGACAAAATTTTCTAAAACAAGACTAAAATTGCTACTTCTCACTGTATTCGAAGCAGCACAATCAGGACTAAAAATTCTAACTGCGCTTGAGTGGAATGAGGAAACTCAAATGCTCTTGTCTGCCAGCTCGATGTGCGTGGTCTCTATCTCGACCAGGGCTGCGAAGACCTGCTTGACGCGCATCTCTGCCGCCTCGCCGAGGAACTTCCTGTAATGCCCTATCGCCCTCTTCTCGCGGTCATGCGATTCCTGCACAAGAGCCTTATCATCAGGCCTGCACTTGCCAGCATTCCTGTCGATCACAGGCGGCTGCGCGCCTATAATCTTGCTGAGCAGCGAAGCGTGCTCTGCCTCGACCTTGCCAAGGGCCTTGAACCGCGCCTGCAGCTCAATGTCTTTCGAGTTCTTTGCTGCGCAGAAATAGAACTGGGAATTGCCCACCTCAAGCTTTATAGCTTCCATTATGTTGTTGGCGGATACCTCTGAAAGCTTGCCGACAACAGGCGCCTTGTACTTCTCAGCCTCTACAATATACTTGTCAGGAGCACCACAGAACGGGCAATGTGTAGGCCTGCCCTCACCGACATAACCATCTCCACATATATTACAACGCCAGGTCCGGACTGTCATCAAATCACCTCTTAGCAGATGTAAGTCAAGCCCATTTTTATTAAGCTTTGTGGTCATATCCGCGATAGATTTTTAAACCACCGCTTTCTGTAGTTCCATGTGGTAATCATGGAATACACATCAATCCAGGAAGCGATGGACAAGGGCAGCGGAAAGGTTGCGCTCAGGGGCTGGGTCCACAGGGAAAGGGGATCCAACAAGCTCAAGTTCGTCATCCTGCGCGACAGCACGAACAAGATACAGTGCGTGATCGACAAGGAAGCAGTAGGCGAGGAGAACTTCTCCGCCGCAGACAAGCTCCAGATAGAGGCATCACTCCAGGTCTTCGGCACAATAAAGAAAGAGGACCGCGCACCTACAGGATACGAGGTGCATGTCACACACTTCGATGTGATAGGCGAATGCGACAAGTTCCCGATACGCTCAGACCAGAACCGCGAGTTCCTGGACGACAACAGGCACCTGACACTCAGGACACAGCGCATGGCATCGATACTCAAGATACGAAGCACATACTTCCAGGTACGCGAGGAATTCTTCCAGAAGAAAGGATTCTTCAGGTTCGACCCGCCCATACTACAGCCAAGCCAGTGCGAAGGTGGAAGCACGCTGTTCGAGGTCAAGTATTACAATGACAAGACATACCTTTCGCAGTCGTGGCAGCTCTATGCAGAAGCTGCAGTGTATGCGCTCGAGAACATCTATGACGCAGCACCCACATTCAGGGCAGAGAAATCAAAGACATCCAGGCACCTGTCAGAGTTCTGGATGGTGGAAGTAGAGTGCGCATGGAAAGACCTGCACGCGATATCAGAGCTGGCGAAGGAAGAGCTCAAGTACTGCATCAAGGGAGTGCTTGAGAGGCACGAGGAAGACCTCAAGTCCCTTGGCCAGGATGTCGCGAAGCTCAAGAAGATGGTCTCTGCGGAATGGCCCACCATAAAGTACCGCGATGTGCTCAGGATACTCAAAGAAAAGAAAGGACTGGATGTGCCGTTCGGCAAGGACCTTAGGACCATTGAAGAGGAGAAGGTCATGGAAGAGTTCGACACTCCTGTGGTCGTGACGCACTACCCTGTCGAGGTCATGGCATTCTACAAGCCGCGCGACCCTGAACACCCTGACGAGGCATTGTGCTTTGACATGCTCGCGCCCGAAGGCTACGGAGAGATAGTCGGCGGAAGCCAGAGAAGCATGGACATCGAGGACATGAAGAAGCGCCTCGAAGCAGAAGGGGAGGACTGCGCCAACTACGAATGGTACTTTGACCTGCGCAGGTACGGCGGAGTGCCGCACAGCGGTTATGGAGTCGGCGCTGAAAGAGTGATAGCATGGATATGCAAGCTCGACAGCATCAAGGACGCGATACCGTTCCCGAGGACGATGTTACGGTGGAAGCCTTAGGCTTATCCTGAGAACTCAGACCATTTCTCAAACCCTGGCACGCCATCAGCACGAATCATTGTCTTGTCGCCCTCTTTCTTCACATGGATGATCGCATCCATCAGGTGCTCTATGGTGACAATTACCTTCTCGTCATGCATGCCTTCTTCCATTGTAAGCAGTATGGAACCGCCGGCCTTTTTTACCTTCGCTATTATCACCTGAAGGAAACGCCCCACCATCTGCGGGTTGGAATACATGAGAAGCGTCGAGAGGGAGCTGAATATGACATTATGGGCTGGGTTGAGCCTTATGAAGTCACGCTCGATGTCAGACAACGCGATGCTTATCTCGTTGAGGGCCAATGGACCCGAGACCCGCCGTATGCAGTCGGTGTCCTTGATAGACTCGTCAGTCTGCTTGGAATAACAGTCGATGTACTTCAATAGCTTGGCTGTCTCGAACTTTGTCACGAATATCTTCATCTGCAGCATGTCCTTCTTGATCTCTTCCGGCGACTTGTCGGTCGAGATGAGAAGAACAGGAGTGCTGTTGTTCAAGGACTCCAACAGATAGCTGAAGAGCACCTGCTTCTCCCCTGAGAGAGGCGGGCCTATGAGGAGCGCTGCACTGTTTTTCGGAAGGCTTGTAGTAAGGGTCATTTTTTGGTTTTTGGATCTTTTTTTATTTTTATCTTCTTTTTTGCCCACTCATCATATTGAACAATCTGTAGTTCGTAATAACAACAATCGAAACAAAAATAGCGCCGGTACATAATATGACTGAGACAAGCAGATCGTAATCAAAGTACGACCCTCTTTTTATGTACAGGAACAGGTAGATAATGTAACCTGCCAGGAAAAAGATTATGAATGCCGGAAGCACTCGCCACATCTTCTTGAACCTGCCGCCGAATGAAAACCAGGTATCGGGTGCGCTAAACATGATGTAAATCCTGATTGCGCGAACAGCTGAAAATGTCATGAATGCGATGCCCGCCAGGATCAAAACCGTATTTAAAATCAACCTGTTCACCTCTTAGCCCTTATGTCTTGCCAGACATTTTCTGATTCTCCTCACCTTCTGATATTCTTCTGATAGGTAGTGCGCTATGTCCGCTTTTTCTTCGGTATCGTTCTGTTCCTTCTCTCATCCCGCTTCTCCAGTTCACTTGATCTTCTTACTGAGGGCCCATAAGACAACTGTCTCGTTGTGCCATCTTGTCTGCTTCAGCTCTTTCTTCTTCTTGTCGATAGGACCAATCTCACCGTATGTATAAAAACCTATGATGGGGATGTCTTTTCCTAAGACTCCGCGCACTGCTTCAACCTCTTCCGGCGCTCTAGGACCCAGCACCATCTTGCTTGCAACGCAGGAGAACATCATTATTAGTTCAGGGTTGCTTCCCTTGAGGTCCTTCTTGACCATTTTTGCAACAGACTTTGCGCTGTCGATCACTTCCTGCCTGGATGAGACCGTGAGGGTGACGTCTTTCCCTTGTGGGATTGCCGCTGCAAGCGTTATCGTCTTCTTTTTCCGGTCAACAGCAAGAGGGCAGCGGACCTGGATGTATTCCTTGTTTCCGACCTTCGCTTTCTCGTCTATTATGCCGAATGGGTACTCCAACCCGATTGCTGGAAGCTTCTGGCTCTTTTCTTTTCCCAGGAACGCTTCATAGATGTCTAATGCGGGCGTGTTGTCGAAGCTTTGAACAACAGCGCCTTCTGCTTTGGTGCATCTGAACCTGTTCCCTATGGATTTCCATCCGCTACCCATGCCCGTAACTGTGTCAATGTCTCTGCCGGATACCAGGAGGCCGACGACAGAGTCGGTATACGCCTTCCCATTATAATACTGGTAAATCTTCTTGAAATCGTTGCCGTCGCCCAAAGCACCGCCAACGATCTCGAAATCCTCCCCCACCTTTTCCTGTATCCCTCTTATTATCTCAAGACCATCACCTGCAAGCGGGTCATTGAACATGAGAAGTGTCTTAGCCTGCGCGAAATCCGCTGTTCTCTTTTCCAGATCTTCCACCAGAGCGATGCCTGCTTTCTTGGCATCCTTATGTACGTTCTGGCCGATGCCTGCCTTAAATTTGATCTTGTCGGAATGGATAGCCATGATTACTACAGACCCTTCCTCAAATCCGTTGTTGGAAACCTCTCCTGCAGTAGTCCCTCCGACCATCGGCACATTGCCGGTGACTGATTGTATCCCTTTTAACAGCTCAGCATGTTTGAATCTTGGGCTGGCAAATACTATCAGGATGTCTGCTTTTTCCCCTTTCAGCGCAGTCAATGACTCCTTGACAGCCCCTTTGCCTGCTTCAAAAGAATTCTCATTCCGGCTTGTTCCCACTCCAACAAACATATTCATATTGCTCACCTCTTTGTCATGTTTTTTAGTTTATCAATTGTCTTGTTCAACTCAATGTTCTTATCTTCTAGGTCTTTCTTTATTTCAGCAAGTTCTATTGTTGACTTTACCAACGCGAAATTCTGTGTCTGCAGCTCTCCTGTCTTCTCTTTCACCATCTCTTCGAGATGCTCGCGGTATCTCCGCAGCTCTTCTTCTGCTTTCTTGCGTTCAGTGATGTCCCTCACAAATGCCCACATACCAATCGGCTTGCTCTTTTCATCCTTGATAAGATACGTCCTCAGCTCTATCGGGAAGACTGTGCCGTCCTTTCTTATGTACTCTTTTTCATAAGGTTCAGAATGTTCCCTTGTCAGGATCTGCTCTTTGACTATCTTGGCTTCAATGGCATGCCATTTCTTTGGTGTTAATTGTACATAAGTCTTTTTAAACAACGCATTTTCACTGTATCCCAGCATGTTCTTGAATGCTTGATTGAATTCCTTTATCTCGCCATTCATGTCCACCCGCACGAATCCGTCAGAACTCCCTTCATACAACTCACGGTACTTCTTTTCTGATTTCTTCAGCTCTTTGATCTTCTTCTTCAGATTATAAAACAGGGTTGTATTCAATCCACCGTAGTTTTTTTTCATCGTGCTTCTTCACCTTTTCAACTGTCGGGGCGCATAAGTCCGGTTTTTACAGGCATCATCGTCAGTCTCCAGTGTGGTCTTCTGTTATTGAACCCGACATTCTCCTTGACCGCCATCCAAGCTGCAGCAGCCAAACGCGTTCTCTACACATCTTATGATGCTTCTGGACATTCTATGCTTCCCCCTTTATGATGAGGCTGTGGTAGTAAGCGCCGAATGCGAACAGGGCATAGCCTGCCAGCCAGGCCAGGTCAGTCAGTATCAGATACGTCCCTGAATAGAGTTCATTCCAGTCAAGATACGCGAAGGATGAGTCAGCAATCACTTCCAGCAGCAACGCTATTGCTATGAATAACCATGATCTGGACATTTTCGCCCCCTTGAAGACGAAAATGAAGATCAGCGCAGGGAACAGGATCAGCAGGTCCCCTATCGGATAAGACAGGGAAACGATCTTGCTCAGCAGATCATAATCTGTAGCGGTGATGATAGGCACCAACACAAAATAAGCAGAGATTATAGAGATGATGCTGGTCAATATTACCGCTTTCATAAGACCTTTCTTAACGATTGCTTCCTTGATGATGTTGTATTCTATCCAAAGGCCTATTATCAGGGGTATGTACGCGAGGAGGTATGCGATGTCTGCTGTGGATGGGAACGGTTCGATCTCCAGTATCACTTCATTGTACAACCACAGGAACTCTCCCACTGCCCAGCCGAGAAAACCCAGAGCCAGGAGCAGCCAGACTTTCCCTTCTTTTGATCTCCAGCCTAACTTCCTGAACGTGTATATTCCTGTAATCCCCGCAGCCAGCCCGAATACAATGAAGAGCGCGTCTTCTATCGGCTTAAACAGGATATTATCCTCCGGGAAAAAGATGAAGAAAACTATACAACCCAGCAAAACAGCCGCGGCGAGTATCACCGCCATCTTTAGTCTTCCGCTCATTCTTCACCTCAACTCAGCAGGGACTTTCAGTCCGGGATTCTTTTCCAGCACTTGTTTAGCCCCTTTTTTGGCAATTGTTATGGCAACAGGGCCCATGAGTGACTTGTATCTGTCCAAAAGATCATGTATGGCCTTCTGAGGGTCTCCTTTAATTGCAATCTTTTTGCCTATCTCCAGCCCTTCAACCTGCCTGGCCTGAGCCATCGCGACAGGGCCGATGATTGTCTCCATCTGTTCTATGATCCCTCTTATCAGCAGGGTGTAGTCTGACATCATCTTACCCCAGCAGGTCCGATATCTTCCCTGACGCTTTTCTCAACTCCAGCAGCACCAGGCCCAAGTTGATCTTGGGTGTCGCCAGGATGACAAGGATAGCCTTTTCTCCTGCTGAGATGGTTATTATCTTTCCTTGGTCAGCGTCGATTATTATCTGCCTGAGGTTGCCCTGCTTCAGTTCTGACACCGCGGTCTCAGCAGCACCCTGCATAGCCGCGGCCATCGCCGCAAATGTCTCTTCGTCAACCCCTTCTCCCAGGTTAGAGGCTATACCAAGGCCGTCTGTTGACACGACCGAACTGCCTATGACGTCTCCTACAGCAACAAGGTCTTTCAGGACCTTAACCAACCTGTCTTTTTTTGTTTCGGACATTTTTATTTTTCTTCAAACTCTTGGTTCAGTTCCCTTTCTTTTTTAATTGATTTTGCAAGTGATGGGGGAAGTATTTTTATTATCCTTGGATTTTTTTCAACTAATTCTTTGACATTTTTCCTTGCAAGAATTGTAGCAATATTTCCAAGCTTTCCTTTAAAGGCGCTTAACAAAGAATTAAGCAATTCCTCTCTGTCTTTTACTGCTTGATCTTCTCTTTGTTTCAATTGAACACGCATTTCATTGAATGTTTTAGCAAGATCACCTATCTCATCCCCTGAATTGACTTCTATTTTTGCATCCAAATTTCCTTTGCCAATTTCATTGGAAGCATTTCTAAGTTTTGTTATAGGTTTTGAAATAGTTTTTGATAAAAACAAGGACAACACAATTCCAATTATTAATATAGACAAGCCAAGAACTAAGAATAAGTTTATTACCCTATTTATTATTATTTTTTGCTTAACAACAATTTCTTTTGTATAACTTGTGGTTTTAGAGATCAATTCATTATATCTTTGCTTTGCGTTATTGAGTTGCGTATAAACAAGAACTATTTTCTCATTTACTAGTTTGTGATTAGCTCGATCCGTATGCGTTAAAAAAACAACAGTATCCTGCATTTCAGATATGATAACTTCAAACTCTTTAAGTTCTGGGAGAAGTGTATCATCCGTATTATTTTTTGAATTCTCAATAAATTCAATTGTATTTAACAAATCCTGCTTTGCCTTGTCGCCATACTCAACATAACCTATTGAAAGATATTTATCAATGTTTTTTTCAAAGGATTCTAATGCAACGGCAATGTCCTGCAAATGACTCATTTGATCTACACGAGGAACTACTTCACTAGCAAGATCTCTAACTTCACTAATATCGTAATAATTTATTAACGTTATAATCCCATAAAGGAGGATAATTAAAAAAAAACCTAACAAAATCTTAATGCCTATTGGCAGGTTCTTAAAGTTCATTTTTTCTTCCCGTTATATTTATTTAATGATTTCAGCATTCTTTAACAAATCAGGTCTTAAGGTCACATTTAACTTTTCAGCAATTTTCATATTCACCAAAACTCTTCCTCTCTTGTTTGTAACAAGGGGGATGTTATATGGTGCTGTGCCATCAATAATTTTTAAAGCAGTCTGCGCAGACCATTCTCCTTGTTCTTCCGGGATTTTTGTCAACCCTATCAATGAACTTTGCATGGTCCACGGGTTTGTTGTGCCAACAGGAATCTTTATCTTCTCCAAAACAAACGCTTCTGCCTCGGTGTCATTCCAATCGTTTATTCCGGCATTGTTTTCAAATATTAGTATGTCCGCTTCATCTTGCAGTTTTAAGAATGCACCCTTCCAGTCATCAAGCGTTGTTACAAAGTATTCACTGGTGAAATTTATAGCAAACAGCTTCTTATAATATTCTGAGTTTTTTCTTTCCGTCTCTGTATCCGCAGAAAGATATCCTATTCTTTCACCTTTTGCATATTCTTGCAGATTTTTTATAAGCTCTTTAGTCAGGCTTACTTCTACCATTCCTGCTGTGTTTTTATAGGGTGCCCCGTAAAGAGATGCATCCCAGTTAAGGCCGCAGAAAACAAAAGGCAGTTCTGCATCTTTGTAGTAACCCATGACTACATATTTGAACGCATTATCGTCAGAAACAAGGACAACATCTGGCCTGAACTCCTCAATAATTGATTTTGCCTTTAACCCTGCTTGTTTCTTAAATTCTTCTGATTGGTTTCTCTTAGTGTCCATCCTGTGGATTTTTAGCTCAGCACCGGTAGTGTTAAGCACAGTTATAATACCTCTTGTAATGCCATCGCTCCACTCATAACCTTCATGATATGAGTCAATATAAAGGATTTTTTTCCCCTCATAGCCCTTTGCAGAGATTCCACCAATTTCGGTATTTGTTATCGTATTTCTCCCCCCAGTTGTAACACAACCAGAGATTACTACTAACAAAAACATCCCCAATAAAACTATGAGTATTGTTTTTTCCATTCATCTCACCTCTTTCTCAATAATTGTGCCGGCTTTTTTCATCTCTATCAGGACAAGACCCCGTTTGACATCAGGGCGGGTCACACAGGCAAGTATGGCCTGCCCACCACCGCCCTGCATCGCAGCGAATGTCTTGTCGTCGACACCTTGGCCGGAATCAGAGGTTATGTGGAAGCAGTCAGTCGAGATGACTGCGCTGCCGACGACGTCGCCGACCTTCCTCAATCCCTGAAAGATTCTTGTCAATTGGTCTTTTTTTGTGTCTGGCATTTTATTTTTTGTGCATTGTTTGGAATGTCTTCGCCTTTTCTACAGAGATGCCCAACGATTTTGGGAGTATACCCTTTATCCTCGGATTCTTCTCGACCAGTTCCTGCACATTCTTCCTCACGAGGATTGTGGCGAGGTTGCCGAACTTTCCTTTAAATGTCTTGAGTAAAGAATTTAGCAGGTCATTCCTGTCCTTCAGGCCGAGCCTCATATCATCAAATGTTCTTGCCAGTTCTCCGATTTCATCTTCGCTCTTAATCTTAATCTCAAAATCCAGATTCCCTTGATGTATATTTTTAGCAGCTTCAGTCAATTTCTTAATATGTATTGTTACGCTCCTGGAGATAAGTAAGGAAACAAAGACTATAAAGCCCAAGACAGGTAAAAAGACCAAGACGTTTAATAACAATGTCTGATAAGAAGCGCGTTTCAGCTCTTTTAATGAAAATCCTATCCAAAAACTATACCCCAAATCAGAGGAGGATATCGCTACTTTCATATCCTCTCCTTCGTAAACCTCGTCTACAACTATCGATCTGTTGGCCTGCATCAAAGCAGGGTCTTGAATGAATTTCCCTAGCTCTGTCCTTATTGTCGATAGATATATTTCACCATCAGGTTTCACTATCCGGATATAGACTATGTCTTCATTCTCCCCTAGGCTTTCAATCAGTTTGTATTTGTATGCAATCCCTGCTTTTGCTTCAGCAACTTCAAATGTGGTGGACAGAAAACTGCTCAACTCAACTTTTTCCTGGATTATCCTTTCCTTCATTGCAGACTGTTCCCTAATTACATTCAGGGAAGTGTAAAAGATGCAGATGAGCAGGGCTGTCAAAAGGATTGACAGGGTTATCTTTTCTCGGAACCTTAATTTCAGCATAGCGCCCATCCTCTGATTGACCATTCTCTTTCCACATTATTATTTACATACGATTTGTTTTCTATGGAGCTGATGAACTATGGTCCGCATGCACCATTGTTATTTCCAGGTCATCTGGCATGTTTGCTGTTATTCCTTGTTTGGAGATGACCTCTTTTGTTATCCTGCCGCCTTTGTTCATCATAAGATACTGTCCTGGGATTCTTGGCTGCAAATAACCCATGACCTCCCATTGGCATACAATCGGCGGGTTGTACAATTCTATGACTTTTTTCATATCATCAGCATCAAAGTGGTCCAAATGCCCGTGTGTGATCAAAAGCAGGTCAACCCTCTCAAATTTAGACATATCTTTGAATCCTGCTGGAGTATCAGGGTTTGGCGTAAGCCACGGGTCTATCATGATCCTTGTCCCTGTGGGGGAAACTACAAAAAAGCCGCCGTGCCCTAACCAAGTTATCTTTACTCCCTCTATCTCCCTTTCGACCCCCGGTTCTAAGGCGATTGGCTCTGCTCTTGTTTTGTTGTTTGTTTTGTACTCATTCACCAATCTGACAAACTCGTCGGGTGTCTGTTCAAGGAATGGGAATATCTTATAGTGGTATGGAATCACATATTCAGGATCTATCCAAGTCGTTGCAAAAGCCGCATCTTTAGGGTCCATCGTGAATACATTTCCAATCGGAATGATGGCGATATCCGGTCTGTAGTAGTCATGTATGACCCATTTCATGTCACTGAACAAGGCGGTATCACCGGATAAATAGAGAACTTTTCCGTTTTCAAACTTAATCACGAACCCGTTACTAGTTCCAGTATAAGCAGGTATATCAAGCTGAATCTCTTCTGATGTGTGCGTATGTTTATGTATTGCCGGTTCCTCAGCCACTTCAATCCCTGTCTTCTCTGGGATCCTCATGTAGCTTACTATCGAAACTGCCAGGGCGATTAAAGCAATTGCTAAGATTACATACAATAATCCTGATCTTTTTTCCATTTACTTCACCTCTTTTTCAACGGAGGCAGCAGCTTTTTTCATGTCCAGCAGCACCAGTCCAAGTTTGGCGTTCGGGTTGACCACGCAGACGAGGATCGCTGTCCCTCCAGCGCCGATGGATATCACTTTTGCCTTCGGTGATTCGACTATGATTCTTTCAGGGTCTCCTTTCTTGAGCTCGGCGATGGCTGTCTCTGCTGCGCCAGTCATAGTGGCGGTCATTGCAGCAAGGATGTCCCCGTCGATGCTGCCAGCAAGCTCAGATGCTATGAGAAGTCCGTCTCTGGTTACTACAGCAGCGCCTTCGATGTCTCCTGAAGACCTGAGCTTCTTAAGGATCTCGCCCAATCGTTCTTTTTTTGTTTCAGGCATCTTGTTAACCCCTTCGCTTCTTCTTTGATTTCAGGATATAATACAACAGTCCAACAAAAACAGCCAGACAAGAATTGAATACTATTTCACCGACCGCGTGCATCCAGTGGAATGCTGAATGATCGTATAATCCTGCTAAATTACCGATCAGGAACACTACAGCCCCAATCGACGCAATATAAAACGAGCTCTTGAATCTGCCATATCTTATGAAAATGCGAGACTTGATAACATCCTCTTTTTCTTTTCTGAGCGTGTTCACTACCAACAGTAAAAACATCATTACCACTATTCCGGATAGGTGATATGTTAACTCCAACGCCATTTCAGCATCCATTGGATTCATCCTCTCAAACAATCGTCTCGAACAATTTCTCAAAGACCTTGCCTATGTCTTCCGGGTTTAATTTACAGGGCTTGTTCTTTCTCACCTTCTTGATGTCTTCAGCTACGACTGGAATTATTGGTGTCTCTTCTGGCAGCTTCATCCTTTCTCGGATCTTTGAACTGCTGAGCGCGCCTTCCAGGTCTGCTTTGTTGGCAACAATCACTGCTGGCAGGCCCTCTGTCTTTGTCAGCTCAAGCATCTCCTTTGCCCTGGCAAATCCTTTAGGGTCTGTTGAGTCGACTACTACTATCACTCCCAGCGCCTCGCCGCCCAGCATCTCAAGTATCGGGTCGAACCTTTCCTGTCCTGGAGTCCCGAACAGGTCTACTGCAAAGCCCCTGAAGTCAACATGGCCATGGTCCAACGCCACTGTAGTGCCGAGCCGGTCGACAGAGACCGCTCTTGTCGATGCAGAGTGGATGAAGCTTGACTTGCCTGCATTGAACGGCCCTGTGACAAGGATCTTCGGAATGAATACCTTGACACCTCCCGGACTGACAATCTTGTAGGGTATCTCCTTCTTCTCCAGCTGCGCCAGCCATTTCGCTTTGGCTACTGAGAAATACGAGCGCAGTATGACCTTCTGCTCGATAGCCTTGAGCCTGATGACGCAATCAAAAAGCTCCTCTATAGAGTCAATCGTTGTTTTGCTGTACGGCCAGCGGGTGAATAATGCTATCATTGTCGTGTTGCTCTCTTTTAATTGTGACTTGAGACGTTTCAGGAACGACAGCACATCTTCCTCAGCATTTGTCAGGTCTATGAGGGAAGATAGCGAGTCAAAGACAAGCAGCGAAGGTTTTTTCACCTTCTTCAGCAACCGGAAGACCGCTTCAGATGTCTCTGCAATGCTGGTCGGGTTGCTAACATAATCCTTCTCTTGAGACTTCATGGACAAAAGACCTGAGTAGCAATCCAGGAATATGCAACTTCCTTTCTTCTCGAAAGGCGAAACATCCCAATCAAACTCCTTAAGCGTCGCTTTCAATATGGATGGCTTCTTATTGTTCACCACATAGACTGCATGACCTTTATTATTCAGGTGGGCGAACAGGCATTGGTGTGCGAACTGCAGGTCCTCGACACCTGGTGTCGACATTATGAGGGCGCTGGCACCCTTCTTTATCCCTCCTGCCAGCAGCCTGTCAAGGAGGTCTATTCCTGTGCTGATTACCATGGGCTGTGAAAACCCTCCTACTGTTAAGTATTTTTTTTATTCACAAAGAACAGGTAATCTTTTTCTTCTGATTTTGGGAAAAGCCTGCTCTAGTGATTCTGGCAGTCCTGCCTTCCGTTGCTTGCCTTTAACTTCATCCCATACTTCCGAAAAAGGCAGTTATAAGATGCCTGAAAACAAAGAACATGATCAATGTGCCTGTGATGACTATGGGCGCATATTTAAGCCCGTATTTTCCTTTGCCTTCGACAATGACTCCTGCCAGCATACTTGCCAACAGGGATGTTGTCACAAGCATGACTACCGAGATGACAATAAGGAATTCGGGAGTCATGGCAACTTCTCCTGCCAGAAAGGACATGCCAAAGCCCTCATCACCAGCAGATGCTTTGCTCTGCATGTCTGTGATGACCTTCACGAAATGTATTGATATCGCCTGCAGAAGAGGGGCACAGATGACGATCGTGAACATTATCAGCATCGTGTACATCTTTGTGTTTGTGACTAATTCTCTCTTCAGCGCTCGAGTTGCTGAGATGTCCTTGGCCACCTCTTCCAGCAATTGCGCCAGGTGGCCTCCTGCCTTCATGGAAGAGGCAAACAGCTGCATCACCCTGTCAAGCATACCTGACTTTATCCTCTGCTTTATGCTCAGCAAGGCGTCGCTGAATGATTCTGTTCCCAATGCCTTGGCAGTGGCGTACCCTATCTCTTCTGAGAGAGGACCGAACTCTTTTCTGGCAGACAGTTTCATCGCCTGGAATGGTGTCATGCCTGCCCTGATATTGGCTGCCATCAGGTGCAGGGCATCCGGAAGCGCTTTTTCAGCCCTTCTTGTCCTGTCCTCTACCTTGAAATAGACCACAAGATAGATGATAAGCTGGATGATGATAAAGAGAAGCGCACCCCCTGCCAGAAAGCCAGCCCCCGGAGGCACCACTCTTGCTTCTTCCACCTCAGCCGCTTCTGCAACGGAAAAGCCCGTGATGGGTGCTGTCTGCAGTGCGAAAGGAGCAATAAGTGCTATGATCAGGACAAGCAGTCCAAGGACTGTCCCTGAGCCTAGCCAGTAATCGACTGACTGTCCCTCTCCAGTATAGAGCAGCATCTGCGACAGGTGTTGCCTGTAGCTTGATGGCAATACCCTCGACGCGCTCACGTATACCCTTTCTTTCAGCCTCATTTTCTCATAAGTGAACTATAGGTCTCCTTGTCTTGACAAACCCTATGAGGACACATTGTACAATGACTACAATCACGAGAAAGGCAATGAAGACACCCTTGGTCACGCCTATCCCTGCAAAGGACGACAGGACAATCATCATCGTAGAACCTATTGTCGGTATGGCTACAGCGAACAGCATATAGACCAGTGACCATATGCTGAGTTCCTTTGCGTAATTGCTTATTCTGGCCCTTTGGTCAGCGGTCAGGTCATTGATGATTGCCTGCAACGCCCCTTTCAGGCTCGCACCGGCTTTTAACGTGTTGACCAACTGCCACACTGTCTTCCGCAGGTATTCTGACTTGCTTTCGACAGCCATCTTCTCCAAGGCGCTGGCGAGGGGGGTTCCGGTATTCACTGCTTTGGCCACTTTCTCGAATTCCTTGCCCGTAGCACCATAACCTGACTTTGATATGTTGACAAGAGCATTGTACAATGAGACGCCCGAGCTTACCTGCAAGGATATATCTTTCAGGGCGAATATCAGGTTCTTGTCGACCTGTTCTGCTTTTTTTCCCGCCAAGATGGCAGGGTACCTTATCAGTGGAATGAAAAACAAAAGGGAGACTGACAGCCCGAGAACCAGACTCAGCATCAAGGAGTAGTTCAGCTCTTTTGCCTGGATCCTGTACAGCAGTGCGAAAAACAGGCCGGAGGACAGGACAAATACGACAAAACAATTGGTGAGACAGGCCACAACGTATTCTGCATCCGTCATATCGACATCAGTGCCCATCAGGTCATATCTTAATCCAGGGACCAATCCCGCCACTCTTCTGCCGAGACCCCAGAACCGCCGACAGAGCTTCCTAGAAAAAGATAAAGGGACAAGCATTAAAGGGATCTTCTGGGTCATTTTATGATGCTGCCCGCTTTTTTCTTGTTTCTCACAGCATCCAGCACGACATCAGGGTTCTTGTAGTAACTCCTCATCACCTGGCCGACCTTGTCGACATCTTTAATGCTGTTGTCCAGCATCCACTGCAGTATTGCCTGTTTTTCCTTCAGATCTTTCTTGATCTCAGAGACGGTCATGCCTGTATGCAGGTTCAACTCTTCTACAATCCTGATGCTGTCATTCGCCTTCTCAAACGTGTCTGTCCTAGGACGCCACCTATAGAGATAGTTCACATCAAGCGTCTCGCCACTCGATAGGACTTCTGCCAATTCCAGCGTCCTTCTTATACCTTTTCTCCTGTCCCTGTACTGGACAAGGATCAGATGAAGCGCCTCAACTTCTGATTGAGGGATCCGGATCGGCGGCTCGACCAATCTTCTCTGTACCTGTGCGACAGTGTCTGCGTGCATGGTGCAGTATACAGAATGCCCTGTATGCATGGCCTCAAACATCGCCTCTGCCTGCTGCCTTCTCCTGACTTCGCCGACTATCAGGCGGTCAGGCCTCATCCTTAGCGAGGCCACCATCAGGTCAAGCATGCTGATGGCTCCCATACCTTCTGGATTTGGGTTCCTTGTCGTCAATGGCACCCAATTCTTCTGCAATGCCTGTGGAAGCGTGAGCTCCCTGGTGTCCTCTATCGAGATTATCCTCTGTGTTGCGGGTATTACGGAGCAGACAGCATTTAGCACGCTTGTCTTTCCTGCAGCAGTGCCTCCAGCGACAAGGATGTTGAGTTCGTATTGTATCGCCATCCAGAGGAATGCGGCCATCTCTTTAGATAAGCAATTGACTTCTGGATCGATGAGGTGTATGATGGTCCAGGGGTTCCTTGCAAACCTCCTGATAGTGATAGTGTTGCCGAATGTAGAGATCGGGAACAATGTGGCAGCAACCCTGTCTCCCGTCAAGAGGTGCGCGTCCATTATCGGGTGCAGTGAGGTGATATCCCTGCCGACCTTCCTTCCTATCTGCGCAGCAAAATTGTATATCTCCTCTTCACTGCGCAGGTATTTTGTCGTCTCAAGCCAGCCATGCTTCTTGTGATATACCAATATAGGCTCTTTGGAGGAATTGATGGCTATCTCCTCCAACCAGTTGTCTGCGAGGATCATCTCTGTCTCTCCCAGGCCGTACATGCAGTGGAGCAGTATTCCCGCAAGCATCTTGGCGCGGTCTTCACCAATCTTTGGCAATCTATTCTTGATGTCATCTTCTGCCTGCCGGAAGAACTTCTGCTTAAGCTCTATAATCTTTCTTGGGTCTGTGATATCCTCGATCTCTATCGGGACCTCCTGCGCCAGCCTGCTCGCCAGCGCATTGATCATTGCCTGCGTACCGATACCTAAATGAGGCATTGTCAACTCATACACGGGCAGGTCTCTTGACGGTGAGCTCCAGATATTGATCTTGGCGGTCACGGAGTCATTCGTCACGTCATATCCCTCAAGCAGTTTTTTATCCTCTGGCAGTTCTGTCTCCTGTCTTTTTTCAGAGGTCTGGTCAGCCAAGACCACTGTCGGGCCTGCGAATATGTTGGAAGGGTATTGCAGCTCCACGACTCCGTGAGCCTGCAGTGTCTTGACCTGCGCTTCCACGTTCTTGACGTCCTCCCTCAGCGTCTTGGCCAGCTTAGATAGCTTGATCCTTTTTTCGCGCTTGACAGTGCTGATTATTATGTCTGCCAGGGTCTCTGAGAATCCTTCTTCAGAAGCAACGACCGCCTCTTTTACAGGCTCTTCTTGGCTGTCACGCATGTTATTCCCATCTCCAAAGCTGTTTAAAAGATTGCTCTATTCCTTAAGCAGGGATAATCCTCAATCCGGGGGATCATTCCTCTGCGATGATAATCTCTGAATCTTTGGTTATGTTCTCCAATACAGATGCCAGCGAGATGTTGCCGCCTTTTATGACCACTCCTTCTGGCAAAGAGTCATACCTCAGTTCAAGATGCGGGATGTTTGCTCTCACTCCCGAAGCTCTTATCCTCAAGACACCTTCCTGGCCGTTGTATGAGCCGAAATTGACCTCAACCTCTGTTCCATCCTCAAACTCCACATAGAACGGGCCGTTGGCCACTGCGGGATCCAGGTCTGCGGATTCGCTGAATTCGCCTCCAGCATGGTTGATGTTTACCTCTACGTTCACACTCCCTGTAGATCCAGGAGAGCCGTCACTTGTATTCAGCTCACTGACGTCTATTGTCAGCGTTATCCCGCTTATGTTGGTCGGGTTGCCAGTATACACATAGATGGCGTCGCTGTCTATGATGAACGTGCTGTCATAAGGGGATATGGAGAATGAATTGTTGAACCCTTCCAGGTCTATGTCGATGTTGTTCAGTGTTGAGTAAGTCTCTTCGATGAATGTCTCGTAGTCCAGCATTAACTGCCGATGGTCTCTTGATGAGATCAGGTTCGAATGGTTGAAGATGATAGTGACATCTGACGCCCGGGCTATCGATTCGAGATTGAGCGAGAGTAGTTCAGGATAGATATTATCAGCGATGTCGTCCTCAATGTAACTCAATCTGTCTCCTGCCAAGGAGAGTGTAGCCATCCTCTGGAGCTCCTTGTTCCTTGTCAGATATGCGGATGTGAGCAGGAATACGGCCAGTAGCAGGAATATCGTTGTTACAGTGAACAATATCCCTTTCTTGTTCCTCATCTTGTTCATTTGTACCACGCTTTCATACCCGCGTAATAGACGGCAGAATTGCCTGCTGTGAATGCCCTTACCGCAGATGTTGATTCATTCTTTTCAGTGCAACCTGCCTTCTGCGCTGAAAGTACAAGCACTGCTGCAGAGGTGCGGACCGTGATGTTCCCGCAGAACTGCTCTGGAAGCGCGTCGAGGAATGACTGTATTGTTGCTGCGCTGTTCGTCTCGACGGCTGTCTTCAATGTGCGGTCCTTTTCAAGGATTGTGAGGCTGTCCAAGGAGATCTTGTAGATGTCCTGATTCTGATGTATGTTGGTCGTTGTCTGTGATAGGTGAAGAAAGCAGGCAAGGATCATCAGTCCAGCTACAACTACGGCGAATATCGCGTCAAGGCTGAAGATTATTGCTTTTCTTTTCAGCATGTTATATCTTCGCATGACTTCCATAGCCTGATTGTTGCTTTGGTCCATGTGTTGCCCAGCAAAGCGAACCTTTCCACTTTGACAATCTCGGAAGCGCTTGCGTTCGGCTCCAGGCCGATGGTATAATTAGCTGCGTATGCTGTTCCGTTCCAGGTGTTTATATCCAGCCGGAATTCGTAATCAGGGCCCAGGACGCCGAGCAGTGTCTTTGTCGTGGAGTAATTGGCCTCTGACAATGAAGAGACCTTTGTTTGGTTCAGGAGCAGGAATTCATCTGCAAGGCTTAATGATTGGATATCGGAGGTGGTGAAATCATGAGCAGTCCAGTTGGAAGGATTTCCTTTTGTCTCTATCAATACAGCCAGGGCGTTTCTTGTTATCAATTCCATATCATTCCTTGATTCTTCAATCCGCATCTTTTCTCCTCCATAGTACCACAGCGCTGCTGTAGATAGGAGTATCACTATGAATATCCCTGCTGCGATGACTATATCCAATGAGAATATCTGCGCTTTACCCAACCACTATCCCCCCGTCGATGTTAGATATCGTAAAGGTCGTGCCGCTCAATGGGCTCATGTCGCCGGTGATGTCTGCGGTGATCAATGGGGCTTTGTACTGCCTGTTTTTTCCTGAGTAGTTCCAGGTTATCTCGACCAGCCTGCTTGACGGGTATATATTGATGGTGTAGCCCTCATCATCCCTCAACGTCTCTGGAAGCGATACTGTTTTTTGGGTTCCGTCACCTGCCAAGAGGATTGTGTTTATGCTGCTTGCTAATTTATCTGCTTCTTGTCTTGCATAAAGCGTTGTTCTTGCTGAGTACAGCTCGTCATTCCTCTTGCCGGCAATGGAGAGTATTATCAGGAAGACAACTAGTGCTGCTGACGCTATTATTATGAATTCTGTGGAGATTTGGGCTTTTTGCATTTTTAGCTTGTCCTGAGATTATCATAGTATATGTTCCTTTCTCCAAGATTAGTTCCCAGAGTGACATACAGTTCCATCTTAAGTGTATGGTTTCCTGTAAAGCTTGAGACATTAATATTTTGATTGAGATGTTCTCCGTTGTTTCCAGAGCAAAGATCAAGGTACCAATTAGTGTCTTTACTGAAATCTGAATTATCATTATCAATGTAAACTCTTGCTTCTGCGTATTGGCATGCAGAATAAGATGTACTTACATCAGCGTCAAAGGTTATATTGTCTATGCCTGTAAGGTCAATATCTTGATAAATCCTGCCATGATCTCCTGTTGATGCCGAGCCAGATACATATGTCCTATAGGAGTAAGAGCCGTTTGTACTCCATGAAGTGCTTCTTGAATTGTATATGCTTCCATCCAGCTCTGTATAAGTCCAGTCTGCTGCTGAAATTGCATATTCAAAGCTAGGGTTATCTATCGTAACCTTTATTGTCAGGTTATTCGAGTCCAATGTTGTTCCGTCTTGCGTACCATCATTCGGAGTCACTTCACACTGCCAGATGTCATTTGCAGAGGTTTCGTCGCTCACTATCAGGTCTGTCCTGTTCTGATATACTGCTTTGATTTGTTCTGCTGAAAGTGATTCATTGAAAATCATGAAATCATCGATCTTACCGTCAAAGTTAGTTCCGTCGCACGCATCAGCTATGCGAGCGAAGTCTCTGTTACTTGTGAGAGTGTCAACAGACGTGGAAGTGGAGGTGTTGAGAACACCATCAACATAAATAGCTTTCAGACTTTCTTCTACACTGTAGACGAATGCCAGGTGATGCCATTCTCCGGTCAGCATTGTAGGCATTGCCAAGTCATTATTTCTTGATCCAGTGGATCCTGTTGAACTGTCTCTAGTATACCAAGCATTTGTATAAACAGAGAATTGCCAGTAAGTTCCGTCACATTCGTCCCATAATGCTTTTCCGGAAGTCCAATCATCTGGTTTAACCCAGAACATTACAGTAGTCTCTGATTTTCCGGCGGTCATGTCGTTTACAGGCAGACTAATGTAATCAACAGATCCATCAAAATCATAAGTTCCTTTACTGTCATACCCTCCTGTTGAATTCCGTGTGGCTCCTGAAACAGTCCCATCATGATTCTGTCCAGAATAATCTTTTGTATAAGTCGAATTGCTCCCCCCCTCGAACGGCAGGTTCAATAGCATCAATTGAGCATTGTTCTTGTACCAGTTGAAGATGTTCTTGACGCTATCTCCGTCCGCATCGCTGGTTGATTGGTTGTAGCATGTCAGGTTCTCTGTGGTGAGGTTTGTGCCGTATGTTGAGTTCAGTACCGGTGTTGTGTGTGTTGGTGGTTGATTGACTGAGGTCAATGTTGAAGCAGTGCTATTCACATCTGTATTGTTGACATTTCCAGTCGTGTCTTTTGTATGTACTGTCATTGTGTAAGCGGTGTCCGCAGTCAATCCTGTCGCATTGTAATAATCATCTGAGATATTAGCTACATTGCTGCTGTTTATGTAGATGATCGCCTGGCTGAAGTCCGCATCAGACGGGTTTGTCCAGTTCCAGTATATCCAAGTCGTCCCTGCTGATTGGTTGTTCAGGTCTGTTACTGACGCTGGAGGGGTCGAGTCTCCCGCTGTCTGCGCTGTCGTGAAGTTGTTTATTGATGAATTCGCACAGTTGCTGCTCGTATCACAGGAACCGACCTTGTAATAGTACAGCGTATTGTTTGTGAGGCCGCTCAATGTTACGGAATGGCTCTGTGTCTGTGTTGCGTCTGTCTCTCCTGAACCGAGGCTTTCTGTGAGCCCGTAATAGACTGCTGAATCCGCGTTCTCGTCAGTGTTCCATAATATAATCGCGGACTGGTTGGTCACTGTCCCATTCCTTACATTAGATATTGTAGGAGGAGTGACATCTACCTCTGCTGTTATGTTCTGGCTTATCTGCACATACCCTTCTTTTGCCTCGACATAGAGCCAATGGTTCCCTGCTGTTGCCGGTAATGTCCCTGAGACATTGAAATCAAGGCTTCTGTAGACATTATTCAGGCTGCCGCCTGCGTATAACTGCATTGTTAAGGTCTGGCCAGAGGCAGAGAAACTCAGTGTCTCATCCGGCAGGTCGATGAAAACCCGCGTCCTTGCGCCCACCCCCTGCTGGTAGACCAGCTCAGCCGCTCCGGTTATGCTGTCGACAGCATTCCTTGCTTTTGTCAATTCAATCCTCCCTCTTGTGCCAGTCATGATCCTATCATTGATGACAAGAATTGTGAGGAGGACTGCCAGACCGATGGCTAGGATTACGAGCATCTCTGCAGCTGCCTGTGATCTTTTCAGCATCATCAGAACAATGTCTCCTCAGGGTACAGCACGATACCATCTTCCTTTATCTGGACAGGGAACGTCTTGGCAGTGTGTTTGGTGCCTCTCATCTTGAAGACCTCCAGCGCCCGCACCCGGATATCCTCCTTCTTTATGTTGTACAGCCAGATAATGCTATCGACCTCGAATTCCAATACAGATGACTCGTGCGATGGGCCTTCCTGCGCGTATTGCCCTATGACTAGCGTGGTGCAGTCCCACCTGCGAAGCATGGCGAACAGCGCAAGGGCGGATTCCCTTCTCTTCAGTTCGGTCTCATGCAGCAGCATGAATGCTGATATAGAATCTATGATGAGCCTCTTCGCGCCGATCTTGTCGATGACATCCCTGATCACGCCTCCGCCGGTCTTCATAATCTTCTCGACCTGTTCAGGGGTGTACTCGATGAACTCGAACTTGCCTTCTTCCTCAAGTTTCTTAAGGTCCCAGCCGAAGCGCAACATGTCCTCGTACACCTCTTTCCTGCTCTCCTCAAAGCTGACATACACTCCAGGCTCATCGAATTCAGTTATCCCTTTGACAAGGAACTGCATCGCGAATATGCTCTTGCCAGCACCAGCGCAGCCGCCTGCCAGTGTCACGCTGTTCTTCTTCAGTCCGCCTTCGATAGCCTGGTCAAGGCCGGGGATGCCTGTCGGCACACGTTTTATTGCGGGAGTGCTGGGCCTGTGCTTTACCTTGATGTTCCCTTTTATGATGGGCTCTGCGTGCCCTAATTGCTTATGATGCGCAACGTCCTTAAAATCTTCTCCTGACTGAGGTCTGATGCCTGGCTGGTTGTCCTCAGGCACTTCTTCCTGTTCGTTATTCGTGCGGTCAAGTTCATCTTTCATTCTCCTTTGCCTCTGGGTTTTGTGATTCTGATGGGTCGACTTCATCTTCACCGTCAAATTTTCGGGACACCACTGTATCCACAAACATAGAGATATTGTCAATCAACTCCTTGTTTCTTATTATCGGGAATATGGCTCGGATGTTGTTTACTTTCATCTTTTTTGTCAGTTCTTGTGTGAACTTTATGATGCTGTTTGTCGGTAAGTAGATCAGCAGAGTGCTCAAGGAGTCAAAGACCAGGATGGTTGGTCTTTGTTTTTCAATTGTTCTTGTGATCGCTATGTTCAGTTCCGTCAGGGCATCAGGAGCGGTGACGAAAACGCAATTTGCAGGCGAGTTCCCATCGTTCACTCTTTTGCTTATCCCATCTATGAAAAAGAACCTTTCCGCCGCAATACCCTTCTTTCTCAGGAGGTCTGTCAAGGACGCGTATGGCTTGTTCAGAGTCACATAACATATTTTTCCGCATTGTCTCTCTGCTTCCTTCACAATCCTGACAATTGCCTCTTGGTAATCCTCCCCGCAGACGATCAGAGAGACATCATTGTCCTGCAGCTTCTTGTCCAGGTCCGTCATTTGCCCACCTTTGATTTGTTGTATGTGCTGATGAGTTCCTGGATTATCTCGTTGAATGACTGTTTCTTCACAAACTCCAGGTTCTCGAGATCCCTTTTGGTGGATTTGTGCACCCTTATTGTTGTGGTGTGTGCCATCTACATTGTAGATGCCGAAGCCGTATATCTTGTTTTTTTACAACCTTCTGCTGATTAAGCGAATTCTCTCCTTGTGGAGAACAAGAAAATAATTTATTCTCTTTTTTAGACATCCTGCATGAAAAACATAAGTCTGTATGAACATAAATCTGTATAGAGGTGTGACGTATGAGAAAAAGAGCACAAGCGGCTACCGAATATCTCATTGTCCTGGCGGTAGTGATAATCATCGCGCTGGTCGTCGTGGTCGTCATGGGCGGCATCCCTGGCATAGGGAAGGGCGCGACAGGGAGGGCGAGCGCGGCATACTGGGACAGCGCGGACGTAGCGATAACAGACTACGCAATCTCTGCATCAGGCACGGACACGGTGATCATCAAAAACAACCTGAGAAACCAGATAGTCTTGACCGATGTTGTGGTCAATGGCGTTGACCTTGAAAGTTCCACGTCGACAGTCGCTGTGGGAGGATCAAAGACATACACGGGAAGCATAGCGGCATGCACCGCAGGCCAGTCCTTCAGTCATGCTGTGAGTGTATATTACCAGGATTCAGCGACGAGCGCATATTACAACTTCACTGGAGACGGGACAAAGCTGGAAGGCACCTGTGCAACCTGATGATTCCATAATTTTTTTATATCTTGCTACTATCCTGCTGACTTCATCTAGAATGGTCCATCTGGAGAGTATGTCTCTCTGGAAAGGACAGTATCAATGAATGAATTAACGCAGAAATTCCAGGAATCCCATCTTTCAGGTTTTCTGTTCCTGCACTGCTGCTTTCGCCGTGCTTTTCTCGTTGCCGCCGTTCTTCTTCGCGCCGTTCAGCTGCGAGAGGATAACGCTCTCAAGGAAGCCTGTGAACGCCTTGCTCGTTATCCACATGCCTATGTCCCTGCCCCTCACGACATTGTCATCGTCAGGCACCGGGTCTATCACTATCGACTCTTCCTTGTCTATCGATACAAAGCAGTTGGTTATGGGCAGCTTCGAGTTGTGGATATCACAGAAGGAAAGAAGCCCGCAATCCTCTTCATTTTCTTTTGTCATCTTTGATATTATCCTTATCGAAACGCCCCTGTCGAACGCCTCCTTCAGCACGTTCTTCTGGAACGCCAGCCTCTTCAGGCCGTTCTCGCTCAGGTATATGCATATGCTCCTCTTCCCGCCTTTTATCATGGTCTCCACCTTCTTGTTGATGTTGGCGCGGCCATTGACTATCCACATGATGCCCTTAGGCTCCTTGAGCTGCTTGCTCTGCATGTAGAGCGGCACGAGCTCCTCGTTGAAGACATTCTCCAGGTTGCTGAACTTCTCCAAAGCCTTCTCCTTTGTGGTATTGAGTATCTCCTGAGGAGAGAGCGCCTTGCACTTCATCGGCTTGGTCGGCAATGTCATCGAGAAGCCTTTTGTGCAGAGGGAAGTAATTATCTCATACACCTTGCCGTAAGGTATCCCTGTTATGTCGCTCACGTTCTTTGCTGTAGAAGTCCCTTCCTCGACGAGCGTCAAGTACACCTTTGCTTCGTAGTTGTTCAGCCCCAGCTCCAGTAAATAGTTTATCACTTCTTTTGATGGTAACATACGTTCACCCCCTAACTCCGGAGGGGGAGAGGGCTGAACCATATCTACCTTTTTTTTGTCTCTGTCAATGGTAATTTTCTTTTGCCTCTTTTAGGGGTAAAATTGTCACCCACTCTTCAGGGGGAATATGCGCCTTGGGAAAACATGCTTTTTTTTTACACAATTTCATATATAAATGTGGACGTCAAAAACAGGACAAATAATGGTTCTTCTGGATAAATTCAGGCATCAAACCAAACCTATGAGAAATAGGTTTTTGCTGGCTGAGAAGCACTCTTTGGGATGCCAGGACGGTCTTTTGCGGCCGATTAGGTAGAGACTTTCACAAATCAGATGTTTTTTGTTACCATATCTCAAATTTTTATCCTGAAAATGTCTAAATGGGATAAAAAATGGTGGTAAGCTTTATTATTCCTGGATGTATTATCCACCAACAGGAGATAATGATTATTTAAAAAAGAGGTGGTAGAAATCAGCAAGGGCTGTTTTCCTATTGTCAGCTATGCCGTCCAGTCCAGAGGACCGGTCCTCAGCGGCCTGATGCTGGACAATGGCCTTGCACTTCTGGCAGCCCACCTCCTCAAAGCAGGTTACAACACAAAGATCTTTGATTACAACAACCTGAATACCATCGAAAGGATAAGCCAAGAAGGAAAAGAAGAATTCTTAGGAGAAGTGATCAATGAACTGCATTCTTACATAAGGGAGAATGACGCAAAAGTAATAGGGCTCAAGCTTTACGCAAACGGCTTCTCCGATTCAGTCAGGATAGCAAAACAGCTGAAACAGAGAAATCCTGACCTTTTCATTGTCGCAGGAGGCCCCCATGTCGCCTGGTTCGGCCAGCACATCTACTCTTTGCCGGATGCAGCTGCGGCTTTTGACATGCTCGTTGCTGGAGAAGGTGATGTTTCAATAATAAAGATAGCAGAAGCGGTCTATAAGAGCGGGCCAATATCCGATGTACCTAATGCTCTCTATAGGTCATGCGGCGGAATCAAGCGCACCAGGACATCGGGGCAAGATGAGATCAATGTTGACGAATTACCTCATCCAGTATATGACCGAGAAATCTACGCACATCTTGAAGACAAGATATCAATACCAGTCATAGAGGACAGGAGGGGCTGCACCTACGGCAAATGCGTCTTCTGCGCCCACCCTATAGAAAATCCTTACGTCAGAGAGAGGAACATAGACGCGGTCGTTGCAGAGATAGAAAGCAACCAGACAAACCATGCTCTAAGTTCCATGCGCGTCGGGTCCTCTTCACCATCACCTTCTTTCTTGCACCAGTTGGCCAGGACAAAAAGAGACATAAGATTCACTGCCTTCGGCAGGGCTGACAGCCAATATGATTTCGGCCTGCTGAATAGTGGTCTGGTTGCAATGTTCTTCGGCATAGAATCCGCAGACGAACACCTGCTGGAGAACGTGTTGAGGAAGACAAGGGACCCGAAAAGATACCTGGAGAATGCCCGGAGGAACATACTTGAGGCAAAAAAGAACAATATCGCAACGGTCGTCTCGATGATCGTGCCTGCCCCGTTTGAGACAGAAGAGACAATGAAGCAGAGCCATGATTTCCTGATTGAGACAATGCCTGACTTTGTCCTGGCATTGCCGGCAGGGCCGGTTCCTGGCACGCCGCTGTATCTTGATGCAAAGCAAAGAGGTGCAGCCTCGGGTGTATTGCTACCTGATGGCTTTGACACTGAACTGATGCTGATGGACCTTGACTTACTCAGACCTTCAGAGGACTGGCATTCCCCGTTCGGGCTGGTCTTTGACGGAGAAGTTGTCGGGAATCCTTTCTCAATAACAGGCAGGTTCTTGGCATCGGTAAGGGAGAAGGGCATGATGCAGTTCTCTGATGATATAGTGCTGATGGCGCACGGTTATTATGGCAGCCTGGACAAATCTCAAGATGAACGAAGAAAGCAATGCAGCGAGTTCAGTTCTGAGATATTCAGCCATCTTGCGCGAGGCAATGCAGATGCGCTGAGGACAATGATCCAAAAGATAAATCAAAATGTATCAGGGGGTGCACGAGTTGGGCCTTGAGGTGCTGGTCGCGAGGACAAAAGAGGAACTCGACATGTGCTTCAGGGTGAGGTATGAAGTCTTTGGGAAAGAATATGGCGCATATGACCTGGCCCATTATCCTGGCGAGAGGGAATCAGACAGTTTCGACACGCTGCCCACTACACTGAACCTGTTGGCACTTTATGACGGGAAACCTGCGGGGACGGTGCGAATAATCCAGCCAAACGAGGATGTTGCAAGAGCAAACGGGTGGGTGTTCGGGTTTGAGATGGAAACACTATTCGATTTAAGCCCTTACAACAAAAAAGGAATAAGTCTTGGTGAGATTCCTCGCTCTTCTGTCCTCCGAGAGTATAGAAGCTTGAAAGACCCCCCTGTTGTAATGACCTTGTGGGCCTTCGCGATGAAAATAGCCAGAATAAGAGGTCTAACACACCTTTGTGCGAGTGCGAACCCAGAAACAGACAATCTAAAAGAAGCATTAATCATGTACCACCTATTAAGAAAAAAAGATCTTGTCAGTGACGACGTGGACATTAAGGCAAAAGATGAAAAAAACTATGAATTTAATTCAGGACCATATTCTAGAAGTGTGTATTCTAATGATCTAATGGAAAGAGTCAACCTTGAAAATCCGACAGAAGAACAATTACAGCAATTCAGGCTTCCTAAAGTTTTAGCTGTGTTTGCCAGGGTGGGTGCCAAATTTATTGGACGGCCTATCTACGATAGGAAAGTCAGTGGCTGTAGTATGCCCTTAGTATGGCCCATCAGCGCGTTCAATGAAGAAATACTGGAAAGATTTGATATGCCTATTAATGCAAGATTTTAGAATAAATCATTCTCATTTCTGGTGAATTTTAAATCCTAACCCAGAAATGATTATATCACAGTCTGGTGTTTCAGATAACTGTTTCTTAAAATCCTCATCTTCTTTATCCCACTCGGAAAGAGGCTTGATAACAAATTCACATAATTTGTCACCTTTTGCGATGCATTTTTTCTCCACACAAAACATCTCTTCGCCGGTCACTGCTTCTACGTATGCTGCAAAGCACCCCCTAAGAAAATGATCCACTGCTTCATCTTTTATACCTATACTCATCTTGTACTCCTCTGCTAAACTAGAGTTGCTTACACCTATAAAAACTCTATTGTGGCGGTCTATCCTCTTTATTTCGCACCGACCCATACCTACTAAAGCTCCTTGCCCCATATTGAAGTGTAGTAGCCTAACCTTGTCCTTTAACTTTTCTTTATATCCATATTTCTTGCTAATAAATCTGAATGTAAAGTAAGATTGTAGTTTTCCATGAGTATACAATACTTTCATACATTCTTCTTTTCCCACAGTCTTCTTAAGGTATTCCTGGAAGATTACTCGAGAGAAATTAGGCATTAAAATGCCTGTTATCCCCCACATCATTATTCTTCCCTTATCATCATGTTTGATAGCATTGAATCTTCTGACCTTATCCAATAACGAAGCGCCGACCATCTTAATCCTTTATGTTGTGTATGACTATGCCTTTTCCCCCTATCTCCAGGGGATGTATGTCCTCGTCATTCTTTGTGCCCCTCATCTTCCTCACTGTGAAGCTCCTGGAGAACTCTCCGCCCATCGACTCATACATGATGTATACGATGCAGTCGCAGATGAATTCCGAGACTTCATCCCTTGAAAGGGAGTTCTCATCAGGGGCCTGCGAGATCAGTATCGAAGTCGCACCATCCATCTTCTTAAGCTCGTTGACAAAGGAGTATATGAACCGCTTTATGGTGAACTCATTCGGTTCATTTCCATCATGATAATTTGAGGGCGCATTTATTGAAAGGGTGGACAGCGAGTCAATGACCAGTCTTTTGATCTTGAACCTGTGGACTATGCGCATGATGTCCTTGACCGTGCTTTTCGATATTGTGCTTGCGGGGATGCTCAGGATCTGCAGCATTCTCTTCTTCATCAACCCTTCAAAATCCCAGCCGAACTGCGCTGCCTGCTTTTTCAGCGCACCTTCTTTCTCCTCAAACGTAATGTACAGCCCTTTCTCATTGAACTTCTGGGCGCCATTGTAGAGGAACTGCAGGCCAAAGATTGTCTTCCCAGTCCCTGGTGTCCCGCTCAACAGGATGGTGTGTCCTTGAGAAAACCCGCCGCCCACCAGCTCATCAAAGCCCTTGATTCCTGTCTTTACCTTCTCAATCTCTCTCATTTTCATCCCATCTTGAATTTGTCGATCACATAAATGAATATTACCTTTGTCTTAGTGTCAATTCTCTGGCAGAATGCTTCATCGCTGAATCTCAGATCCTTCCTCAGTTGTTTCGGTATCAAGAAATATTTTGTCGCTTCATTCTTCCCCCGCTGGGACATCGTTGTCTTGATGTTATTCACGTCCTCCGAGAAAAGGTGGACGTTCTCCAGAAGTCCGCTAAGCTGGATTGCCTCTTCGTAATCAATACAGACCTCAAAAATCACTTTGCCATTACTATCTACCTTTGAACTCAGTATCGCCCCCATTTCATCTTTTATAATGGAGTACACATATATAAATTTTTGGATAATTTTCCAAGAAAACCTGCTAAAATTCTAGATAATGGGATAAACACTATTTTTCCAGAGTGGTGATGAGTTTAGCCAGATTCTTACTTATCTCTTCCAGCTGTTCCGCCATCTTGATGATAGCTTTTTTGTATTGCGTGTCTAATTGCGGCTCCATCTTGTCCCTGCGTAGGCGATATCATATACTATTATGTTTCTTCTTAACTGGACAGGTCTCATATTTTTCTTCCCTCCAGGGTAAAAGACAGATTTTAAGTGAGTGCCTGACGGCTCTGCAGCAGGCATGAAATTTTCTCCACCCTCTTCAGAAGAACGTATGAGGCTGTCCATAATATTCTCCGCATTCTTCATATCGCTCCTTGTCCTATACTCCTTCCTATTCCTTGTGCCTGCAGCCACAGAAGCGCTCATGCTTGACCCCTCAAAGTTCTTCTCAGGGGAGTTCTGGAGGCTGTTCACTTACCAGTTCGTGCACAACAGTCCGTCCCACCTTGTGGAGAACATCGCGGCACTGCTTCTCTCAGTCATACTTGCCATAGAACTGAAGGCATTCTTCTCTGACTACTCTGTGACCTACTTCTCTGCAGGCATCCTCGCAATCCTGCCGATATGGCTCATCTCGCCATTCCTCGCCTTGGGGGCATCGACAGCCATCTATGGATCTTTCGGCATGCTGAGCAGGTCTGCGAAGAGGTTCAACATAAACCCATACCTGCTCCTGGCAGTGCTGACCCTGCTGACTGCTGCATCTTCAACATACACATATTATGCGCGTGGAGATATCCCTTTTCGCATCACGCTACAGCAGTTGGTGTCGCACCTGGCAGGCCTGTTCTTCGGATACTACTTCGGCCTGCTTGTCATGACATTCAGGGAAAGATACGCCGCCAAACGCCTCAGGTGCTTGAGGAGCCTCGCTTGATGGGAAGGATGATAGTGATGATGGGGACAGCCGATGCTCAGCGTCGGGTGATGAAATCCGCGAACTTAAATGTGTAAAACAAAATTATACATAGACATACGACCCAGAACAAGAACTTGCCTGCCTGAAGCAGGACCTTGTCTTGCCCCTTATCAGTTTCAGAGCCAGCCCGCCCTCCTGTGCTAAACGTGTCATAAAATATCATGAGCACGACCAGTATCATGACAATGACCAACGGGACGATTATCTTCAGGTCGGTCTTACGAAGAGGCTTTCCTATCGCGTCCTCCATCTTTCCTTTCTGTCTCCCTTCCCTTCCTAATTAAGATTGCCTGTCTTCCCATGAGGGTGGCCTCTTTTATCCCCTGGGCGGGAAAATCACCCTTAACACCTGGTAGCAGTGCTGAAAAACAATAAAAGAACAACGCATCACCATGCACCTGATGGAACGCACGCTCTTGGAAGTGTCAGTGGGAACAGTAATCGCAGGAGGTTTCCTGCTGGTTTACATAAAGAAGGTGAAGAACAGGCTGAGAGGCCGCATATTGAGAGACTATACCTGCAAGTAGCCAGGTCGGCCGGCGGGTGAGATCATGCCTAAGAAAAGAATCGAAAAGGTTGGAGGACATGACGTCCTTGAAGAGCTGTCTATAGGCATGGACAGGGTGAAGACCAACATACCTGGCCTTGACAAGCTGCTCATGGGCGGCCTTGTCAGGGGCCGCAACATCCTTCTGTCCGGACCCTGCGGCTCAGGAAAGACTACCCTCGCGATGCAGTTCATATTCAACGGTGTCATGGACTGCGACGAGCCAGGCCTGTACGTCACTCTTGAAGAGAGGAAGGATAAGATAATCTCAGACATGGCAAACTTCGGCTTTGACCTGAAGCGCGCAGAGAAGACAGGCAAGTTCTATCTCCTCGGGGGGCCTGTCGCAGGGATAAGCTCTTACATGCGCAATGTCGACGCGAATATAGCGCACATACTGAGAGAGATAGAGGAGATAGTCAAGGAGCACAACATAAAACGGGTAGTCATAGACTCCCTCAACCTCCTGATGCTCCTGGTCAAGGACCAGGAAGAGCGCAGAAGGACCATCGCCGCATTCTGCAATGTGCTCTCACAGCTCGGCTGCACAGCATTCTTTGTGTCTGAGACCAAAGAAGGGACGATGGACATCTCACGCTTCGGCGTCGAGGAATTCATCATGGACGGCGTGATAGTCCTTTACCTCGTGAACCAGGGATCATCGTTCATACCAGGCATCGCCGTGAGGAAGATGCGCGGGTCTGACCATGACAAGAAGATACGCGTGTATAATATAACATCTAACGGTGTGGTTGTTTACCCTGATGAAATAATGTTATCAGAAAAAGATTCGCTGCTTTAGATATAATCATCTTTGTCAATCTTGTTCTTCTTCAGCTCCTTTTTCCTGTTCAGTAATGCCCTGAGAGTTATCACCAATATGAATAAGGCGAAGATTATCAGACCTGCAGTTCCAAGTTCCACAAAGCTATCTTCTTTTATTTCAATATGTGATGTCCTCCCGGCAGTATGCCTGCCGTTGTGTTCCGCAAATGACTCTATAGTGTACTCTCCGCTCTTTCTTGGCCTGAAGACTGCTGAGATCTCTTTATAGCTTCCTGGAGACACTTCCTGTTCTTCTCCTATCACTCGCTCAATGATGACGTTGTCTTGATATACTGCTGCAACAAGGCGAGCACGCATCGATTCATCACCCCTATTCATGAAATTGCCTGAGATGTTAACGATGCGCTGATTGCCTGCAACGAGGGCTGTTGCTTGTACATCCTGAAGCATACCCTTACTTTCGCTGGCTTCGACAACATTGAACTTTATGAACTGCCTCTTGAAAATGACATCATCAGCCTTTAGATCTACTTTTACAAAATACTCCCCGACACCCAAGCCACTTGACTCATTAATCTCCGTTAAGCGCATTTCACCAGCCATCAGGATGTTTTCCTGCTTCTCAAACATCGTGATTACACTGCTCCTGTCACTGTTCATTATCTCTACGGAAATTGTCGGCTGTAGCAATGTGTTGCCTGTGTTATGCAGGTATCCTTTTAGACTGAACTTTTCCCCCTCAAACATGTCAAGAATTTCTATATCCTCAATCTCCGCCGCAATTATCTCATTATCAGTCACTTGCACGCTCAGCGGGATGGCATATGATTCCGCGATAGTGGTGGTCGCGGGCACTTCAGAAATGCTTGTCATAATCATTTGGCTAGTGTATCTGCCTGTCGGGATATCCTTCGGCTCTAATATTAGGCGTATCACATCCTGTTCTGATTTGCTGATTGTCACTGTCTCAGGTCTTACGATGACCCAGTCCTTAATCGGTCCTGCGATTGAAAAGTCAAGCTTGACGTCATGTTCCGCGTCTGTCATGATATTTATATCATAAGCTGTTTTTGAATTCACAAGAACATTTTTTATGTCGGGGCTTATCGGTTCAGTCCATATTTCAAAGCCAGATACTGTAGTTGAGAGAATTATCATCGCCGCTATTGCTGCTATTGGATTAATGTTCTTCCCTGAGACTCTCTTTGGTAAGCTATTGAAAATCATCATTAGCACCTCTGGAACTGATTGGAATCCTGTTCACGATTATTTGTGATATATGCTTTTTCTTTTCCCTTACTGGTAATAGAATCAGAAGTTCCTTTTTTATCTTTGAGGGGTTAATTAGTTTCTCTTTTTATCGTTGTCTAAAAATGTATTTATGAATAAAGCCTTTTGCAACAGATAAATTGGCATCGAATTTGAAAAAAACGGGGTGCGCAAGTGAAGACTTGCTTTTTTTCAGAACGCTATTGTCTAGCCAAAGCTCCCGGTTTTTTCACTTCTTGTTAAGTTAATTGAAATAAGACTCAATGGAGGTAAGAAAATGAGAGGAAAAACACCAAAAACACCTAAGAACCTGAAAAGAACTGCGATGGGTGTTTCGTTCAAATCTGGAATTATCACGGTGTTGGCCCTCATGATGGTCATCTTGCTTAGCGTGAGCTCTATCGCCGCCCTCCAAGTCCAGATATCTGACCAGGGGACGAATGTGCGCACTACAAGCTCGGGATCCCTGCTGACGACAGGGAACCTGACAGTCCTCATCTATGATGCCGCGACAGGAGGCAACCTCCTCTGGAACTACACATACACCGATGCAATAGTCAACGGAAGCTGGAACGTCATGCTCGGCGACCAGCAGGCGCTCAACCTCGAATACGGCGCAGTATATTATAAAGACTATGAGATAAACAGCGAGGACGTCGACTTCACCAACGGCACCGGTGACACTGTAGAACGACTCGCCTGGTACTCGCCGCTGGGAGAGATAGGCGGCTCTGATGTCAACGAGAGCGACCTTTCATTTACAGACATAACCGCGACAGGCAACCTGACACTCGGGCAGAAGATAACCTTCGCACTGGGTGAGATACTGGATAATATCGTCGACGGATGGCTGACTATAACCGGAAACCTCAATGTCACCAACAATATAGAAGCGGTGAACAATGTCACTGTAGGAGCATTCTTCATAGGTAACGGATCGCAGCTGACAAGCCTTGATTGCAGCCAGATAGCAGGCGGCAGCGACACAGACTTCTGCGCAGACTCTGGAGGATTCTCGACAAGTGGCAGCTATCTATATAATACGAGCGGAACATTATACTTCAATGAAACAACCCTCAATGCTACAATTGACGCGCGAGGGGTCGGCACAACAGTAGGATTGTCAGAAATGGAGGCCAGCAGCGTCAACTCGACCCACATACTTGACGGTACGATAGGCGCTGATGATGTCGCGGCAGACGCCATAAACGCCACGCACATCGGCGCAGGGCAAGTGGGGACCAGCGAGATCACAGACGGGAGCGTAGCTGCCGCGGACCTTGTATCGAGCATAAACCTCTCCAACGCGACAGGATACCTGTGGGGTAACCTGCAGGATGTGGACACTAATGTGGTCCAGGCGAACCAGATAAACACATTTACTACTACAAACTACATGAGGACTGTCGAGCCGAGCGCCAATAACACATATGACCTCGGTTCATCTACGTCATATTGGGCTAACATTTACGTGAATACCCTTAATTTGCTCACTAAGATATCTACTGCGCAGATAGCTGATGATGCAGTCACCGCAGCATTAATCGCTGACGATGCCGTAAATGCCAGCCACATCGGTGCTGGCCAGGTCGGCACGAGTGAGATACTTGATGGGACCATCGGGGCTGACGACCTTGCTGCGAGCAGCGTGAACAGCACGCACATAGTCGCTGATACGATCGTCGCGGGCGACATCGCTACCGGTGCAGTCACGACTGCTGAGATCCTCGACGGCACTATCGGTGCCGATGACGTCGCCGCTGACGCCATCAATGCAACGCACATAGGCACTGGGCAGGTCACGACTACAGAGATACTCGACGGTACCATAGGTGCGGACGACATTGCTGCAGACAGCATAAACAGCACGCACATAGCTGACGGCACATTCTCTGCAGCAGACCTTGCTGCGAGCAGCGTGAACAGCACGCACATTCTTGATGGGACTGTGGCTGCTGCAGATATGGCAGCTTCAAGCGTCAATTCGACACATCTTCTTGATGGAACAATCGCTGCCGCGGACCTTGCTGCGAGCAGCGTGAATTCAACGCACATCCTGGACAGCACGATAACCACTGACGACCTGGCGGCGAGCGCGGTACAGACCGCGGATATCGCCGATGGCAACGTCACTGCCGCAAAACTGCAGAACGGCATCAACCTGACGAATGCTACCGGCTACTTATGGGCCAATATAATGAATGTCGCCTCTTCAGTCGCGCAGACAAACCAGGTAAATACATTCACTGCAACCAATAATTTCCAGAACATTGTTTCCAGGGCCAACAGCACGTATGACCTCGGTACAAGCTCTAACTATTGGGCTAACCTTTATGTGACTACTCTCAACATATTGACAAAGATAGCTACTGCACAGATTGCAGATGATGCAATCACTGCAGCATTAATCGCTGACGATGCTGTCAATTCAAGCCATATCGCTGCAGGCCAAGTCGGCGCGAGCGAGATAGCCGCTGACGCGGTCAATGCCACGCACATAGGCACTGGCCAGGTCGGCACGAGCGAGATACTTGATGGGACCATCGGGGCTGACGACCTTGCTGCGAGCAGCGTGAATAGCACGCACATAGTCGCTGATACGATCGTCGCGGGCGACATCGCTACAGGCGCAGTCACGACTGATGAGATTCTCGACGGCACTATCAGCGCGGATGACCTGGCGGCAGGCAGCGTCAATAGCACACACCTTGCAGCCGGCACAATCTCTGCTGCAGACCTTGCAGCTGACAGCGTGAACAGCACGCACATCTTGGATGGCACAATCATCGCTGGCGATATCGCTGCGGAGGCCGTAACTAATGCTAAGGTGGCCAGTGATGCTATAAATACTACCCAGATCGCCGCAGACACAATACTGGCAGGCGACATCGCTACCGGTGCTGTGGCAACTGCTGAGATCCTTGACGGCACAATAGGCGCTGATGATGTCGCTGCTGATGCCATCAATGCTACGCATATAGGTGCGGGCCAGGTCGGCACGAGTGAGATAGCTGACGCGAGCGTCGCCAATGTTGACATCAACAGCGATGCGATTAACACGACGCAGATCGTCGATGGCACGATCCTTGCTGCGGACATCGCCAGCGGCACCTTGACTGCGGTCTTGTTCGGTACAGGCATCATCAACAGCACTCACATACTCGATGGCACGATAACGGCGGATGATCTTGCGGCGAGCAGCGTGAACAGCACGCATATCCTTGCTGATACCATCGTTGCCGCCGACATCGCTAGCGGTGCTGTGACAACTGATGAAATCCTTGACGGCACAATAGGAGCTGATGATGTCGCTGCCGATGCTGTCAACGCGACGCATATAGGTGCGGGCCAGGTGGGCACAAGTGAGATAGCTGACGCAAGCGTCGCCAATGCTGACATCAACAGCGATGCCGTGAACACGACGCAGATTATTGATGGTACTATATCTGCTGGTGATTTGGCTGCTGAGTCAGTGACAAATGTTAAGATTGCAGCAGATGCCGTGAACACGACGCAGATCGTCGACGGCACAATCCTTGCTGCTGACATCGCCAGCGGCACCTTGACTGCAATCTTGTTCGGTATAGGCATCATCAACAGCACGCATATACTGGACGGCACTATTGCTGCGGCGGACCTTGCAGCTGACAGCGTGAACAGCACGCATATCGTTGACGGCACGATTGTTGCTGCGGACATCGCTACAGGCGCTGTGACAACTACTGGAATATTGGATGGAACTATAGTCACAGGCGATATCGCTGATGGCACCATCATTGCAGATGACATCGCTACCGGTGCTGTTGCCACTGCTGAGATATTGGATGGAACCATAATCACAGGCGACATATCAGATGGTACCATACTCAGTGATGATATCTCTGACGGCACCATTGCTGCTGCAGACCTTGCTGCGAACAGCGTGAACAGCACACATATCGTGGCAGACACAATAGTTGCTGGTGATATCGCTTCTGATGCCATCACTGCTGATGAGCTTGCGAATAATGCTGTGAATTCTTCGCACATTGCGGCGGCGAATCTTGATATCGGTTCTTATAAGTTGACTGCTGATACTTTGGAGAGTGATGTTGCTACAGGCACTGCGCCTTTGGTTGTCGCTTCATCGACTCAGGTCAGTAACCTTAATGCAAGCTATGCTGGAGTCGCTTATGACCTTACAGGCACAGATATCATAGGGGTGACGGAGATTGAGGATGTCTACGTGTTGACTGCTGGTGATGACATGACTGGTAACTTGGCTATGGGCAGCAATAACATCACTGGTGTGACTGAGTTTGAGGGTACTTTGGCTGATGTTACGAATCTTGAGGCTGATAATCTTGAGAGTAACTTGGACGGTACGGGTTACAACATCACTGCTGCGGGTGTGCTTGGCTTGTCTTTCTTGACTGCTGCTGCGAACCTTGATATTGGAGCGTATACGATAACTGCTACGCAGTTCATCTCAGACATAGCTCAAGGAACAGCACCGTTGACTGTCACGTCAACGACTCAGGTGGCTAATTTGAATGCTAGTTATGCTGGAGTCGCTTATGACTTGACTGGTACTGATGTTATCGGCGCAACAGAGATTGAAGACATCTACTTGCTGACTGCAGGAGACACTACTGGTGACGGGGCAAATTTCACTTTTGACACCAGCCTGCTGGTTATAGATGCGACAGGAGATAAGGTCGGATTCGGGACAGTGGCTCCTGTAACAACAGTCCACATCAACGCAACACTGAAGCTTGAACCGACAGACACTCCTGGAACATGTGGCGCTACATTAGAAGGTACAATCTTCTACAACAATACCGCCAACAGGATGTGCTACTGCGACGCAAGCAACTGGCTGCTGTTCAACGGATCTGCATGCGCATAAATCTTTTTTTTATAAATTTTCATTTGATATTCAGTGATTGACTGGAACAAGAACCCGCAAATAAAGGCAAAAAAATACGAACTAAAATGATCTCAAGCAAGAAAATGGGAATTGCATTCATCGTGTGCATGATATTTGCCACGCTTGTCTCATTAGCTTTAGCTTTCCCAGGCACCAGCTCGACATATTCTTTTGGCAGCTCAACACAGGGAGTGGCTGGTGGTATCGGGACCAGTTCTACTTATTCCCTCAGGTCCACACAGACTGCCAATCAGGCGAGCAATGGAAATGCGACAAGCTCGTCATACAGCATGAATATTGGTTGGTTCAACCTGACATATGATGCAGGAGTAGTCACGCTGACGATGGACAGCGTCGAATGCAGCAATGACACGGCGAACTACTATACCTGCACACAGATGGCATATAACGCCAATGTGACGCACATAAGAGTGAATTGTTCAGCTACCAACAGCAATGTCACGACGGTAAGCTTCAGGCTGTACAACACGCCCGACGCGACCTATTACATAAACCAGACCAACTACACATACAAGTCAGGAGACCTATACATACTCAACTCATCATATAAGCTGCAGGACAGCGGCGAGTGGAACCTCACAGTCACCTGCTACAACAACGCAAGCAACACCACATCAAACAGCACCAACTGGACACTGCCCTGGGGCTGGGTCAATGTAAGCCTTGTCAGCCCAAGCTCTGATGCGAATGTGACAAAAGACCAGTTCTTCACATTCCAGTCCACAGTCACGTGCGTGGACGGTGAGTGCGGGACAGCCAATGTGACGCTGGACCCTTATGAGGTCGAGAATAACCTGACAGACGGCGCACTACAGGATACGGGTTACGGCCTAGGGGGAGCACCAGACGATGGAACAGGCGCTGTGGGTGCTGAACAGATAGTCAATGCCATAAACATACTGCTGGAATACAAAGGCGGCAGCCAGTGGGACGAGGACAACGACGGCATCGAGACGACTGCAGGAGCAGTGGACCTCACGGTCGAGAACACGGAGATAGACCCTGCTGCGGACAGGTCAAGGCTCTGCACCAAATGGACAGTGACCTCATTGGATTCTGGTATGGACATGACCATGTGCAACGGCCCTCCAGAGTGCTGTGTCTTCGCAGGAGTCGCTCCGGAGAAAGTATCATGGGATGAGCCGCTCTACCTGTTCTATGGCAAGTACGGAGCGACATACAACAACATGATCACATCGCAGATGATATACTCACTAGACATGACTGATCCTGCGTCGGAGACATACTACAGCGAGCCGGAAACGCTCCCTGTAACATATGTCGAGTCGAACATCACGCCTGAAGTCGCGCACGTATTCGATGAAGGAGAATCTATCGACATAGACGGCAAGAAGATCGGCGAGAAGGTCGAGGACGAGCAAGACTACGAGACGCATTTCGCCAGCATAGAGCAGAACGACACCGCGCTAAGGCTTGTGTTCTACCATGATGCAGAGACATCGATGCGCATCAGGGTCGTCGGAGAGGTCGAAAGCACACTGTCAAAGAGGCGCGCAGAGCCCTTCGAGAACGTAACATTGACTGTGCAGAAGGTCGAGGGGGTAATCCCGCGGTTCGAGCTGCATCTGGGTGAAGAGTCAGAGGTCTTCCAGTTCGGAAAGGTCGTTCCAGATGTCACGATAGCAGGAGGCCAGTACACTATCATCGACAGGGAGGATGACAAGCTCAATGTAGACATAGTCAAGAACGGCGGAAGGATAGAGATAGTCGGAGTCAAAGATGAGCCCGAGATAAACGCGGACATCGTGCCGACCGTGAACCCTGTGATACAGACTGATGTCGCATACATAGAGAACCTCACCGACATAGAGAGCGCGACAGTATCGCTCCCTGCAGATGATGTGGTGACGGCAATATTCTATTGCGCAGGGTTCGATGCCCTGACATCCACGTGCGACGCGTGGCAGAAGACAGATATACCATTCGTCCAGGAGGACGGCATGATAATGTTCACCGTGACGCACTTCTCAGCGTACGCCGGCGGAACTACTAATGACACAGCCTACCTCGTCATATGGGACGAGACAGACCCTGGAATGCCGAATGCGTCACAGTCAAAAGCCCTCAACGATACAGTCCTGTTCTTTGCAGACTACAAGATTAGCGCGAACGGCACCAAGATAACTGACGGAACCTGCCAGATAAAGTTCGGCAGCGGAAATTACACAGACATGACCTATAACTCGACTTACACTTACTACGTGTACAACCGCACGTTCGATACCAACGGCGTGTACAGCTTCAACATCAAGTGCAACCATTCAACATACTCAGAACTCAACGCCACTGACACCATAAGCGTCCCCACATCAACCAAGAATGGTGCAGTATCGACGACGACTGGAGCTACGCCATTCTACACCAACAGCAGCAACCCGCAGACCTGCAACGTCTCGCATGGAGGAGACTCATGCTTAAATACCTGGTACGTCAACGCTACAGGAGTGCTTGACACATCACACGTGTTCTTCGTAATGGCCAACATGACCAGCAACACAGCATACATATCAGATAACCAGTCCTCTAACATCACGCTCACAATAACAGCGAACGACAGCACGGCTCCGACGATAGCCGACACCAACGTCAGCCCGCTGATCGCCAACACCGGCGCAACCATAACGATCTACGCGACAGCCACAGACAACGTGCAGGTCGCGACATGCTGGGCCAACATAACCCTGCCGAACTCCAGCGTGGTGCAGAAGACAGATGTCTGCACATCAGCAAAGACGTACACGACAGAGGTGGCTGGCGTGCATAATGTCACTTTCTATGCCAACGACACATCCGGCAATGCGGCGACGCCAGCGAGCGTCACATTCACCGTCGATACCGATGCACCCAACCTCAACTCTACATCAGCGTCAGTGACTGCCAGCTCTTCGACAATATCATACGCAGCAAACGAGTCTGTGAATGCCAGTGTCAGCTACGGCACGATCTCAACAAGCCTCACGTCAACTGCGACAGAAACGAGCTACGCGACGAGCGGCACGATAACGCTGAGCTCACTGAGCGCCTCGACAACCTACTATTACAACATCACGATATGCGACCAGGCAGCCAACTGCCTGACCAACGGCACCTACAACTTCACGACATCGGCGTCCACTGGCGGTGGCGGCAGTGGCGGAGGCGGTGGCGGAGTGACAGCAGAATGCTTATCCGACTGGGTCTGCACCAGCTGGAGCAGCTGCTCAGAGTCAGGCGAGAAGACAAGGAGCTGCACCGACGTGAACGGCTGCGGGAACGATGATGGCCCCTCAGAGACAGCATCATGCATATACGTGCTGCCGCCTAAGCCAAAGCAAGCCAAGGCCGAAGCAAAGGCAGAAGAAGCGCTTGCACTGCCTTCTGAAGGCGCCGCAGCAGGGCAGGTAGAAGCGCCGCCAGCCATTCAGGAGCAGAAATCAACAGCGGCTCCAGCGCCGATCACAGGTGCTGCTGTCAAACAAGAACAGAAAGCAAGATGGCGAGTCACCCTCGAGACCGGATGGTGGTTCCTGCTGTTCCTTGTGCTTCTCGTGATAGCGATAACACTCGCAATAGAGCGCAGGAGACGCAAGAAACCGACATGATCTCAACGTAATCTTTTGTCTCTCTTACTCTCTTTCGTTCTCTCTTGTTTTATTGTATTTGTTTAGCTGTTTTCAGACCCCCGCGCCGCCAGCCCGCGCTCGCTGCGCTTCTTTGCCTGCCCCTCTCTGCTGAACTGCGGCTCTCAGCCATAGTTTAGCAGTCAGCTCGCTAGGCGGGGCTGGCGGCGCGGATGCGAGAAGCTAAACAAGTATGTTTTATTCAATTCTCTTCAAGCAGATAATACTATCAGTACTTTCTGCAGGTTAGCAAAAAACCAATTTATACCTGTTGTGTTTAGGGACTATGCAAGAATGTATACCTCCCCACGTAATGTAGGAAGCAACATAGGAAATGCCATAAATTCTGCATTAGATTCAGCGATCCAAAAAAGCCAAAATGCCATAAAAAATTCTAAAAAGAGGTGCAGTCCATGAGTATGTTCTCGATGAGAAAGATGATCTTTATTTTGATCTTGGCCTTCATTGCCTGTCTTCTGTTCGCGCTGCCTTCTGTGAGCGCAATCGGCTCAAACTGCTACCAGTATTCCACTCAACTCACTTGCGAGGGGAATGAATGTATCTGGGAAACAGACCAATGGGGAAGCTGGTGTGAAGGAATCAGCTGTTTCATAGGAGATAATACCAACCAGACATACTGCGAGACTGCACTCAACCAGACATACAACCTCTCTTGCGGCTGGGAGATACACGGTCCAAATCTCTGCGACCCTGTCGGCGGGGATTTTTTCGGAGACGGATGCACTGATTTCGACGGCAATGAGCAAGGATGTTACGATACTTTCTTCTGCGTATGGACCTCTGCAGGAGCATTATGCGATGAACCAGAAGGAGGATTCTTCGGAGGTTCAAATCCCTCTTGTGCAGTGATCTCAGACTCAACTACCTGCGCAGGTATAAGCGGATGCAGCTGGAGCGGATCATCATGCTCAGGTAATCCTGGGGGCATACAATGCGAAAACCTCAACAAGACCATCTGCCCTGACTTCACTCTTCTATCAAGCTGCTGCAGCTGGAATGGAACATCGTGTGGCGTAACATACGATCAGACCTGCTACAACAGCATACCTCCTGCACCTTCCAATGCCCAGTTCTGTGAAGATACAGGTTCGTTCAAGAACCAGACCCTCTGCAACCAGATAGCCGGCAGCCCTTGGTACATGCCCTGCAAGTGGTTCAACACGACCAGCGAGTGCCATTTCAACAGCGATGCCTTCGGCGGATTCTCAAGCTTTGATGAGATAGGATCAGAGGTGAGCTGTAATGCCCAAGGGGGCAACTGGAAAATAGAACAATGGACCGATCCTGTGACCGGTTCTATCAAGACAGACTCATGGTGCGAATTCAATTTCGGCTCCGGAGGAAACTGCGATGCCGCCTGCTGGGCGTGTGAAGATGGGGCGACCAGCCTCAGCGATGCACAGACCACATGCGAGAACTCTGATCTGGGATACTGCGATTTTCAGGCAGATTCCAATGCTTTCAACGGATATGGCTGGTGCAATCAAAAACAGCAGTTCATAGAAGGCGGTGGAAAGAGCTGTAATGATGACTGCGCAGCCTGCGAATGGCTGACAAATCCGCAGAGCCAATGCGCCGGTAGCTTCAAAGGCTGTAATTGGGTCGCGGATACAGGAGCTCCTAACGGAGCAGGGTTCTGCTATGGAAACAATGAGAAATATTGCGGAACAGACTGTTTCAGCTGCTATAATTCTGCGGACTGTGTAGCTGATGGAGACGGCGGAAATGGTGCGTGCAGCTGGGACTCAAATAACTATTACTGCAAACCATCAGGATTCACTGGAGAGGTCTGTTTTGATGGTAAGGATAATGATAATGATGGCAGTGTTGATTGTGCAGATTCAGGATGCGCCACTGATAAGTTCTGCGGTGGAAAGGAGCTAGGTAACATATTCGGGGACTGCCCTTCATTTTCACAACAAGGCAATACCACCTGCGTCTCGAATGGTTGCGTATGGGTGGTCAATGTTTTCGACGCGCAGTTCGGCGGTGAAGGAGCAGGTTTCTGCGATTTTCCAGGATCACAATGCTTCCAGCATGATGCTCAAGAGAGTCAGTGCAATGCTGAGCCAGGATGCAGTTATATGACCACTCCAGGAGGATTCTGCGAAGGGAATGAGACTCTGTTCAGCTCTTGCTTCCAACAGCAGAACAGCACAGGCTGCGGCAGCAATGATGCCTGCAGCTGGATAACTGATCTGTATAACCCTAATGGCGGAAGGTGTGAGCCGATACTGTTTGAACAATGCCACATGAATCTCACGAGGCAGTCAGGACAGGCAGCATGCGAAGCCAATGCCACGATCGGCGGCCAATCCACCCAGATATGCGCATGGGACAGTTACGGGAACTTCTGCAACCCTATATGCTTCTCGCTTACAAATGAGACCTGCGGTTCAGCCAACGGACTGTGTGAAGTAGTCACAGGCATATGCGAACCAGAGGCTTTTGGAGGCAAGTGCTTCGAGGCAGACGGGAACCAAAGCAGGTGCAATGGTCCATTGAACCAGTCATGCACTTATTTTGTCGACTCTATGGCCAACAACAATGTAAGCCTGTCAGAACCTTCCGGCTGGTGCGATCCAAAAGGAGACGCGGGATTTGTCAATTTCATGGGCAATCAGCCTCCAGTCATATTGGGAACTGACCAGAACGAGGGGGGAGTCAGTGATACACACGATATCGGTGATGTGGGCCTGCGTGATGAATTCTCTAAGTTCGTGTTCGGCATAAACCTCCAGGATAATTATGAGGCTGGAGCAGGATGCAATGGAGTGCCTACAAAATTAGGGGCGCCAGGATCAGGCACCCTGAACCATACTTTCTTCTGGTATATCGATGCCGACGGAAACTCTGCAAACAGCTGTGCTGCGAGAGACAACAGCTCATTGACAGGCTTTGAGTTCTCATTCAAGTACGAGGCGACATGGGCTGGATCGAGGACAGAGGTGAAGACATCATACCAGTGCATCAATGGCAGCTGGGGTGCAGTCCCTATACCTCTCACAGCAAATGATCAGGTCATGTGCAACCTCATAGGAGGAGGGATGGCAGGGATAGACAAGACAGAGATGTTCAAGTTCAAAGGACTATTCAATAAGAGCGTAAACCTGAGATTATATGTCTCAGTGGGCAATGACCCCTCCAATAACAGCAATGTGCTGGATATAGCAGGTCCTTTCTACTACACGCCAGGATCGTTCGACTCCAAGTTTGAAGATTGCGCAAACCCTGGCGGAGACGTGGACGGAGACGGCCTGACAGCCAGCAATGATCCTGACTGCTTCAACTTCCTTAAGTTCGGTTTCGTCCCGAACGAAGCAGGTTTCCAGTGCGGCGACGGTATCGACAATGACGCAGACGGTCTTACCGACTGCAGTGATCCAGGATGCTCTTATGACCAGTTCTTCTGTGGAGGGACATTGGCGGCGGATCCGAATGACAAGACTTCGCCAAGCATCAAATGGTTCAAAGTTGACACGTTCCCCGACGGCGCGTTCGTCATGTACGACACCAATGAACCAGCAAATGGGACCTTGCTGTTCTACGGCACCAACAGCAGCTGCGCAAGCCTGAACAAGACCGTACGCGACATCGGCATAATCGATGACTTCGTGCCTGCCTATAAACTATGGCATGATGCCCCTATCGACAACTTCAACTTCAACCCTGACGCGCTCGGGTACTCGCTGGCAAACGGCACTGTGTACTATTTCAAGACAAAAGTCTGCGACATAAGCGGCAACTGCGCAGTGAGCGGATGCACCAACTTCACCACAAAGTCCAGCGCAGCAAACTGCAAAGGGTGTTCAGGCACATTCAACTTCCCTTTCACCCCGATGGCAGGAGCAACGACGACCGATCCATTAGGAAACCTGAACTTCAAGTTCCAGCTGCCTGACGGTTCAGAGACCAATCTCGAATCGAACGCAGCTGCAGGCCAACAGTTCAACTACACGCAGACCAAGAACTTCAATCTTGTCATCAACAACCCTAACGCCACCAACAACTCCCAGTGGAGCATAACCCTGATAAACGCGACGACCGTAGGAAAGGTGGCGAGCGGCATCCAGAACTTCAGCGGAGGCGAGGATATAACCTTCAACAATACCGACGGTGGAGCTTTCGTCGGCCTCGGAAACACCAAATGCCAGGAACTGATAAACGTCTTCAGGCCAAAGAAGCTGCAGATGGGAATACCAGGCAACCTTACTGAGCTATGGCAATGCAGCGCCGCCTTGTCTAACTGCACCAACAAGACATCTGGTGCGACCCTTGTCGGCTACAACCTGACATTGAACAAGACACTGTGGGATGTACCTGCAGAATGGGGGTGCTAAAATGAGAAAAGCAATCGTAACAATAATCATGATGGTGCTCCTGACAAGCTTTGCCTTTGCAGCATACGGACCGTCAGGAACAACAACGACCAGCACGACTACCACTACAACCACTACTAGCGGTGGTGGTGGAGGCGGTGGAAGCACCATGACAGGCGACGTCAGTGTGGACCTGAGTACAGCAGGAACATCTGTAACCCTGACATTGTCGAAAGACCAGAAGTTCATCATAACGCATGAACTGGGAGCCTACTCCTACAAGGTCCTCAGCGTGACAGGAGAAATCGTCAAGATACAATCATTAGAGACTTTCGAGACATCCTATCTGTTCGGGTCGATGCCAAAACGTTTCGACTACAATGTAGACGGAAAGGATGATGTCGAGATTCTTGTTGTAGGAGTCAGCGGAAGCAAAGCAGTACTGTCAATCTCGAGCTTATTGACCCCTGAAAGGCCGGATATACTGCCTGTAGGCACGAATAAGAAAGAGAGGCCTGTGGAGGATGCGGCTCCAGAACCTGTCGCAGCACAACAAGTGACTGGACAAGCAGTACAGGAACGGGCAGCACCGCAGCCTGCACAGCCAGCACCTGCTGCAGAGCAGTCAGCAGCTGAGAAATTGCCGCTCGTCAACCTCTCGAGCCTTGGAGGGACATCAATAATCATGGGTGTGATGCTGTTAGCAGTACTTGCGGCATGCGTGGCGATGATCTGGCTGCCAGGAAGGAAAAAGGTAGAGAAAGCCGAAAAGAAAGAATGATTTACCTCTCTTTTGGTCTATGACCTTGCCAGAAAGAATCGCTCTAACCCGTTCTTTCTGGTATTTTTGTATTTGTTCAGCTTATACTATCGCAGCGCCGCGCTGCTACAGGTGATTTGCCGGCAATCAGGCGACCGTGCTGCGAAGAAGCTACGCTCACGAATATCTTTTCCTCTCGGGCCGGTTTCCGCTCCTTCTTTCCGACCGACGCAGAAGCGGCGGCGCTGCTTAACAAATACATTTTTCTTAATCTAGACTATACTGCTGTCTTCGATGTACCTGTCATACACAGCAACTTCAATCCCGCCTATCTCTACTTCCTTTATCGAGGCCAAGGCCACAGCGAATCCAGTGACCTGCGATATCTTCATGGGCTTGAACATTGAGGATGCCACTTTGGCTCCGTCAAGATACAGTGCCTGTTCCATATCCTTCTTGAAGGTGTAGACAACCTGGTGGTCCTGGCTGTCGAAGATGTCTATCTCCGGCGATTCCATCAGCGGCGTACCTGCCTCGAACCTCCTGGACTTCATGTTGTACACTATGCGGAGCCCTGGCACATTTGTGGAAGAGTAGAATATTATGTAATCCCTGGTGTCAGAGAACTGGTCAAATATCTCGATAGGAGGCTTTGTCCAGAGCACGATAGTGCCCTCATCCTCATTAGGCAGAGGCTGGTGGCTGTCAGGGACCTGTATTGTGTTGCTGTTCTTTATGCGGATCGTGCTTCCAGTGACCTTGCCCTCACTTTCAATGTTCGCGACCAAAGAGGCTGCTGCGAAAAGCACCAGGAATGCCACTAGAAGGAAGACAAAAGATGTCCTTAGACTGCCTTTTTTCATGATTGTGCTGGAATGGGTTTTGCTTTTTAAATGTTTTGAAAAATTGCTCTGAAACTTTTCTGGTCCGGCCAATCAGTCTAGATGTTCATCACTTTTTCAATCTCTATGAAGAACTTCCTTGCACGTGACAACGAGGTCTCTGCTTTGCTCTTTTCAGCAATCTTGCCCATCTCATAAGTGAACTCTTTCCGCTTCGCCATCTCAAAATCAAGGTCTTTCACTAATTTTTCTATCCTGTTCTCGCTCAATTGGAGAATATTTTCAGCTTCATCCACTGCCAGTTCATACTCTTCCATGAAGTGCTTCTTGAGCCTGTTCTCTTCTTTCATGAAGTAATGCACCAAAGCATGATATGTCAGCCGGTGAATGCCGCTTTCTGTCTTGATCCTGTGGCTGAACTTTGCAAGTAGGGCGGTTGCGGCAAAAAACATAGAATAATATGAGGTGTTGATGACCCAAAGATTGGTCGGCAGACCCTCTTCATCCTGCAGTTCCATCAATCTCTGTGAAACATCCAATGATTCCCTGCTTTTCTGCAGGAAAAAAATATCAGTGCCTGCTTTAGGCCTCACTATCTTACCTTCGCTGATGAGTTCTCTGATTATCCTGCTGCTCTGTTCAATCTTCTGCTCATCCAACATGGTGCTGCCTCAACAGGGTGATAAACCTCTCCGCGTTGTAAAGCACGACGTGTCTTTCAAGGATCTCATTACCTACGTTCAGCTGTCCTGGTGTGGCCCACATCTCAAGCAGTCCTTTTTCTGTTGTGATATTGATGTCGCAATTGTATATCGCTAATTGACGTCTGGCAATCTTCTCAAAATTACCATAGTCATACTCTTCAGGTATTATGAAAAGGAGGTCGATATCAGAGTCTTTCTTCCCTTTTCCAGCAGCATAGCTTCCGAACAGGATGCATGCAAACTGTCTGTTCATCCTTATGATGTTTTCCAACACTATCGAGAGCTCTTTCTTTTTGCATAACTGCTTGCACAGGTCCAGCTCTGCAATCGCGTATTCTGGATGGTACTTTGTGAGGTCCAATTCAACCAGGCTGCTTTTTCCTATATTGCTCGTCTTTACCAGCCCCTCTGCTTCAAGTATCTTTATCGTCCTGTATGTCTGAGGATATTTCTGATTCAGCTCTCTGGCTATGTCTGAGATGATCAGTTTAGCTGTTATGGCCCTTAATAAGGCCTGCAATACCTTGATTTGGTCTTTTGTTAACATTTTTGTTATAATGTTATAATAATTTTGTATAGTATATAAATGTTGTGTTTTTTGTGGTGTGGGTTGGGTCTCACTTTTGATGTCCTTATTTTTGGTTTCTTCCGACACTTTAATGGTGTGTTCCAGTCACTGCATCCTGCAGACAGAAGTCGAAAAGATGTTATTTTCTTTGACAGGTGTCGGGCAGAAGGCGCTCTGGGATGATGCAGAGGTGGTGTCGGGATTATTTGATAGTAGAGTATGGCAAAAAGATAAAAAGATTTGAGCAGAGATGAGAACTTTTGCTTGCGCGCTACTGCCGCAGCGCTCCGTCTGATGTGTTACCAGACTGTTTGACCAAGCAGTTTTTTACCCGCTTACTTCTCCGTTGACTTCGCTAGGCGGTGGCAGTGTCGCTGTAGCTAATGGTGTCTGTTCAGGGGTTTCAACTGTGTCAGCGCCTGACTTTTCTTTCTGCGTCTGGGAGATCTTCTCATTCTTGATGAGCTTCTGGAGCTCCCTGATGTACCTGATGGTCAACTCCAGGTTGTTGCTGACCTGCTGCCGAGCCTTGTCGAAACTCGCCTCAAGAGTGGGGCCATTAAGCTTGTAGCCTATGACTACCTTGTTGTCCACGATGTAGCTCGTCTTGGTTATCATGTTCAGCTCCAGCCATCTCCGCAGGTAATCATACATTGTCTGGCGCGTTATCCCTGCGTATGCGCCCATCTCCTCGACAGTCATCACCGCGAGCTCTGGCTTCTTGTCCCTGTGCGCTGCCTTGGATCTCTCGTACATCTCGAGAAGGGTGCGGAACATCTTGTCTGTGGAGCCAGACTTCCTGGGCTCAAGGCCCATCCTGGACATGACTACCTTCGCAAGCTCCTCAGAAGTCGGGTTCATGCCTGGTTCGTGGTTCTGCAGAACTATCTTTGCATTCTTGAAGCTAATCACCTCTTTTATTTGTTTTAACAAAGTCAAAAGCAACCAAAGCAGATTCGTGACCGCCGCCGCCTAATTAGCGCATTGCGGCAAAATCATCAATAGTAATTATTGGGTTTTTCGGGATTTAGCTTCGCAAAATAAGTCAAATGCGCGTGGCGGCGATGAGAGCTTGGCGAGCATCACTTCAGGGCTTAGAGACTTGAAGGCTTTTAGCCACAGCTAAAAGAGCGAGCCAAGCGAAATAGGGCACGAATCTGCTTTTTAGCTACAATCGACTCTGTTTTGTTAGGTAGAACCAGAACTGTGCTCAAAGACCCGCTATGCTAGGGTCTTTGGCATCCTAAAATTATTGGCAAGCCAATAATTTTATGACTTCCCACATGTCCTGATCTACCCAAGAATCATTTTGGCATTGTAGTATATAAAATTTTAGAAAAAACCGATTTCCCGTCGAGAAAATACCCTAATCCGTTTAATAATTGATGAAAGACTTTAAGCGGATATGTTGGTCAAGGGCATTTTTGGAGCAGGAATGCTGCTGATGTCCATGCTATAGATGAAGACGAGCAGGTAAAGCCCGAAAAGTATTGCATAGACCACGACATAGAAGAGCGCTGCGCCTGCAATAGGGCCTGCCAGCTTGACGAACGGGTGCTGCATGGTCCTCAGGACACCTTTGGCTAGAGGTGCAAGCACTCCCTCTGCAAAACTGTAGCCTATAGCGATCATGAACATGATTATGATTGTCTTGTAGAACACATTCATGTGCAATTCGACAACCTTCTGGCTCAGGAACTCGACAAGCAAGCCGACTGTGAGAAGTGCTGCGCCTAGCAGGAGATAATTTCTTCTTGGCTTTTCTTTCATGATGTGGTTTTGGGCTCAAAAGTATATAAAATTATGCTGTTTTTCTGTTGTGGCCCCAAATGCGCGACCTACTTCGCTCTGCTTCGCAGAGCTCTCGTGCTAAAGATAATACCGACTTCATCGGTATTATCAGACTTGGAAACAAGTTTCCAAGCGCCACGCACGCATTCAAGTTCATTGCTATATGCGTGCGTATTGAAATTGCATAGCAAGTGCAGCATCAGGCGGCTACGGTCGCGCATTAGGGGCAAGAATATGCTATCTTTGATGAAATCTTATTATCAGAATTGAATGCGTTGGTTCTGGGAGAACTTCTCGGAAAAGTAATGGTTTTATATGGCTTGAAACCGAGATTTTTAGCATGCTTTCGTCTGCGGTTTTGAGTTAATTTTTTATTCGGTATCATCCCGAATTTGCAGATTTTCAAAAATCGTGTTTTTCTGGGATGATCTCCAAAAGAGTCGAATTTGTCGGGAAGATATCATAAAATCGTGCGAAATCACTGCAACCGAGTTTGGGGGGTCTGTAGCGTGGAAGCCAGGTTCCACAGTAAAGATGCAGTGAAGTCGGGGCAAATAGGTAGTATTGCGGAGTGAGTAAGGGAATATACCGACAGCCATGCTGTCTTGGTGGGAAATGCTGTTTTTGGAGTTAGGAGGAAATAAGTGGAACTTGATTCGTAAGAACTCAATCCATAAGCTTTTTAAATGGTGCCCCAAAACCAGACTTAGGCGTTCTGAAACGGGCGTTTTCGAGCTAGCTGCAAGGATGTAACAATATAGATGCAGATATGCAAACAAAAATACGCAAACAAAATCAGAGAGGTGTTGAGATATGGTGGCGATACCACAAATAGCACAAGAAAGAGCTGAACAAGAGCTGAAGACCGCGCTTGGAGATATGAAAACAGCATACGCAGACCTGGATGCGTTAAGGATGTACTTCGGGGCATTGGGTGTGAGAGTATCAGAATACAATCCGCGGGATAGGCCAGTAGATGACCTGCTTGGCGAATCTGATCTTTTCAAAAGATTCTCTCTGCCAAAAAGAAGGCCGACAACAAGCACTCAGCCAGCCAGGCTTGAGCTTGTCGCAGAAGGCGTCATCCCTATAGTTGGTGTCGAAGTGAAGCTCTACCTTGAGCAGAGCGAGATACCTGCAACAACGCTTTATGGTGAGGGAAACGTAAAAAGCTATGCATCAAGAGGAAAGGTCAGGCAGCTGCCTTTTGTGTCTGTCTGCGGCCATATCGGCGGAGAGATCTATATCGACAGCTGGCTTGCAGAGGACCCTTCAGCACCTATTGTGCGGGAAAAAAGACGTGGTGTTGAGGCAAGGCTAAGCTAAAACTTTCAGGACTTGATTAAATTTTTTTATGCACAAAAACCTCTGGCGAAGTTTTTGGCATCCTAAAAATCCGCCTGCGGCGGATTTTTATGATTTTAAGTCTTTAAGTTAAGATTCTCTGTCTGATTGATGCCTGCATATGTAAACCATCATGTCTTACACTCGTCGGGAAAATAGTTTACAAGCATCATGCCGAAAGGTGTCTGTATTAAGACGTAAGGGTGTTGGTATTTTCTCGACACAGCTTTTTCTGAAGCATCAATTTTTGGCAAAAAATGCAAAAAGTAATGAAAAAGTGAGGGTTCGTACAAAAGAATAGAGTGGAAATAATAAGAAATGATTAAAAAATTTAATCAGAGATTCTTAGTATTTCTCTGAAGTGTCTGGAACAGCTCCTCTTAACATGGCTGCGCAGTATATCCGCACATTCTCATACCGCTCAGATACAAAGAAAGGGTCTCTCATGCTGTCCAGATCAACTACTGGATCCGGTTCCCTTCTGGGTCTTGGATCTTCAGCTCCAAGAATGCAGTCTAAATACTGAACCTGATTCTCATCATGCATTTGACATCCCTCAACATTGATTTTGGCTTGAATTGACTAAAAAGTGAGAGTAAATTTAAAAATGTTTTCTTATGCCCTTTGATATTACCACTCTGCAATCTCGCAAGGATACGCATCATGGGGGTTCTCTGTAGGGTGGCAGGTGCACACCATGACCCTCCTGCCGTCAGGATTCATGGAGTCAGCGGCGCTGGCTGCGAAAGTGTGGCATTCACCGTATATGACAGCAGGCGCTGGTGAATAAACTGGCGGCATAAGCACTGTAGGCGGCTGGTGCGTGACCTGCCCTGACTCAGGGTGTCTCGTGTCTATCCTCAGCTCTGCATAAGGGCCGTGAAGAACATAACATCCTGGCGCACTGAGGCCTGCTGCAAGCGCAATGGCCACTGCCTTGGCTCTAGCACCCCTGAAAAGCGATCTGACGATGCTGCCGAGACCGTTGCCTTCAGATGGTTTAGAATCTGACATTTCAGCGTTCCTCTTGATTGTGTTGTATGTAAATGTGATTGAAACAGGCAGGTTCAGCCTCAAAGTAATCCCTTGCACGTGCTATTTGTGCTTCGTATGTCAACCTCATCGGTTCAGGCCTTATCGGGTCGGGGCCGGGTCCTGCAGGAACTTCCCGGGGAATCGGGTTCCAGTTGACATTCTCTCTCCTTCTTGTCACTGCGACCAATGAGGACTGCCCGGATACTTCATCTGCACCGTGCTTCTCGCCCTCAATCACCGCGTCGTATGCCCAATGAGTCTCATTCAAATGCATCTGCTGCTCTGGAGCAGGACTGGACACTGCAAGCAATGCTGCGAATCCAGCGCTCAAGAAACCGTCTCTGATATCTTTCATCATCTTCACAGACCCCTGAGCATGGCGAGCTCTTTCTCGTCGAGGCTGTTCTCCAGCGCATCAAGCTTCTTCTCGAGCTCCCTTACCCTCATCTTCAGGTCGCGGTTCTCCTGGTCAAGGAAGATCACCCACTCATTCACAGAGCCCTTCAGGGCATTGTGGTTCTCCTGGATCAATTCCATGTCTGTCTTTATCGTCCTGAAAGCCAGCTTCAGCTTCTTGTCGGCGAACATTGACTTAATCTTCTTCATGACGTTCATTTTGCATTACCTCTTAGTGTATCATATATGGCTGTGTATTATCAGCATCGGCAGTACACTCATCCAACCTGGATGAATGCTGTACTGGTTCTTCCATGACTAACTCGAATTCGACAGAGCCGAAGTAGCCTGGCTGGTGCTCGTAGGCAGCATCTGCAAATCTTTTCACAACATCCGCGAGGTTGGTGTCAGGCTCAAGCCGAAATCCCTTCATCTCTTGCGGGCCCCGACCCTTCGGATAGTAATGGTCGTCTCTCATCTTGCATTACTGCGAATGATATATTATATCTCCTCAATCACCATATATTCATTGGGAAGTCTGTGTTCTATCTCTGCTATGGTTATTGTTGGCTCATGCGGTAACCTAATCTGAGGGGGCTGCAACTCAATCACAGGGAACGGCCGCCTTATGAGGTAGGCAATCTCTTCCTTGGTGAGCTCTTTTGTAGTTAGTAGCTCTATGGCTGCGACAGGCTCGCCAAAGAAATCATCAATAGTATCCATTACAGGTCTTCCGTGGAACATCTTCATTCTCTCACCATCCATATCATTATATTATCAACACCAAAAATAGCTTATCTAAGGATAGAGGTGCTATTTAAAACTTTCGGTTTTGTAGTCCCTGAGAAGTGGTAAAAATGGGTTTGGGGGGTGGGGTATGGGGATTTTAGGGCTTCTGCGTGGATTTCTTCAGAATTTAACGCACCAGCACCACAGCGCTCCGTGAGCTTTATTTGCTACATAATTGACCGCGTGTTGGTTATCAGAATATTTTCCCAATGACTTCGCTAGGCGGTGGTGCTGGTGCTTATAAAGATTGCATCAGCGCCAAGAATGATGTTTGCTGTGCTTTTATTGCTGGGTTGGCTTGGCCTGTGCCATGTAGCTGAGAGCCCTTTTCTTGAGCTCCAGACTGCCTAAGAATTCCATATAATCCTTGTTATGCTTGACCCAGCTCTTCACTATATGGGTGCCCATCAGGCGCAGGCTGGCATTCGTGAAAGAAGGCAGCCTGACTCTTGAATACAGCCCTTTTATTGCAGTAGTAGGGTATTCGAAGAACGTGTTGAGCGCCTCATTCGCTGCCCTGCTGTAAGAATAGAAATCATTGAATGCGTCTAACATGCCTTCCTGCAGCTCAAGAGGGGTCATTTTCATTGGTCTGTACACTGCGTGGAGAGCGTCATAATAATTCCACATCTTATGCAGCAGGCGGCCCTGCTGCTCAAACTCCTTGTAGACCTGCGTGCCAGGGAGCGGCGTAAGGATGCCGAACTGCGTCGAGTTTATGCCATGCTCATTGCAGAACTCAGAAGTCCTCCTGAAGACATGCTTGTCATCATCATCAGAGCCGAATATGAACATGCCATGGATGTTTATGTCATTATCATGGAATACCTTGATGGAGCGCTTTATCTGTTCAAGGCCCTGCGCCTTGTTGAAACGCTTAAGCGTGGCAGGATTTATCGACTCGAAACCGACGTAAACATTGTAAAGCCCTGCGTCAGCCATCTTCTCGACGAGCTTAGGATCATTCGTCAGGTCGGTCCTGACCTGCGCAGTCCACCTGAAATCAAGCCCTGAGCGCTTGAAACGCTTCACCATCTCATAGGTCCTTGACTTCAGTGCCGCGAAGTTGTCGTCGTAGAAGAACACCTTCTTAGGCTGCAGCTTCCTAAGGGTCTTCATGGTGTTGTCGATGCTCAGCGTCCGGTACTTCTTGCCGTACATCTCGGTAACCGCGCAGAAATTGCAGTCAAAAGGACAGCCCCTGCTGGTTATCATGGGGGTGATGTACATCTTCTGGTAGTTCTCAAGAAGCGTGAAGTCAGGGAGGGGATAATCATCAAGGTTGATGTGCTCTGTGCGGACAAACTTGTCTGTTATCCTGCCTTCGACAAGGTCTGCGATGACCGGCTCACCCTCTCCGATGACCACATGGTCAGCGAACAGCGCAGCCTCATCCTGCAGCATCGAGACATGGATACCTCCGATTATGACCTTGCCATCCGGGTTCTGCAGCTTGAACATCCTCGCTATCTCGAAAGACCTGTTGATTGTCTGGGTCAGGCCTGTCAGGCAGAGGACATCGGCGTCAAGGTCATTGATGTTCACGTCACGCCTCAGAAGATGTTCATTGAGCACCCTGACCCTGTGCCCTCTCTTCTTCAGGATTGTCGCAAGGTAAATCGGTCCCATCAGCGGAAGACTGAGGAACCTGGAGAATACATTGTCATCAGAGCCTCTTGGCTCCACGAACACTACCTTTTTCTTATCTTTTCTTTCCACTTTTTGCTCCTTTCTCCTTGCTCTGCCTCTCAAATAGGCTGATTATTATAAAGCTTACGCCTGCGAGGACCAGGGTTATAGGCCACAGCATGGTGGAGATGACAAATATCAATATGAACGAAGCGCCCAATGCCATAAGGATGACAGAGAGATATAAAATTACTTTTTTTTCTGATAATAGATAACATGCAAGAAAAGTGATGCCTATTATTACAATAAACACAGGCCACAGGTACGCCAGCAGAGACCAGCGCGTGAAGTTCAGGTAAAAGAAGAACAGGCTGTTCAAACCTATGAACATACCGAGTCCCAGAAGAACAAGGTCCTTTTTCGTCTTGAAGTAGAGCATCGTGAACCCCACACCCAATATGAGCGGGAGGATAGGCCAAATGAGCCATGCTCCACTGACTATGCCAAAGTTCTCAAGCAGAAGGATCAATCCAAGAAGTATCAGGATGACTGCGAGGATGTTGAAGCTGGATGTGTGGCGCATGATAACGCAGAAACTGCGGGGTTATATAAATCTGATGGGGACTAATGGGGATAAATGGCGACGCCAGTGCTAGGCTGCGTTATTAAAAATTTGGGTTTAATCTTCCCAGTCTAAAAATGGAAGCAGGTGAATTTCCGATTTGAGTTCCTGAAGCTTTTCTGAGGTTACTGGCTCACCGTTATCCAATCTTATTGCATCATTTCTATATGCTTGTTTAATATGCCCTAACAGGAATCTCCTATCAACATCCAACTCGCTGACGCGTTCGTTAAAAAAGAACTCCTGGAGGTTTGCCAGTATGTTCCCTTCTGTCCTTTCAAGCTCAATTATCTTTTGCGATACTGATAAAAATCCCTTTATGCATCTCTGATAATCATCGCTGCTCAGATTCTCAAGGGTGATCCGTATGACCTCATTTTCTTTTCGTAGCTTGAATTGCAGGTGCTTCTCCTGATGCCCTCTCGGGTGGTGATGAATCATGGCCTGCCTGTTGATGTTCTGTGCCATTTCTTCTGATTCTGGAGTCTTAAAGCCTTCGACTACGTACTGCGCAGAACTCAGATTCAACGAGTATTTGTCCTCGACTAAGGAATTGGTCTCTGAAAGCTCAATCTGATGCCCATCCCGCCCCCATGTCACTTTGGAGATGTGTTCAGTTTCGCTTCTAACGTTTTCCAGATGCTCAGGATTTGCGTAACCTGGTAAAATGTAAATATTGCTTGAGCGTGGCATTCAAATCTCTCTCAATTTCTTCTGCACATCTGAGTGGAATGATTCCAAGGATAAATTATTTTCCTTATACGCCCGCTCCCACTTATCACGCTCAAAATAATCATTCAGAGCAGTTATTTCATATATATTAATGTCAAAAGTCTCTTCCAGTATATCCTTCAGCACAACGAGATATATCAGAAGGTACTCTTTTCTGTCTTTACTTTTTAGATTTATCGGCTCTTCCCATTTACCTTCTTCAATCCTTACGTTAACTATTTCCAGGTCAACTTCCCAATCAAATTCCTTATTTCGATTAGATATGTATCCTTTAAGACGTTTATTTGCCCGTAGCATGGAAAGCAAGATCAAATCGTTATATGTACACACAACTGAATAGTTTGCTTTTTCTGTCTTGATCTTAAATGTCCGGTGGATGCGCTCGTATTTGGTACCGGTGACGTTCCCTCTTTCAATCAGCTTGGAACCGTTTTCGTCTGACAGGTTTTTGGCCATCTTTATCAGCCGGAGTATGATGTCCTCGTGGGTCTCTTTCTTGATGGCCAATGCTTCAAGCATCTTCTTGGTCTTCTGAGTAACCCTGAGGGACGTTATCTTGTTGCTGGTAACTTCGATTGTTTTATCATTCATTTTGCATCACATATTTCATATATTAAGTATATCAGATATATGGCGTATATTTAAATCTTTCTGTTTGTAATTTCTTTTTTTCAACTTTCGACACCACTATCAAGTAACAAAAAACAGAAAAGTTTATAAAGGAGCGCCTGCTCGGATGATATTTAGCCACTTCCTGCGGACAGGAGCGTTGCTAAGATGAGAACAGCAGGTGGCGCATTTACTTTTGGGCAGAACCTTGACGCCAGGATTGCTGATCATGAAGATAATGATGATGCGTCAGGTTTGTTTGATACTTGGCTTGATTCTGTTACTGGTGTTGCCAACAAGGAGCATAGCACGAAGTTTAAGATAATTCCCCGTGCTGGTCAGTTGGAAAACATCGAGACGGGCTTCCGCCAGCCATTTATCGGAGTGGTTTATGATTCTTTAGAGGGTGTTGAGCTTGACAGCTCTGACCCGGGTGCGAAGTATAACCAGTCATTGACTGAAGAGGAAGTGTGTGAGCATCCTGCTTGGATTGCAGCAGCGGGCGGTGACAAGGATAAGCTGAGAAAGTATGCCTCTATCTGGTTCAGTAGGACTGGGCGAAAGACTGGAATGGGCTTTTACGTGATGAGTGATACTGCTCAGGATGAATTGCGGGCGCTTGTCCTCAACTCGGACGACGTCAACTCCTCTGCTGGCGGCACTAGCAACCTCCTCAACCTCAATGCCCGTTTTGCTTCGGAGAAGTAGTAGCCCAACGTCGTCGTTTTCGTAATAAGCAAATGACAAAATTGTGTCATTTGCTATAATAAGCAAGTTGCGTCGTTGAATGTTTGGTCGCAAGATAGTGCAAATTTCCATTTTCAACACAACTTGCTATAACTCCATCCAACTATGAGCCCGGCACGAAACACCACACCTAAGAATCAAGCCATTTCCTATACAATAAGATAGTCAACGCGGTAAGGCTGCTGTGTAATCATCCCACATAGCTCAGCATCTTTTTCTTCTGCTCTTCTGTGGCTACAGCGCCTTTCTCCATCAGGCCGCGGACCTTCTCCTCGAACTTCTCAGCCTGCTTGAGCAGCGGCTTGTACTCTATCTTGAGGTTCAGATACTTGTCAAGCACCTCGATAGCCTTAGCTGCGGCCTTGCTGTCAGGAAGGCTGCTGTGCGTCTCGACAAAGATAGAAGAGACAGGTCGGTCATCGCTCTGAAGTATGACTGTGGCAGTCACTCCGAGGATTATGCCCTCCTTCAAGGGAGATATCTTCGCAGCCTCGAACCTCTTCTTGCCTGCGTCATTGTTGGAATAGTAATATGCCTCGGCATTCTTGCTCGGGAGAGGCGTGCCGACACCCTCGATGGCGACGACGTCCTTGGCGTCAAGCTGCTTAGCAAGCTCAAGCACCAGCTCGCCGATCTCCCACTCGACGCCCTTCACGTTGGTCATCACATGGATAATTACAAGGTTGTTCTTGCTGTCATAATAGATTCCGATTGGTTGCACCAGCTTGTTCTCATGCAGAGCCACCATCGGAGGCAGGTCATCAGCATGGATTGCGCCGATAGGCTTTGCTTTCAGCTCATTGATAAGGTACTCTGTAGAAATAGTCCCGACAAGACCAAAACCAGGAAAACCTTCGATGATTATGGGATTCTTCGGTTTTTCCTTGAGGACAATCTTCATTCAGTCACCTCTTTTTCAACACTCCATACTAAATAATCAGCATATATAAATGTTTTCATGAAAAACGCTGACAAACGCTCAAATGATTACTAATCGGGATTTTCCCGACGAGAATCATGTTTACAAACTCGTAACAAAATATTATCAGGTTAGGTTGCTCTCTCGAGCTCTTTCTTATGCCCTGCCTCTTTCCTCTTCCCGCGCTCCTCAAGGCTTATCACCTTTGCTTTCTTCTCCTGCACAACCTTATCTGGCTTCGGGAGGCTGTCAACAATATGGGCGATGTCAAAATACTCCCTCCTGGACTGCTTCTCCAGCGAGTCACGTATCCTGTGGAACTTCACAGAATAAGCAAGCACCCTCTTGGTTATTGCCTTTGCGCCGAGAGAATCAGCCTCGTGCTCAATGCCCTTGAACAGCTTCTCAGTCCTCCGCGTAAGCACATGTGCCTCATGGATTATGTGCTTCATGTGGTTCACTTCCTCATGATAAAGCTCTAGCAGCTCAGTTATCTTCTCATGCAGCGCGTGTATATCCTCATGCGTCCTGACCTTGCCCATCCTGTCGACCCATTCCTTCAAAGGCTCTATCCTGTTGCGCATGTGGTCAAGCTCTATGGTCTGGGTGCGTATCCTCCGCCTCTCTCCCCAAGAAGAGATCAGGGTAAGCTCTTCAACCTTGACGCGCTCTCTCGAATGCGCCTTTGAAACTACCCAGGTGTGGCGCTGGAACTCCCTCATGTGGCCCAGAAGAGAATATATGCTCTGGAGGACACTTTCCCTCATATGGTCAGGTATGTGCTCTATCCTGCTGAACTTGAGATATATCTTCCTGAGCTCGACAACAGTCCTGAAAAGAAGGGTCCCGTCAGCGTACATGATATCCCTCAGGCTCCTTAACATCTCGTCAAGCTCTGAAAGCGCGTCATCAAAGTCCTTCACAACCCCTGTCAGCACCTTGACCCTGGCTTTCTCTGTGAAGCGCCTCTTCTCCTTGGGCACAACACCCATCTTGTCCATGACTTCCTTCAGCTCCTTGATGTCGCTCCCCTTCTTGCCATTCAGCTCAAGGAGTTCCTTATATGCGACCCAGAAACGCTGAGAATTACGGAGGATCAGCACGCGAAGCCCGTGGCTCCAGCACACCCACCCGCTATGTATCCTGAATGGGTTGATAAGTATAGGCATATGATATCACCAAAAAAAGAAAATATTTGGAGATCACATCTCCATAGCTATCATCGCAATCATCAGGAAGATACCTTCCACAATGAAGATGATGTCGAAAAGGTACACGCTCACCGGCCCAAGGAAGCCGAGCGCGAAGAAAGAAGGGCCGATGCCGAAGCCAGCCAGTATAGGCAGCACACCTATCAACAGGCACACGAACGCTATTATTATTGACACGAACCCTATCGCACTGGAGTTCGTTATCTCAATCACAGAGTCTATGACGAGGTAAAGCGCGCCTACAGCCACTATCCAAGATATGATAGTGACGGGCAGGAAACTCCAGACATTGAACCACGAAGGGCCTATACCCAACTTCGAGAGCAGCGGAAGAAGACCTAATGCGAAAAGCAGAAGACCTACAATGAAGCTTATGATGTCCTTAGCTTCCATCATGATTGATTCACCTCTTTAATCCTTTGAATGAGCAATATAAAAGATTTGGACTGCCATACCAAGCGGATCAAGCAGCAGCCCTCTTGACTTCCTCTACCTTCGAGACAACATTAGCATATATAGCCTCAAGCTGCTTGTCATCAATCCTCAACGCATGCAGGAACTTCTTCTCAAGCCCGCCAACGATGAGGTTGTGCAACTCGACCATCTGCTCCTGGTCGCGCGCAGGCAGCTCATGTATCCTAGTCGCCTTGATTGTCGTGTCAAGCAGCTTTGCCATCTGCTGGGTGATATGGTCCCAGGTGTTGAATATCAGCTTGGCGACAACCCTATAATCATTGGTGATGTTCCTCTCCTTGTCATACCAGCCTGCGAAGAGCTTAGTAAGATCATCCTTTGTCTTGACTCTCTTCAGCTTGCTGATGTCAGCCTCTGCCTTTGAGGCGTTCCTCAGCGCGTCACGGAAGCGCTTCCTCTCCTGGTACCTGACGAAATAACCTTCGGTATGCATCTTCTCGAACGCAGTCAATGCCCAGCCTGCGCGGCCTTCAGCCTTTGCCAAGACCGAATTCAGGATCTTCCTGAAATCCGCGAACTCGGTTCTCCACTCATCAACGCCCTTCTTCATGACCTCATAGACCTGCTTGGTCACATCCTCGGGCAGTGCCCTCTTCTTGCACATCTTCCTGAACTCAGCGGCCAGGACTGTTATCTCCTCAAGATCACGCTTCTCATAAAGAAGAATGCTGTGGACAGTAAGATAGATATA
>JAHJSS010000032.1 GCA_018830225.1 Nanobdellota archaeon
ACGAAACAGATACTCGCAAAGAAAGAAGCAGACCTCAACAAGATAGACGAGCTGCTATCCAGGAAACAGAAGCTCCTAGAGCAGAAAGAGAAAGAGCTCGAGAGCAACAGGAAAGACATCGAATACGAGCTGCAGAAGGCAGAGGCCAACAGGCGCATGATCTACGAGGAGATAAAGCAGAGACAGGCAGAGCTATCAGACCTCACAAGGCTGCGTGACCTGAGGCAGAAAGAGCTCTCAGAGAGCGAGAAGCTGCTGAAGGACAAGGAGGTGGAGCTGCTCCAGACCATCAGGGACCTTGAGGTCGACAAGGAGCTCCTCGACAAGAAGGAAGATGAGATATCCAAGGCAGCAAAGAGGATAGAGCAGGACAAGCTCATGATAGAGCAGAAAGAGGAAGAGATAATCGAGAAGGTCGCGCTCCTGGAAGAGCTGCAGGCGACAGTCCCCAAGCGCGAGCAGGAGCTCAAGAAGATGCGCGATGAGATAGACTCTTACGACAAGGCGCTCACCGAGAAGGAGAAGCAGCTCGAGAAGGACTACCAGAAGCGCCTCAAGGAGCTCGACAAGACAAAAGACAAGATGGAGAATACCATCGACAGGCTCGAGAAGAAAGAGGCCAAGATATCTGCAGCCAAGGAGCTCAGGGCAAACATAACCCAGCTCGAGAACAAGCTCAAGAAGCTCGACAACGAGGCGACTCTCAAGCAGAGCGAACTGGAATCCATCAAGACAGAGCTGGTCAGCGGCACAGCAGAGACGCTGAAGGTCAAGAGGATGGAAGATGACCTCGACAAGAAGCGCAAGGAGATAGAGCAGAAAGAGAAAGAGCTCCTGACAGAGGAGGCAGAGGTCGAAGCAGGAGAGTTCAAGGACTATGTCGAGCACGAGATGCTGAAGTACGAGAGGCCAGAGCTGCCGAAGCTCGAGGACTCCGGCGACATCTACACGCTCATAGACGAGGCCCGCGAGCTGGTCACGATGGGAAGGCTGAGCGAAGCCAGGGCGATATACGCAAGGATAGGCAACTTCTACGAGCAGCTGCACGCAGCGCCCTCAGAGAAGAAACGCATATACTACGCGATACTCGAGCTCAAGACGGATATTGAGCTGGCGTATCTTGCTTAATCTTTTTATTCTTGACAATCTTTTTAAATCCATACTCATTCTGAAGCACAATGTGCGGCATAATAGGCGTATTTGACGATGCGGAATCATTGTCTAAGGCAGTCAGCGGACTGAAAGTCATCCAGAAGAGGGGAAAGGACGGATTCGGCCTGGCCTTCGGCAAACAAATGATGCATGATAAGACTCTCAGCGGCTTAGAGAGCTCAGTGAAATCTGCTGGTGCAAAGGCGAACGACTGCATAGGCCATTGCCTGCATTCTGTAGTCGGGTACGTGCTGCAGCCAATCCGCGGCAAAGGAATCCTTGTCGCCAACTGCGAGATATACAACTGGGAAGAGCTGAACGAGAAGCACAAGCTCAACGCACACAACGATTCTGAGGTCATACTGAAACTCATGGACAGGTGGGGCGCGGACAACATCAGGAAAGTGCTTGACGAGCTCGACGGCGTTTATGCATTCGCGTACTGGACAGGCGACAAGGTGTATATCTGCAGGGACATCATCGGAGAGAAACCGGTCTGGTACAACGACAAAGGGTTCTGCAGCGAGAGGAAAGCGCTGGACGCAATAGGCATCACTGACGCAAAAGAGCTCAACCCGAGGGAGATACTCGCGTATGACCTGCGAGCCAGGAAGACGATGACATCGAGAATGCCATTCTTCACCACAAAGCCAGAACTCAGGAAAAGCAAGGAGGAGATCAAGAAGGAGCTCACTGGTCTCGTGGTGAATGCAATATCAAAACGCATACCTGACTCCAGATTCGGCATACTCTTCTCAGGCGGAGTGGACTCTACACTCATAGCGCAGGTCTGCAAGGAGCTCGGAGTTGACTTTACTTGCTATACTGCAGCGCTGGAATCGGAAGTCGAGGCAGAAGACCTTGCAGAGGCAAAGAAGGCCTCTGAAAAGATGGGCCTGTCGCTCAAATACAAGACAATAAAGCTCGAAGAGGTCGAGAAATACCTCAAGAAAGTCGTCCCACTTATTGAAGACAACAATGTAGTAAAGGTAGGTGTGGGGCTGACATTCTATGTCGCTTGCGAGATGGCGCACAAAGACGGGATAAAAGTCATATTCTCGGGGCTCGGAAGCGAAGAGCTGTTCGCAGGATACGAAAGGCACAAGCAGTCGACAGATGTGAATCAGGAATGCCTTGCAGGACTGCTCAGCATGCATGAGAGGGACACTTATAGGGATGCCGTCGTGACTGCCCATCATGGCCTGGCGCTAAGAGTCCCGTTCCTGGACAGGAGCCTTGCAGCATATTCGCTCAGGATACCGGCAAGATACAAGCTTGACTCGACGCAGAACAAGAAGATAATCCGTGAAGTCGCAGAAGACCTCGGAGTCCTGCGCGAGTTCGCCCAGCGAAGGAAAAAAGCAGCGCAGTACGGCAGCGGATTCGATAAGGCACTCGAGAAGCTCGCAAAGAGGAGCGGACTAAAATCCAAATCAGCATACCTCGACAGGTTCTACTCACGGAACCCTGTATTGGGGGCGCTTTTCAGCTCTGGAAAAGACTCCTGCTACGCGCTGTGGGTGATGATGAAGCAGAACTATCCAGTACGGTGCCTGATAACAATGAAAAGCAGGAATCCTGACAGCTATATGTTCCACACTCCTAACATAGACCTTGCTTCACTGCAGGCAAAAGCCATGCAGATACCGATAATAGTGCAGGAGACTCTTGGTGAAAAGGAGAAAGAGCTTGCTGACCTGCGCAAGGCGATTGAAAGGGCCAAGAAAGAATATGGCATAGAGGGAGTCGTAACAGGAGCATTGTATTCGCAGTACCAGCGGGAGCGCATCGAGAAGATATGCGACTCACTGGGGCTCAAGATATTCTCGCCGCTGTGGCACATGGACCAGGAGAAAGAGATGAGACAGCTGGTTGCGGAAGGTTTTGAAGTTGTGCTGAGCAGCGTAGCTGCAGAAGGGCTTGACAAGAGCTGGCTTGGACGGAGGTTATCTGACAATGATGTTGATAAGCTTGTGGCGCTCCACAAAAAGATAGGGTTCAATGTCGCGGGGGAGGGCGGTGAGTACGAGAGTCTTGTGACTGCAGGCCCTATGTTCAGGCAGCGCATTGATATTGTAGACTCTGAGATAGTTGAAGAATCAGAGAATGTAGTGAGGTTTGTGGTCAAGAAAGCGAAACTGGTAAACAAATAGAAAAAACAAGATAAAAAATAACAAATAAATGTTCAGAAGAACTTCCTCTGTGGCTTCTTAGGCCTGTTGTGCCTTGCCTTCTGCCTGCTCTTATCTTTAACAGACTTCCAGTCATTCCTCCAGAGATACCTGAACCGGTCGATCTTGTTCTCATTCTCCATCTTGTATGGATTCTCGTCCGGCGGCTGGATTGACAAAGCCTTCTTGAAACGTTCATCTATAGCGGCAGTGTTCTTCTGCTTTGTCTTCTCGCCTTTGTCCTTCTTCTTTTTGCCCATAATTAACACCCGCACCCCTGTAGATTCAAGGCCTATAAATTCTTTTCGGTCAAAACTATACTTACATATTTATATTAATGGGAAAGATTTATATATAAATATACTTACATAGTTATAATAATTTTGAGCAACCATGCGCCGCGCAAAACCTACTGATGAACAAAGAAGGCTGGAATACCTGTTCCGAAGGCACCTCAAGGAACAGCACAACATAGACACAGAAGACTGGTTTGAGGAAGGGTTCATCAAAGAGCATCTTGAAGGGAAGCACACGCTAATCCCTGCATCGATATTCTCATCTTCTGCGAACTCAGGACTCAGCACACTGGAGATCATAGTCAAGTACCTGCGCGAGAACGTGCGCATGCGCAACAAGAAGGTCGCAACCCTCCTGGGAAGGACTCCTGCATCAGTGTGGATAACATACAGGAACGCCTCCAGGAAAAGCAGCAAGAGGATGTCCGCGGAAAAGACAGACATATTCATCCCGACCAGTGTCGTGTCAGAAAAAGCGCTCGCAGTCCTTGAAGGGGTGTCACTGTACCTCCACCAGCACTATCACATGAGATACAACGAGATAGCGAAGCTGCTCGACAGGGACCAGAGGACGATATGGACTGCCTGCAGCAGGGCGAAGAGGAAGCTCGCAAAATGATGAAAGCGCAGGGCAACAAGAACGCGAAGCTGATCATCATAGCGATGATACTCTGCCTTGCATCAGCAGCTACGGCTTCAGCAGAATTCCCGGTCCCTACAGGACCTGACACCATGACAAACACGTCAACCCAGAGCCCTTCACCGACAGGAGGGTACGACCTGACCACCGGCGGCGGCACGATAACCTGGCTCAACATAAACGCCACGACCCAGAACCCCCACTGGAAGGCATACGTCGGAAACGTAACCGGTGAGTTCGCATTGCAGGACGCAAGCGGAAACGCAATCTATGATTGGAATATAGCGACAATAACAGGCGAGCTGTACGCGACAAAGGAAGCGCCAACAGGCGGTGCCGGAAGGTTCCAGGGAGGAATCCCTAACTGGACGGCAGTAACTTGCGCGAACAGCACAATAGTCTACGACGAGGAAAGCCAATTCAATCATACAGCTGCAGATGAGGACTCGCTGAGGAACACCTTCAAGAACGCAAATAACTTCAACCTGACATCTTTCTATGCGGGAGAGAAACTGGTCACAGACAGCACAGTTGCGGGAAGCGAAGCAGGAGGCTGCTTCGGAGCCTACATGAACAGGAACAACACAGACCAGTTCACCAATTGGCAGGAAGTCATGCTGACAGACATGACATATGAGGACGAAGGTGGCGGAGACTTTGACTACGACGTGATATATGCAGCACTATTAGAGAACAACGTCTACGGCTTTGACAGCAGGCTCTACGACTTCCAGATACTGCTTCCGGAACTCGCCACAGACGGCGCGACAACCGTGACGACATATTACTTCTACATAGAGCTGACATAAGACCAATTTTTTTTTCTTTTTTTTATAAATATTTTAATTAGTCTGTTCTATACGATCCTATCAGGTTAAAAACCTTTAAATACAACCATACCTTCTGAATCCCTATGAAAAAAGCCCTGATGATACTCTTGCTTGTCGCATTGTTGACTCTGGCTGGCTGCGGATTCCTTCCTTCTAAGCCGCCTATAGCAGGGTCTGGAGAAGATAACGGAGCAGCAGAGGCACCAGCTGCAAAAGAGCAGGCCAAAGCACCTCCAGAACCAGAGGCAGCAGCAGAAGAGATAATAGAACAGGTTGCCAAGGAAGAGAAGAAATACGTGTCTGTGGAGCCTGAACCTGCCAATGATACCAACGAGACAGAAGCGCCGCTGATGATATCCGGAAGCCTGAAGCTCCAGGCAAACCCTGACCTCTGCCCGCATCTTGCGAGGGCTTTCGAATGCAACAAGTACGACCTGGCCAGGTGCGGATTCAAGACACTTGTCGGGCAGAACGATTTCTATCCAGACTACCTCAGCTGCAGGAGCGGATATGACTACAGGGGAGAAGACCCCAACCATAAGTACTGCTTTATCCAGGAATGCAGGCCATTAGACAAAGACAACATAGTCTATGCATATGGTGGCACAGTAGCGTATGTTGAGTATTTTTACAGGGTTGAGAAAGTTGAAGGGGGAATAATGACCAGCTACACCTTGCACAAGTGCGGCGAGGAGCATAAGGAATTCCCGACAAGCTCTGGATGCAGGGTCTACAAGTCAGAGCTCAAGAACATATAATTGAAGATCAATAAGATGGAATGCAAGAAAGATACAAACCTGCGCAAGTGCACGTGCACCTACCCTGGCTGCCCGAGGAAAGGGATCTGCTGCGAATGCCTCGCGTACCATCTGAAGAGCAGGGAGCTTCCAGGATGCTGCTTCCCGCCAGCAATCGAGAGCACGTATGACCGGAGCTTCGGGAGATTCATCGAATCTGTAAGAAAGGGATGAGCAAGATACAAATGATAAGAGCCGTGATATTCGACATCGACAATACACTGATAGACTTTCTAGAGATGAAAAAGAAGTCGCTGGGGCCTGCAGTGGATGCAATGATAGCCAAAGGCCTAAAGATGCGCAAGGAAGATGCGCTTGCAAAGATATACGAGCTGTACAAGAGATATGGCATGGAGTACAAGCTCATCTTCCAGGAATTCCTGAAATCCGTCGGGCAGTCAGACTACAAGATACTTGCTGCGGGAATAATAGGATACAGGAGCAGGCGAGAGGTCAAGCCATACCCTGGGATGGTCAAGGTCCTGCACGAGCTCAAAAAGAGATGTCTTAAACTGGCGATAGTCTCTGACGCGCCGAACCTGAAGGCATGGATGCGGCTGACCTACATGGAAATCGATGATATGTTCGACGTGGTCGTGGCTTTCGATGACACAAATGTGGCGAAGCCGGCAAAGTTGCCGTTCGAGAAGGCAGTCGCTGAGCTGGGAGTGAAACGGCAAGAGGTACTCATGATAGGGGACATGCCTGAGAAGGATGTCGTCGGAGCAAAGGCAATGGGATTCATCTCCTGCTTCGCGAAGTACGGCAACAAAGAAGTGAAAACAGGGAAATCCGGAGCGGATTACGAGGCTGAGAGGCCTGAAGACATACTGGTGATCATCGACAAGATCAATCATGGGAAACTTTCTGATTAGTGCACTCCATCACCCTTTCTTCTCCCCCACCCACATGAAATACTTATTCCACAATATGTCCCTCTCTAAAGTCATGAACCCTGCGGCCTCGCCTGCTTCTATGCAATCATCCAGGGAGATTGACGTGTGGATCGCGTATGCCTGCTCAAAACCGATCGCATCAAGCTCACGCATCTCAGGGTCTGTCGAAAACATCTCGGCGAACCTGCGCCGCCCGCATCCTTTCAGGTGGTAATCAATCACAAAAAGCCTTCCTCCCTCTGACAATAATCCCCTCAGACAAGGCATTACACTAAGACCTGCTTCGTGGAGAACAAACATCAAAGTCGCGCTATCAAACCCTCCACTGTGCGCAATGGCTTCAAGGGACTGAGTGAACAAGATGTTATCCTTTCCGTGCCTCCTTCTTGCGAAACATAACTTCTCTTCAGAAATATCATAGCCGATGATCCTTGATTCTGCCCTTGAGTGGCCGATGTAATATGTCCAGTAGCCTGGACCGCAACCGAAATCAAGATGCTGCTCACTGACATGAGGCACTATCCTCCGTAATATCTTAGGAGGTATAGTATCCGGATGAGGCATAGGTCCATCGTACATAACATCACCTGAATACAGATTATTGAAGACAGATTCTCTAGAAATCACCTATTTTGCGTTTTTAGAAGCTAATGACTACTATTTAAATATTTTCAACTTTTGCCGCATCTTTCTTATGTAAAAAACACCCCCGAAGCCTTTAAATCTCGATTTCTCTTTATTCAGGTGTTAAACTAGATTATAGACCGTAATAATTTCGTCACTACTTAAAAATAACGAAAAACCGAAATCTTTATAAATGATGCTTCACTCCCCATCTTGTACATCTAAGATTTTGGGGGAGTTGAGAGGGGTAGTTGAGAGAGTTGATTTTCATGTATGAACAGACAGAAAACCCGCTAGAAACAATAGGCAAACATGGCCGAGGAAGGTTCACGAACATCGCAACTGCAGTCATCACTGCAGCAGCACCCATCTTCTTTGATGCCTCTGCATCATATGCCGGAGAAGCAGGGCAGGCGAAGCCTGCAGCACCATTGGAAGAACGGCTTGATTCTATACCTCAACAGCCATTACCAATTCTGAAAGAGGAATACACGCCAAGGATTCCTAATCCATTAACCATAGAGCGTATGATTGTCCCTACAATCCCTGTCACTGACGACCATTTCAATCCAGAAGGCAGGATGTACCAAGGCAAAATCAGGATAGGCGACGAGGAGTACAAGCTGAAGATAATCATAGGATTGCTTGAGGCTGACAGGCATAAGATAATCCTCGAGAGCCAAGACGGCATCATCGTAAACGCAACTGAATTCAAGGACGGCTCTGAGGTGTATATTGCGGGCAACAAAGGAGTGTCCTTCTTCAAGCTGCCTGAGGGAGAATATTATGCTATATTCCATTTCTCAGCACCTGCTGATAATGGAAAGCTAATGGACACCCGCCGCAGGATGGGTGCACCACACGCAGTATATTTAACCCCTGGTGTGCACATAAGAGACTTTGTCCGAGAAGGAGAGAACCTTACAGGAGCATATCTTATCGGCGACCAGCTTGTCTGCTCTGGCCTTGATGAGTGCTTCATAGTAAATCCTCTGCCTATAGATAGGGCTGCCAGCCTGCAAGACAAACAACTGGAGGACCGCGTCTCCAAGGTCCGTCATGAGGTCAAGGGCATGATAAAGGCAGGAAGCTCGGAAAAGAGCGTGCTGGATTACTTGGAGAAAGCGAAGAGATTCCTCGCGAGCGAGATGGCTGCAGACTATGATAATATAGGGGATAATATGGAGGACTTTGGGCTGGTACCTCTTGTGCCTCCCATGGAACATGCAGAAAAACTACTCAAGCCTGTTGTCATGCTTGTCGAAGATGCATATGCAAAACCCATTCTTATTGATGAGACACCAGCACCTAAAGAAGTGCCAGTAGACACAGTGGTGAGGATAGCAAAACCCGTGGCTGATGCCAAGCCAGTACAGGACTATACTCCTGTGCAAGTCCCTAAGCCTGTAGAAGTCCCTAAGCCTGTAAAGGTACCTGGACCAGTCGCAGTCTTACCGCCTGTAGAGATAAAACCAGCACTTGAATTCTCGCAGAAGCGAGAGCAGATCCAGGATGACCGCGACAGATGGTACAACCAATGGTGGGTGTGGACGATTGCGGGTGCAGCAGCCACTGGCCTCGCAGTAGGACTCGGCGTCGGCCTGACACAGGGCAATGGCGGAGGGCCCACGCAACCCCCTGTCGGAACACCGACAATGGACCCTTGGGACAATCACGATCCAGCAAATTAAGCAATCAGGTGAATAAAAATGACAATCGACGATGAAATCACGATGGGCAGGAGAGGATTCCTGCTCAAAGCAGGAGCGTTGCTAGGATGCGGCATCATAGCATCGCAGGCAGGCTGCTTTCTCGATACGAGAGGGCTTGCGAGCGGTGGAGATGGGCATGTCGGCCAGGTAGACGCAGGAACAGAACCGACGCCAGACATAGACCCACAGGCAAGCGACGGAGGCATATCCGACGGAGGGACTCCTGACGGAGGAGACGCGTGCGCATACGCAAATGAAGACCTCCCTCTCATGATATTCACTGTATTGAGATACGACCCTTCAAAAGAAGACATCCAGCAGAATATGGAGGACCAGCGGGTCTATGAAGGAGGGCTCACGCTCGCAGAGCTGTTCGATGCCGCGCTCAGCGGAGCGACAGCATACTCTGCAGCAGGATTCAAGGCAAGATATGATGCAACTCCGGAAGTCAGGACAGCATTGCAGAATGACCTTGGCGACAAGATAAGCGAGGCCACGTGCAGGACAGAGCCCTCAGAGATACAGTCAGTGCTTGACGAGCTCATCAACCAGATATTCGATGACGGGACAGGCGCATACAATTTCCGACTCAGGGAGACAAACGCGATATACTTCGCAAGAGCCCGCGGAAATGATGATGTCGAAAGGAATTACATGCTTATGGTCGGCGGAATAGTCCCCAGGGATGGCGACCAGCCCGCAGACCCGGTCGTGCTATACTTCACGCCGATGGACAACACAACAACATTGCTGGAATCCATCGAACAGGAGGGAATCTAACATGAGAAAGACAGCTTATCTCCTATCTATATTCATCATCGCACTGCTTATAGTCAGCTCAGCAGGTGCTGCTTCATTCCAGATAATCAGGAGCACCAGCACCAAACAGCTGGCACAGACGGCCGCCAATACTGCAGATACTGCAACTAATGCAGCCGCTTCCGCTGCTGCTGCGGCTTCAGCACAGCCAGTGCAGGAAGCAGCACAACAGAGCAATGTACAGGCTGCGTCACCTTCATTCACGAAACTCAAAGAGCAGCCGATCGCCAACGCAAACCAATTTGAAAAGGCAGACGCTGACAAAGACAGCCAGACGCCGCAGAACAGCCAGCCTGGAGCCAGCCAAGCGTCCCTTCCTCTAAGGTTCGGGGTGAACAGGCAGGCGCTGACTATATATGACGGATGGTTTTGGGGCTTGAATCCTGCGTCTAGAGAGCTCCACATAGACAGCAAAGAGGTCAGCGGAGACACAACCCCTGGCGAGACATTCACAATAACGATAACTGCTGCAGATTCTGATGACCTCGTCACGAGGATATCGCTCGGAAGAGCGCCTTATCACGCAGCAGATTTCAACATAAGGGACTGCGACCCTGCAGCGAACACCTGCACCATCGAATTCGAGATGAGTGAGGCAGCAGCAGGCACTTATACTTACATGATAAAGGCAAAGAATGAGAGGAACCAGATAGTCAATGACGCGATAACAGTCAACGTGGTCGAGCACACGACAACTTCAAGCTTCAACTTCAGGACAGCAGCCATGGACGGCGAAGACTATGGACGAGGGATAATCGACTATGTCAACAGCGAGATATTCGTCTGGGGCGATTATGTCGAGGGGCTCACTCTCACAGGAACCCCGTTCGCGACGTTCACAGTCCCCAGCAACCAGCTATTGGCTGCCAGGTACACCTCAGAAGGGTACCAGACTGATATCGATTATTTCTACTTCGACTCAAGGCTGCCATCCTGCTCAGGGGAAAGATGCACTTTTACGCAGACAGCCGGGCACAGCACCTACACAACATCATGCAACATAGTGCTGTCTGACTATCATTACTTATGCACGCTGACAGGAGATGAAGGATACACTATCAGCTTTGACTACAGGGCAACCACTGACCCGATCGGACCTAACACGATAAGGAGATATAACCTCCTCTACCCGCAGTCAGCCCCGATAGTCGACTTCGGCGCATTCGACGCGAGCTTCATGGAAGGGGAGTCCCTGATAATAGACCTTGACGATTATGTATATGACAATGACACCAGCCTTTCAGACATCACCTGGACCGTAAGAAGGAACTCGAACATACAAGTAAACATCGACCCTTCAACACATGATGCGCAGTTCACGCAGGCCGGCCCTTCATGGATAGGGAATGAGCTGATAGAGTTCGTCGCAACAGACCCTGAAGGCAACACAGGATCAGACATACTGACAGTCAGAGTCACAGCAGGAGACGACAACGACCCTCCTGTTATACTCAGCAAGGACCCTGATTCACCTACAGCGAATGTCGGAGAAGGGAGCTCAAGGCTCTTCAGCATCGACGCGATGGACCCTGATTACGACAGGCTGACAATAACCTGGAGAAAGGGAGACACTGTCGCGGCCACAGACACTTTCAGCTATCTCTACAGAGACACAGACGGGATAGCATATCCCCTTACAGTCATAGTCAGCGACGGCACAGAAGAGGCCAGCGCTGCATGGGACATAAGCATAGTGGCGCCGATCGGCAACGTAGGTGGTGTAGTCACAGATGCTGAGACATCATTGCCTATATTAGGAGTCCTTGTAAGGCTCTATGATGCAGGCAGCGACATCCTCGTCAACTCAGCGACGACAGATGAATGGGGACAATACATCATAAATGACCAGCATGAAGGCACATATGACATACGATTCACAAAAGA
>JAHJSS010000004.1 GCA_018830225.1 Nanobdellota archaeon
AAGCCTATTTAGCGCAATAAAACGCTTATTCGGCGTGCACATCCGTGCACGCTCATGGCGCGCCCAACGCGCCGAAATATACAACAGACTAATCTCCTACAACATAGGAGCTAAACACCTGCTCTACTTTCTACTGAGCCTTGTTTTATAATATGTGCATAGCTCAAAGTAGTGCTTTTAAAGAGCAGAAGGAGTTTTGCCTATTTAATCTCCATGTGGAGATTAAGGTCATTATTTTGCCAGGATATCTGCTCCGTCTTGGTTTCTGAGGGCGCCTATGATCTTTTTTATCACAACCATTTCTCTTAATGAGCGTTCTCCACCCCTTCTTCACTATCATACTTCCATGCGTAAAACTCGTGACAGTCATTGCACAGACCCATATCACCAGGCCTCAATCTTTTTCTGCAAATCTTGCACTTCACATTAATCGACCTCCAATGTTGTTGTCGTGATGTGAAGCTTCACGAGAGAATACTATGAACAAGAGAGGATAAATACTGCCGAGTGAGAAAACTTCTAGAACTTTTTCAGAAGTTTTTTATAGAAGCTAGTGATCCATTGGTCCAGAATATCATAGTTTAGGACAACGTTAAACATAAGGTTTAGAACCCATCCGCGGCGTTTTATATCTTCTAAAACACAAAAGTATAAATACGCAGGGCTGACTACCCATGCCATTCTTTTAGGGGTGGACAGTAAAAAAAACGTGTGGGGGACAGAACATGAAATATGTGATAGGAATCATAGCGGCGATACTCATTCTGATGATCGCGGGATGCTCGGCACCTACGTGCTACCCGCCGAACAAGATACTCGGCAACAAGTGCTGCCTTGACGAGGACAGCAACGATGTCTGCGACTATGAAGAGCAGAAACCTGCGGTGCAGGAGGAAGAGCAGGTGGCAGAGCCTGAACAGGCAGAGATGACAGAAGAAGAGCCTCAGATACAGCAGGTCGAAGTACCCAAGGTGGTGGAGCCTGCGATGCCAAGGACTCTCGAGCTCGGCAAGCAGCAGATAAGGCTCGGCGAGCCCAGGAAGTACCTTGAGATAAACAAGATGTCAGCGCACAGGACATCGACAGACAAAGGACTGATGGACTACGCAGTCATCACGGTCAGGAACATAGGGCAGAAAGAGCTCGACTCAGTTGTGGAGCTGTTCTTCGAGGGCGCAAGGGTGGAGGAACACTCGACAAGGGTCAAGAAGGAATACACGATCCCTACTCTCAAGCCAGGAGAGAAGTACGTGATGAACCAGTCGCTCGGCATAAGGTTCGCAGAGATAAACAAGACCAAGAAGATGACACTGACTGCGTATGATAAATACAGTGCACCAAGAAAAGACCTTGAGACACTGAAGAAAGAGTTCGTGCCACAAGACCTGTTCGAGAGCATGGAGATATTCACCTACGGGCTGCCGGACTGAGGAACAGAAAAATCAGAAAAAAGGTGACAAAATATTTTAAAAATATTTTTTATTTTTTCAGTTCTTATTTCTCCTTCCTGAAAGAGATGCAAGCGCCGGCGGCTATGAAGACAAGCACCACTATCAAAACAACAGAAGCGTACTCCACGAACTGGTGGCTCGACTCCAGCCTCTCAACATTCTCAGCTATCTCTGACCTGTTGATGTCAGGTACCAGCGACCTTATGCCGCTTTCCGGCTCCTCAGCAGCCGCAGCCTCTTCCACCTCAACAGCAGGAGAAGCAGGAACATCAGGCTGAGCAGGGGCGCCCTCTGCAGGCGGCGCAGGCTTCGCGAGAGCCTTCTCCCGGTCAGAATAATCCCTGTAGCTCAATGTAGTGACCTCCTTGTCTGTTATCACATTGAATATGATGCGGTCATCGCCCCTGCGGGTCATCCACTCGCTCTTCAGCAGGATGTACATCGTATACTTCTTAGGCTGCGCGGTCTCAGGCACCCCCACAGTGAGGTTGACTGCATGCAGGCCTGTATCGGCGAAAGATAATACCCTGCTCTCGCACTCCCAACCCACCGGGCACGGGTCAAGATAAGCAGTCACATTCCTTGGATACACCTGATCCCTATTGGATATGACAAAACCCACAACAACCTCCTCACCAGACATGAGAGTGTAAGGGCCAGTATTGCTCTTCACAGAGAAGAAATTATCCTCATCAGCAAATGCCGCTGGAAGCAGCAAAAAGCACAAGACCAAAACCATCAAAAGCCTCTTCATGACATAACACCCCCACACGAAAAAAAAGACCTGTATTTATAACCCTTATTGTTCATTTAAAAACATAAAAAAAGCAAGAAAGCATCAATCATGGAAGTGGTGCTGGATCTCCCTCTCAAGGTCATCAAACGCGTTATGGAGAGCCTTGGAAAGGTCCCACTCAGATGTCTTCTGGGTCTCAAGGATCTTGGTAGGCGCCAAAGCCCTCACGTGCATAGAGTACTTCGGCCTATGCCCTCCTTTGCTGTACTGCTTTATGTGCACCACAAGAGACGTTATGTTCTTTATCTGCCGCTGTATCTTGGGATAGTACTCCTCAGTAATCTTCCTGACCATCTCCTGGTCGACTTCCTCAAGCTCATTGAGGCCTATGAACTGTATCTTCTCCATGGGATCACCTTCTGGACAAACAGCATAGGAAAGGGGTATTTATAGTTTTTCTATTTATGAAGAGACCCAGAAAGAAACAAAAAAAAAGAAAAAAAAAAGACAGTCTTATGGTATCTTCAGTATAATCTCACCGGCCTTGGTGTGCGACATGCCTGTCTGGGCATTCAAGTAGTCGATGTTCAGAGTTCCCTTGAACTTACCTGAAGGAAGCGACAAACTTCCGCAGGTGAAGGTGTCCTTCTCGCCATCGACCAATGTAGCGTCTGCGCCCGCATCTGTGCATGGGAAGTTAGCTGTCGATGAGTTGACATAGACACTCACGGTCTGCATGTCGAATCCTGCGCTGTTCTGTATGACCAGATCAACCTGGGTTGATGTGCCTGTGAAGTCCAAGCAAGCGACTCCAGAAGGCAGTGTGCACTTCTCGGGCAAGAACCTGTCCGGGCTCAAAACACCGAAGTATGCCAATGCGGCAATAGCAGCCAGAACGACCAGAATGGCCCAGCCATAAGTCATCAAGAATTCCATAGCTGCCTGAGCTCTTTTGTTCCTAAACACTCTTAATCACCTCTTTCCTCTTTAGGGTTCCAATATCAATACGCTTTGGAAGCGATATATTATGAACCAAGAGAGTTTAGGCTTTATAAATGTTACGGTATCCGGGGCTCTGTAGAAAATCTCCGTGTAGAAAATCTCCGTAATGTTTATAACCCTCAAAGGCCCGTGAGGACCTAATGAGGGGGTGGAGAGGCACCTCCACCATGAGGAAGGAAAAAAAGCTGGTTAATAAAGTTAAGCGGTTGT
>JAHJSS010000033.1 GCA_018830225.1 Nanobdellota archaeon
AATCAGCAACCTTTTTAAACTTCTCAACCACAATCTTCATTGGCATCACCTCGTCGATAAATTGGTCATAACAATCAATCTCTCGACGAGAGATGCTATTTATATATTTCTATTAAGAACCGAGGATTTCATATTAGCCGGTTTTGTCTTAGTGTTTGGTCGCGCCCACAGTGCGCAGAAGGAATATGAAGAACCACACCCTGAACAGGCTGCCCACAAAGCGGAAAGAGCGGACTGTACTCAGGTTGGCGTCAGGGTCCAATGCAAGTATGCTCGCGACAATCACGCACAGTATAGAGGCTGCAAGAATCATAAGCGCCGCCCGGAAGATCTTGTCCCGTTTCATCAACTCATAGTTCTCAAGCAGTCTCGACTTCTCAAAGCCCCGCTCTGCCTGCGAAAGGGTGTACAGTATGTACACAAGAATGATGAAACCAATCGCCTCAGCGACAATCTGCAGATATAATAAAAGTACTGCTGTTTCCATAAAAGACCTCTTTTGAGAGTTGTGGGATGTAGGGGTATTTAAATGTTTTCAGCGTTCTGGCTCTGCCCCGAATCTCGCCTCTGGCTCCAAAGCTGAGCATAGCTCAGCAAGGTTGCAAGCTGAGCTTGCAACGGTCAGCATCAGGTTCGGCGAGCAATTATTTAGCCGTTGGCGCTGTCTCCCCGCAGCTGCTCACTCAGCTGGCACGTGAGACGGGTTGGGCATTTGCTGCGCAAAGCCCAACGCAACGAGGTTTATAGCGTCCTGTCGAGCATGGCGAGACAGGACTGGATGGCGCTATCAAACAACAAACTGAAGGTTTGTGTGCCAAAGCTGGCTTTGAGCATGGCAAGACATTTGTAGGGCATCCCCCGACAACGCGCTTGTTGTCGTTTCCGAAGCGCCTCACAAATTGATGCTGACTGCATTCGGGACTGAGCCGTATCTTCAGTGTTTCCCTTTGCGGCCTTTCCTGCCCATCTCGCGCCTCAAGAAATCGCCGCGGTCAAGGATGTTCTTGAGGAACACCCTGTCAGAATTCTCAAGGCGGCCGGTTATCTCACCATAGCCGAGGACCTCGCCTGCCTTGTTCCGCACGATGGCCATGCCTTCCTTCACATTGGCCTTGATTACAGACTTTCCGAATATGTCCCTGCCGCACAGGAAGAGCCACTCAGAATTATCATCCACCATCACCCACCTCTCAGACGCATGGCTGATGAGGTCTATCAGCGAGATACTGGGCCTGAAATCCCTGCCCTTCTCCTCGCCGAGGAACACGCCGGCAGAGAAAGGCTGCCTGCTTGTACTCTTGCTGACCTTCTCCATGAGCTCGCGCAGCTCAGGCAGGACCTGGTAGAACTGCCTGCCTATCTTCATGACATGAAGCAGCTTCTGGTCAGTGAACTGGCCTGTGAACCTGTCGACAGCATCGTCACTCATTTCGGTACATCCTCACGACCTTACCCCTGCGCCTGAAGAAACGCCACCAGCCGAGGCTGCCCAGCATCAGGGGGATAGATATGAAAATCAGGAAAAGCCCGACAGCGAACTTGAGGAACTTTATTATCAGCTCCTCCACAAGATACGCGCCCAGAATGAAAATGGCCACGCCGACCACGAACACGACTAGGCTGTAGACGAATGTACGCTCTCCTGCCATGTGACAGTCACCTCCACCCCGAACGCCTCTCTTATATTCTCCTCGACAGAGGACTTGAGACTGCCGAGGTCTATCTTCTCCTTGGTCTTCTGCGCCTTGTCAATCTTGTCCTCAAGGATCTTGATCTGGCTCTCTGTGTGCTCGACCTTGTACTGCAGGTCATTCAGCTCGCCCAGCACGCGGCTGTTCTTCATCTGGTCATCGATCCTCTTTATCGAGGACTTCGACTCCACGCAGATAGCCCTCAGCTGCGAAATCCTCTCCCTGGTCAGCTCTCCGGCCCTCTGCGCAGCCTTGTCGCTGTCCTTCAGCTCAAGCGAACCGTCCTCGAGCGCAGACCTCATCCTCGCGAGCATGTCGACTATCTTCAGCTGCTCATCCTTCACCAGGGCTGACATGGGATTGTCCATGTAGTCATTGAAAAGGTCGACGCCGTCAGCGAGCATCCTCTCGAACTTCCTCATCGCCCTCTGCAGCGGAGAGAACAGGGAGCTCAGCTCATCCTCTGCCTGCCTCAGCCTCTTCCAGAGCTCATCACGCCCATCATTCGCGGACTTGAACTCGGAATAGCTGTCGCTCTGCTTCAGCTCCTCCTTGCCTTTCAGCAGCTTGTCCTTCAGGAAGTTGGAGTTCGCGAGCTTCTTCTTCAGTATTGCAAGCTCCTCGTCGAGCTCGGACAGGAGCTTCCTCTTGCTCCTCAGCTCAGCGACAGACTTCTGGACATCGCCGATCATCTCCACGCCGACATTGCCCTCCTCGAGTATCTCCTGCACCCTGCTGATAGACTCGCTCATCGACTTGACAGTCCTGTTTATCCTGGAAGCGTGATTCGCGAAGAACTCATTCATCACAGCATGCCCCCTCGCGGTGGACTTGGCCAGCTTGGCCAGCAGCTCCTCGAAGTTCCTGCAGAACTGCGCTGTCTCCTTGCACGAAGGATCGTCAGACACGTTAATGAAATTGATGAACTGCTTGTGCTGGCTGATGTATGCAGAACGGTTGCCCTCCATCAGCTGCCTCTCCCTCTCGCTGATGTTCGGGTTGTGCAGCTCAGCATCCCTCAACGCCTCAAGGTTCGCCAAGAGACTCTTCTTCTCATTGAAAAGCCTCGAGAACTGCTCTGAGATATCGGGCTTCACCTTCTCAAAGCCCTCATTCGACTTTCTGTCGATCCAGTCAGGCAGCATATCTATGTCTATGCTTGCCTCCTGCATCTCCTCATCAGCAGCTTCCTCAGAATCCTCTATCTTCAAAATGCGTCTCAACCAACCCATGCATGCGGAAAAACTTCAATATGTTTATAAAGTTATTTGTTGTTTTAAATCATCTATGCCAGCCAGAAGGCGAAAGAAAGGATACGGAAGAAAGCCAGACGACACGATCAAGATAGCGAAGCAGCACATAGAATCATTGCTGGAGCAGGCGAAGGAAGTCGCTGCTGAGAACACTGCGCTGGCAAACAGGTATGTGACACTTGCGCGGAAGGTCGCGATGAAGTTCAGGATACGCCTGCCGCCAGAGCAGAAAAGGCTGTTCTGCCCGCACTGCTACAGGTTCATGCTGCCAGGCAAGAACCTCAGGGTCAGGGTGCACGAGCATAGGGTCATATACTACTGTCTGGACTGCAAGAAGTTCTGGAGAAAGCCTCTTGGAAAGGCTCTGCCCAAAGACTTGCTCTTGCACCGCCACAACCGCGCTCGCACCGATTCTTGAACCACTTCTTATTGCGCTTTCCCCGCAGGCGCTGACCTTCAAGCACAGCTTGAAGGTGCCCAACTGCGGTAGTCTCTGCTGTTCGGTCCACAGCTCGCTAGGCGGTTGTGGCAGTGCTAACGTGACTCGGGACAGAGCCTCTTGGCAGCGGTGCTGTCAAGTTAGGTGTCATGCCGCCTAGTGAGCTGAGTGCAAAATAGGCGCTAAATGTCGCAGTTCAGCATAAATAGGCAGCTAGATGATTGCAGCGAGCGCGGCATGACACACTTCTTGACTTTACCCTTGGCAGCAGACATTTAAAAAGGAAGAAGACCATTTAAATACATTCACTACCACAAAGTTTATATATGTTATTGTTTTTCTAGAGTGGTGATTAAGGGGGTCCATAGTCTTAAACAATAGCTTAAGGTGTATCTATAATGGCCAAGAAACCAGACCGCGAATTTTCTAAGTCCAGGAGCGTAAGGGAGCTTGACGAAGCCCTGCAGCGCTCTTTCACCAACATAAAGAACGACATGACCGCCCTGCGCGAGGGCCTGCACCAGCAGGGAGTCAAGCTGGTAGAGACCAAGCAGGACCTCAAGGACAGCAAGGCAGACCTGGTCACAGTAGACAAGTTCAACATACTCAAGATCAAGATAGGCGAGCTCAACGAGAACATGAAGAAGGTCTGGGACATCGAGAAGAAGCTCGAGGACCTGGACAGGAAATCAGTCTCGGCAGCAGAGTTCGACAAGCACAGCGCCGGCGTGGACAACGAGATGGCCAAGCTCAAGGAGGACCTCAAGGACCTCGACAAGGCGGCAGCCACGCAGGACCAGACAAAGCACCTCGCCGAGGACATCAACGAGGAGTTCGACAAGATAAAGCAGAGCATAGAGGAGCTAAGGTCCATAAAGGACACCATAACAAGGGCAGAGCTCGAGAAGAGGACAGATGCGCTCAACAAGCGAGCAGCGGATGTCATGAAGGACTTCGACAAGGTCAAGGCCGAGGTCAAGAGCAAGGTCACCGCGACCCAGGTCGAGGAGCTCGTCGCAGACATCAACAAGGAGTTCGACAGGATCAAAGGCATGATATCAGACGTCAAGGAAGGCGAGAAGAGGTTCGCCCTCGACACAGACGTCAGCAAGAGGATACAGAAGATAGAAGGCAAGGTCGACAACATGCTGCAGAGCACCACAGCAGCCATCGACGAGTTCTCGAAAGGGATAGAGGTCGCGTTCAAGGACCTTGCCAAGGCCAACGAGAAGAGCCATGACTCACTCTCCAAGGAATCACAGAAGGCAGACGAGAAGCTCTCAAAGAGGCTGTCAGAGACCAAGGACATGCTCACCGACGAGGTGACAGGAATAAGGAAAGACATGAAGGGCCTGGTCACCAAGAAGCAGGCAGAGGGCCTTGTCAATGACATCAACAAGGAGTTCGACGGCCTGAAGGAGGATCTCGACGCCAATGCGAAAGGCCTGTCCAAGCTGTCAAAGGCAGCGGCGACAAAGGAAGAGCTCGCGTCAGAGATAGACAGGCTCAAGAAGGGCATCGAGAAGATGACCAAGGAGCTCGCCACGCTCAGGAAGGAATCAGCGACAAAGGAAGAGGCGCACGGCCTGTTCGACGACCTCAGGGAGAGGATCACAGAGCTGAACCAGGCGCTCAAGCAGAGGTTCGACGACCTGGTCAAGAGGATAAGGAATGAATCAGACGACGCGAACAAGAGCATAAAATCAAACTCACAGGACATAAACTCTGTCGAGAAGTCCATCGGCAAGGAGCTCAAGAAGCTCGTGTCAGAGGACGACCTCCACGACGAGCTCGACGTCATAAGGGGAGAGTTCGAGAGGCTCCACAAGGAGCTCAAGGGCGTCAGGGAGAAGATGCTCCAGGACTCAGACCTCGACGACGTGAGCAAGAGGCTCGCGCAGCACATAAAGGCCACGAAGAGCGACTTCGTGCCGGCGAAGCAGTTCAACAAGCTTGTCGACGCTGTCGAGAGGCTGCAGTCACAGGTCGAGCACCAGGGCGGGCTGCTCTCAGAGAAGACCAGGGAGCTCAAGGCATACGCCAAGGAGCTCAAGGCCGCGAAGAAGGCAGAGAAGAGGCTCGCGAGATACGAGTCAGTCGTGGCCAAGTCAGACAGCAAGGCCAAGAAACAGGCAAAGCCTGCAGGCAAGAAAGCAGGCAAGGGTGCACTGCCTTACAGGAAGAGCTCTTTCCTGGCAAGCTTCCTGATAGGAGCGGCATTCGTCATACTCATCGCAGCGATAGGGTTCTTCTTCAGCGGGCTGACAGACATCACTGATATCCTCGCCATAGCAGCGGTCATCTGCTTTGTGCTGGGCATAATCATACGGGTGATTGTCGGGTTCAAGAGGAACGGCAACAGCGCTTAAGCGCTTGAGCGTCTAAACTGGTCTTATCGCTTTTTTTCTTTGTTTTAAGCCTTTGTTTATAAATGAGCTTTCTACCGAAACCTTTAAATATAAGTTCCTGATATGTTATCCCTGTTAGGTAGTTAAATACATCTTAAACACATCTGAAGGTGTCGGGAGTGTCTGAAGAAAAGATAATAGATGTCCAGAAAGCCAGCAGGGAAACCCTTGACAGGCTACAGAATTCTTGCATCGCGGCCATGGAAGACTATCTAGATACAGTCACCTTGCTGGACCGCCAGAGGGATGAAGGCCTGCCTTCGCTCTATGAACGCATGACAGGCATGCCCCTGCCGCCAGAGGAAGATGATGAAGACCAATACACAGGGCCAGAGAAGAGACCATACGAACCACACCCCATCAACCTGGGGCAGGATCTGCTTCCAGGGACACATACCGCAAGAGTCGACATACCCTGCATGTCAGACCACGGAAACGAGAAGGACGAAGAGCTCACAGACATCCTAAGGCAGTTCGTTACGGATGACATCATAATGCCCTGCTTAAGGGACAGCAAGTCAAGACAGTTCAGCTCATATTTCGATCTGGCGGTCCCTAAAGAACTGTTGGAAAACCTGAGGGAAGGACAGCAGGACATCAAGGAAAGATACACGCTCAATGAGAAAGGAAGGCGCGAGATAGGACCCACCATCGACAGGTGCGTCGAAGAGGTTCTGAGCCTGTTCAATGCAAGAGAGCCTGACTTCGAGGAAGGCGCCAGGATCAAGGTCACGTGCAGCGTCGACCAGGACGGAAACCTGCGACTTACAAACACGCAGAGGCAATACATAGAGAGGGTATACCATGAATTCCCTGTGATACTCCCTGACCTCAGCGAAGCGACAGACCTCAACCAGTTCCTGAGGGTGATGCTGCCTGAGTACATCGAGATGAACGCAGTGAGAGGCAACCTCCTCGCTACAGGGCATCCGGAATACTACAAGCTGTTCAAGAGAGATAAAGACTGGACAATGGAGATGACTGCAGAAGGGAAAGCGAAGTTCAGGCGCTTCCGCAGAGACCTCACAGACCAGCTCGTCAAGGAGATCATGAAACTCCCGCGCTTCACCAAGGAAGGGATGATAATGGTGCGCGGGTTCATAGAAGAGCAGGGCATATGGAACCCTAAACTGACATACAGGGAGACCACAGGAGCGAGATCAGTCCTGCCGGACACAGAAGGCAAGACTTATACTGAACGGGATGACATATACGAGAGGGCTGCGATCAATGTCGCGTACAATCTCCTCGAAGGAAACATACCGCACATCGAGGCGATACCGCACGAGAGGGTGAGGGTGTTCAACGCATTAGAATACCTCAGGAAGAAGATGATCACAGAAGACCCTGAAGAGCCAGGCATCCTCGCCAAGGCAGCAGAGAATGGCGAACTTGACATGCCGCAGGAAAAGGCATCAAGGCTCGAAAGGATGTTCTACAAGGTCCTCGACGGAGTCAGGGAGCAGCTCAACCTCCTCAAGGAAGAGAAGGAATTCCCGTTCTACATCGGCATGGTCGTCTGGGACAGGGAAGACAATCAAGGTCACGTGGCAGCTCACTCAGAAAACGATGACGGGCTGCCGAGGATAACATTCGACCTCGCGAGGAAGGTGTTCCTCGACCCGAGACGCCCTGCAGACGCCAACCAGCTCATACTCAACATAGCAGCTGCTGAAGATGGCAAGCTCACTCCCGAAGCCATGAGAAATGTTGCGAGGGAGATCGTCGAAAAGACCATAAGCTACGTAGCGCTCGCGCACGTCAGGGGACAGGAGCATCCTCTGTTAAAGTCATGCTTCTTCGAGAACCCTGAAAAGAAAGGGCAGTACCTGCTCTCTGAGAAAGGCGCATCATACCTTGAACGCGTGATAGACGAGATGTCAAGGCACGCCGCGCTAACGACAATGCAGATGCGCGTGTTCGCGCCAGAGCAGCTGTCAGGATTCAGGTTCAGGATGGGATACAAGGTCACGGAAAGCGACGCGATATACATCCTGCCGCAGAGCCTCAGCCTAGAGTACTTCGTCGACATGAAGAACGCAAGGACATCATTCCCTGTGCCGGGGCTCAGACCAAGGACGGCAGACATCAACAAGGAATTCAATGATCTCGTCAGCATGATGAAGGAGAAAGGGCTGACCAGGCAGCAGATGATATCAGAGACAGTCGCGAGGACACAGAGTCATGTCGGCTACACAGAACTCAAGCTCCTCGGCAAAGAAATCTACAGCATCGTGGAGAATGCGCTCTCAGAAGAGCCTGAAAAGGCAGAGATAACACCGCAGATGCTACGCGACACCTGGCGCGAAAACCAGTACAACGCGCTCATGCAGCTCGGAAGGGATGTCATCATAAGGATGATCGAGACCAACATGAAAGGGACAGAGCACATCAAGGACCCGAGGGTGCCGCTCATACCCAAACACCCTGCATACGACTCATACTTCACAATTGAACAGTCAGGAAACTACACTTTAACCAGGACCGGAGAGAACGTGCTCGGCAAGCTGGTACAGGACAGCGCAGTCAGGCTCGCGACAGACCTCATGAAGCAGGGCCAGAGCGAGAACGGATACGGCTGCCAGATGATATATGCCATGACACGCAAAGGCGCGATCAGCTATGAGCTGAAACAGGTCCCTATAGAGATGCTCACTGCCTACGCAAGGATGATGCAGGCGAACCAAGAACAACCCAGATAAGGTGATAGCATGGAGGACGACGAACTGTTGTTCGAGATAAAACAGACGATAAAGAGGTCAAGGACAACTTTCGAGAGCGCCATAAACAAGAAGAACCTCTCAGAAGATGAACTGGAGGACATCTTCAACTGTTATTGAACAAAGTGATGAGATATGGTTTTGACAACAAGGATGGACAGGAGCATAGCCGACACGCTTGAGGAAACGCTCGACGGCTCGGTAAGAATTCAACTGGAAAGGTTCGGCCTGTGCCAGTACGACCTCGGGGAGAGGCGGCTGACGCATATCATACCGCCAGCCTATTTTGAGCACCATGAGCTGGTGGAGCTGTGCAGGGACGGAGTGATCCCCTCAGAGGCCCTGATGGAACAAGTGAGGGCATTCAATTCAGGGGGGAGCAGGAAGGTCCGTATGCTCGGGGAGCAGGGACCTGACGGCAAAAAATATAATCCTGAAAGGCGTGACGGGGTATTGGTGCCTTACCACACGCACTGGACTGACGACGGCGACTTCTTCTCCAGCGCAGAGGACTCCAACTGGTCATTCGTGCAGAACGAGATGTTCATAGACCTTGTCGTCTCGCAGAACGCGAGGCAGAGGAATGTGGCGCCGCCTGTCTGCATCACGTACAACCCTGAATACTTCCCGTTCTCAGAGCAGGCAGTACCATACCTGTCCAAATCCCCTGGCGACCTCGCAAAGCTCGACGAGGAGAAAGGATGGAAGCTGAACACCCACGCGATACTCTTAGGAAGGCAGATCATGAGATACAGGCATCTCAGCATGGACTGCCTGATAGACGGATAATATGGACAATATGGAAGCCCGCGACATAGACAACCTCACGTACGCCGAATTCGACGGCATGTTCTCAGCAGGCGCTCCAGAGCGCGGGAAGACTGACAAGCCAAGGCCTGAAAGCGGCTTTGCAGCGACGGCAGACATGCTCCTCGCAGACAAGGACGAGCACCCGCTGTTCTACTTCGGACCGATAGGCGATGTCGACACGGCGTTCAACTACATCGCGAACCTCAGGCCGGAAAAGGCATTCCTCTTCGGCACACGACGGGAAGTAGGATATCTCGGCTACAGGCTCTGCCTGTTCAGGGACGCAGACAACATGATGGAATACTATCTTGACATGCTCTCGGCGAAAGGGGATATGCGGAAATACCTGTGGGAGCCTTCAGACCCTGAAGAGATAAACAGGAGGGTACTCCAGTACGAGGTGCCTCCCGGCTCATCGATAGCGCAGGGAGTTGACTTCCTCAAGACGCTGGGCTACAGGAATCCCCCTGCGGACGCAAGAGACATATTTTTCGACCCATCATCCAAGAGGACAGACGCGCTCGACGGAGTGAACTACCTCGGCAGGATGTTCCAGAGCAATGAGGGCGCAAGTTCCTGGCTGTTCGCAGACATGTACAGGAAGATGAAAGCGATGGCGGCACAGGACAGGATAAGAGGGTTCAGCGCGCAGTTCCCTGAAGGAATAGAAGGGGCGGCAGCGAAACTGATCCCTGCATACGGCATAAGGAACCTTGTGCTGCAATTGCCAGAAGACACAGGGCAGAGCGAAAGGTTCACGAGTGAGCTCGGACAGACCTGCCAGCTGCTGACCCGCTGGGTCAAGAAGCTCTGGATAATCTGACGCTGGACTGGCTGTAGTTGACTGTGATTGCTTCTGCCAAAGGATAATTATTTAAACTGATTTCTTCTCTCTGATGCTCATGATGGAATACGACCTTGAGCTGCAGAAGGCAGCAGAGCTGATAAATAATGAGAAAGCCAAGAAGGTATGCATACAGCTGCCTGACGGGCTGAAGCCCAAGGCAAAAGAGATGGTCGACTTCCTCCAGGCAGAGACCAAGGCGAAGATATTCATCTGGGCAGGGAGCTGCTTCGGCGCATGCGACACCCCGACGCTGCCTAAAGAGTTCGACCTTCTCATCCAATGGGGACATTCTGAGTGGAAGAAGTAGCAGTCCATGCCTTCGCTTATGCTTTCAGTTCTCACACCAGGTTTTGTGAAACCATTCCTGAAGGAGGTTAGTTGGCTTTTGTGTTTATACTGATTCCACCGCCAAGACCGCGAAGTCTGCAGCTACAAAAGCCAAGATTCTATTGTTGAGTTGCCGAAGGCCCAGATTACCATTGATTATGATGGTGGTGGTTACAGGGTGCTGTCAAGTTAGGTGTCATGCCGCCTAGTGAGCTGAGTGCAAAATAGGCGCTAAATGTCGCAGTTCAGCATAAATAGGCAGCTAGATGATTGCAGCGAGCGCGGCATGACACACTTCTTGACTTTACCTGGTTACAGATAAATTAATAAAACAATGCATCACAACAGACCAGATGGAAGACAAGTTCTATGATGAGATTGCGCAGGGCTACGATTCGCTGCACATGGCAGAGCAGCTACAGAAGATGACCATGATAATAGCAGACATGGGCGCAGACATACCCAAGAAGAACGAGAAGCTGCTCGACGTGGGCTGCGGCACAGGCATATCCACATCAGTATGGAACTGCGACTGCACAGGCATAGACCCGAGCGAGGAGCTCATCGAGATAGCGCAGAAGAAGCAACCGAAAAAGAAATTCCTGGTCGGACAGGCAGAGGAGCTGCCGTTCCCTGACAAGTCATTCGATGTCGTGATATGCATAACAGCGGTCCACAACTTCAAGGACATAAAGAAAGGGCTGATGGAGATGAAAAGGGTCTGCAAGGACCGCCTGGTCATAAGCGTCCTGAAGAGATCACAGAAACTCGAAGAGATAGAGAAGCTGATAATAATCAACTTCAAGATAAAGAAGATAATAATGGAAGAGAAAGACCTGATATTCCTGTGCGGGCTGCGCCAACCCCCAGGAACTAAACACGCCTGACGCTTTCTATGTACGCTGGACGCGCCTTTGACCTGTAGAAATCCCTCCCCAGCACGAGGATGTCGGCACCCGCCCTCTTTATCGTTGCGGCGTTCACATGAGTTATCCCGCCTTGCACAGTTATCCCGAACTCGAACCAGCCGTACTTGGCCTTCACCTTCGCCCTCTGGCTGTACACATCCCTGACGACATCATCAATACCTACAACGGCGGGGGTCAGGTCATAGCCAGGACCTGAAGCCACCACGGTGATGTAGTCGGCTGTGGAATACCTCTCGATCCTGAAGTTATCCTTAATCTCAGAAGCTGAGAAAGACAGCCCTATCTTCCTTGACTTGGCCGCAAACTCCTTCTGCTGCCTCACCATCGGCAGGCGCTTCAGCATGCCTTCAGGGTCTGAACTGAACGTCTGGTAAGGGATTGATATCCTGGACGCGCCCGCCTGGATATACTCTTCCGCGAGCCTGAGAGGGTCATCGACAAAAAGGCTGACCTCAACAGGGAAGTCTAGGCTGTCACGCGTGTACATCGCGTAGCTGACCACCTCCGCAACATAATCCGGAGTGAATGGGCTGGGTCCGGCAATGCCCGCTGCATCGCGGCCTTCGATCACATCTATGTGTATCCCGTCTGCGCCGGCTGCCAGGGCAGCGTCCAAGGCAGGGCCTGCTCCCATAAGGTCATCGATGCCATTCAAAGAAACATATACCTTTACCATGATCCCCCAACACATACAGTAGTCCAAAAGAGGTATATAAACTTTTTCATTTAAAAGTGGTTACAGAATAAATGCAACAGGGGCATCAATGCAAACATCTGCAAACACCCATACAACAAAGTTTTTAAATAGAATATGAGATATATGCAGTATAAACATATTTCATCTTATACCATAATATACCTATTCCGCAAGAGGGGTGTGAAAATGAAAGAATCTGTCAAGGAATCAGTGCCGTTCTTCAAGACAATATGGCTGGCTCTCAACCCATGGAGGTATGACGAGGCCAAGGACAGGGGGACAGGGAACATACTCAAGTATTTCTTCTCGTTCGTGTTCCTGGCATTCGTGCTCGCAGTCATCCTGATGCTGCCGATGATAGCGAACCTTGTGAACAACCAGATGTCGCACTTCAAAGTGCTTGAAGTCAAGTTCAACACATCGATGACGAGCCCGGTGGTGTTCCCTGAGAACAACCCGTTCGTCACGATAGACACCAGGAAATCAGAAGGCGAGCTCAAGGAAGGCAAGTTCCTCATAACAGAAGACTACCTCTACACAAAGACCATGTTCGGCAAGGTCAGGAGAGACGCACTGGGGCAGTACAAGAACCTCACGCAGAACGAAGGCATAGTCATCGCGCTTCTGCTGCTCATGCTGCCCTCGCTGATGTTCCTCTTCTACATAGCATACGCCATAAAGGTCCTGCTGATAGCGCTGGCGGCGACAGTGTTGGGGTTTGTCATCGCAAGGCTGGTGAAGTTCGAGCTGACATTCCTCGAAGCGCTCAAGGCAGCCCTGCTCGCGACGACACTCATGATAATCATAGACCTGGCGAAACTGCCATTCAACCTCAATGTCTATTTCGCGCAGTACATCGCGTTCCTCATATTATTCATAGTGGGCGTGATCAAGATGGGCGAGTTCGAAGGCAGAGGAGGAAGGTCCAAGAAGAAAGGGCACTACATAGACCTAAGCAAGAAGATATAAGAATATATGGGCGCGGGCGCGGCCATCGGAAAAAGAGGATGAAAGATGCGTGAAGTCGTCAACCCTGCACAGGTGATACTGGTCACGGCAAGAGGCAATGCCGATGTCCTCGGCAAGGACATCCACAAGGACAACATAATAACCCTTGCATGGCACAGCCCTCTCAGCTTCGACCCCGAGCTCTACGGCATATGCGTCGGCAAGACAAGGTTCTCATGCGGCCTGATCGATGGCAGCAAGGTCTTCGCAGTCAACTTCGTCCCGCACGAGCTCAAGGAGAAGGCGCTCTACTGCGGCAGGAACACAGGCGCAACGACAGACAAGTTCGCCAAGTCAGGCCTCACAAAAGAGGAATGCGACACGATAGACTGCTGCAGGATAAAAGAGGCATCGGCAGTTCTCGAGTGCGAGGTCATCGACCAGTTCGAGACAGGAGACCACATATTTTTCGTCGGCAAAGTCCTGAAGACTATCAACAGGGACGACAAGAAGAGGCTCATATACCTCGGCACTGAGCGCTTCACCACCACAATCTGAGACATATACATATATGGTTGACACTACATAAGGTACACAAAATGATAAAAAAAGCATATGGCATGATGGATGCTGGCGAAAAGGAAGACTACGCCAGGCTGCTGGCGCTGGAGATAAACAGCTACCTCAACAAGATATACAGCACGATGAAGAGGAAGATCAGGCTAGAGCCGCAGAAGGTGAGGCCTGAGCAGCTCATCATGAGGCACGCATCCCTCGGCGCAACAAAGACCTGGGAGTTCAAGCCCAACAAGAGGGAAGATGCTGCCAAAGGCAATGTCGGAGACATCATAATAGTGACGCGCGGCCTCGACAACGACACAGTGAGGAGGCAGAGGGCGCTGTTCATAGCCGCGGAGTCCTACACATACCACTCATTCGCCAACCACCCCAACCCTGAGATGTACAATTCCATAACAGGGCAGAACCAGTACTGGGACATCTTCAGGAAGATATTCAGGCAGAGGAACGCACACGAGACAAGGGACCGGGCAGTGAGGTACATAATAGAGGAGATAAAAGAGCACAAGCTCGCCAGCTTCAGGGGGCACGGCTGGTTCACGAGCCTGGCAAAGCTCAGGCAGCACCACCCGGACATATCAGAGACAATAGGCAGCTCTGAAAAGACATTCAATGAGATATTCAGGAAACAGCACCAGAAGTTCACGCCTGACATGCTCAGGCAGGAAGAGGACCTCCTCAGGAAAGAGAAAGAGGACATCGAGCACATCGCGGGCCTGCTCAGGCAGCACGAGAAGAAGAAGCATGACGCGCAGTCGAAGAAGCTCATCAAGATACACATAGCCAACCTCGAGACATTCAGGAATGTCATCAATGACATAATCAAAAACTTCCACAAGTGGGAGCTCGCCGACAAGGAAGAGCACAAGGGGCTGAGGAAGAAGATAATAAGCCCCGCGGAGATACGCGAGATGCTCAAGGCAGAGGCAGAAGCAGAGAAGATAGACATAAACAAGGTCCACATCCTCTTCAGCTATTTCAAAAAGGAAAAGATTAATATATTACGGGACCTGGAACTTCTTGACAGGGCGATTGCTCGACACCACAAGAGCTGAACAGGAGCTCTGTTTAAAAATGAGAGAGGCTAGACATGAGGTGGAAGTATGAATGACACTTCTAATATCCAAAAGATAAACAGCCTAGCGAGAGAGCTGATGAAGCACGGGCAGGCAAGCTCGATGGACCAGGCGATAAGCCTTGCGACCGAACGGGTCAACTCCGGGAACATACCAGAGTACCTGCCTCAAGGCGGGCAGGCATCGAAAGAGCCTGCGAAACCGCTGCCAGAGCTGGCAGAGAACGCAGAGCTCCCGAAAGGAGACGTGTCAACAGCAGACATAATCGAGGCAGTCGAGAAGCTGGTCAGCGCACAGCAGACAGCAGTGAGCAGGATGACTAACGTGGTCAACCAGCACACCAACCAGATGCAGGATATCAGCAACAAGCTCAACACGCTGATAGCGGAGATAACAACGCTCAGGCAGGAGGTGGAGAGGCTCAAGCAGAGCCCTGTCGCGCCCCCGCTCAGGCCGAAAGATGCTGGCTCAGGACAGACACAGTTCAAGCAGGAGGCAGCGCCACCGAGGCCAGCGCCTGAACAGAAGAAAGACGGCAGCGGCCACGCAAGGTCAGGCAACTACAAGCCAGAAGACGTGTCCATAGAGAAGTTCTTCTACTACGGAAACAGGAAGTAGAGGGAGAACAAGAAGAATAGAAATGATTTTTTTATACTTGTTCTATTTATTTTCTGCCTTCCCACCACAGCCACGCTCGCTTTGAGTATGGATCCGCTTCTTATCGCCCAACTGCATATTTTTCCGCCACTTCCATCGTCAGCTCGCTAGGTGGCTGTGGTGGAAATGACGCAAGTGAAGAAATAAAAAATATTATCCTGGCACCTACCTGTGATGATGCGCGTGCTCAGGCCTGTTGTGCTCCACATGCGCAGGGCGCGGAGGGCTCTTTGCCGCGGGCTTCGGGGCAGGAGGCTGGGCCTCAGTGTCTATCGACAACGTGTTGGACAAGGACTTCCTCTTCGCGCCATTCTTCTTCATGAACTCGACAGCAGTAGGCTTTATCGTCAGGTTGCCGAAGATAGGCAGATTTGAATAGACCTTGTACTTGATCAGCCGCTCATCCCCTGGCGCGAGCTCACCGAACCTGTACTCCAGCAGAGTCCCTTCACGGCCATGCGAATGCATCTTCACAGGATGCATCGAGCCCTCGAAAGAGTCCTTCTTCAGCTGGACTATCCTGGTTATGCGCTCCACGACCCTGATGTTGGACACAGGATCCTTGCTCCTGTTCTTGAGGTAGATGACCACAGTAAGGTCTGTTATCGCACCGCCGTGCTTTCGCACGCTGACGGTCTTCTTCTTGACTATCATGGGGTTTGAGGTCGCGATCTTGTAGCCCAGCAGGGCTATTATCACAAGCGCGAGCAGCAGGAGTAGCCTGTAGCTCGTCGTCAGCCTTATCTCAGTAGACTCCTCAGGGCCGAGAGAGACCTGCCAGACAAAGAAAGTCTTGCCGCCATCCTTCACAGAGGTGAACTTAGGCGTGGACCTCGAGAAGAACCTCTCCTTCAGAGATGTCTCCAGCCTCATAGCGTCAGACTTCGGCGCATTGCCCTCATTGGTTATGGTTATGGTTCGCTCCTGCCTCAAGAACTTCTTCTTGACCTGGATGTCTGTCTTGAAAGGCGGGACGTACTCGACGACCTCGAAGTTATAGTCGCCGGCATAGAACTCCTCGCCGCCATAGTTCACGGCGACATGGAGCTGGTCCTTCTGTGGCCTGATGTTCTCCATCAGCAGGATCGCGAAAGAGACGCTCTTGGTCTCGTTAGGATTGACAGTGACGTTGGTGTCCTCTGTGATGAGCTTGCTGAGCAGCTTTATGTTGACATCCTCGAGAAGGCGCTTGTTGTTGTTCTTGATGTTGACTATCACATTATATGCCCCTTTCGGGTCCATCTGGGCAGGGACAGACACATCGACGTCGAAATCAGGGGCAGGAGGCTCTGAAGGCGCTCGCTCACCGACATGGATGCGCATGACATTATCTATTATGTTTCCGGTGCTTAATGACTGGACACTGACCTTCACGCCGTAGAACCCGTCCTCGACATTCCCCTTGACAAGGAGGTGAAACTTTCCGGTCTCCCCAGGCTCGACAGTGATCTGCTTGTTGATGGGCTCAGGAAGGACCTGGTATGACCACTTAGGATCATCAAGATAGAGCAGCTTGAACGTGTCTTTCTCTGTGCCTTTGTTCTCGACAGCTATGTACATGTCAGCAGAATCCTTCGCAGGATTGAGTATCTTGTCATTGACAGGCTCGACCTTGACAAAGAAAGTCTTTGGCGTAACTGTCTGTGCAAGGGCGAAAGCGCTGCACAGAAGGCACAGTGCAATGAATAGAACAAACACTCCTTTTTTCATGATGCGCACCTCTTGGGGAATGGTTATTCGACAGTGAATAGTATTTATAAAGGTTTCGTTTTAAGTTTTTAGGAATGGTTTCCTGATGGTTTCAGCGCACCAGTCAGATGGTGTGCGGTCTGTGCTGTGAAACGCAGTGGCACGTGAGGCTCGGCTTATGTCATTTATGCCGCAACCGGACATCCCCGTAAGGGACGTCCCCCTGCCCGGTGCAAAACATTAACCGCTTGAGCCTACGCAAACTCACGGTGCCACTGCTTACTTTGAAATGCGATGATGGCGCAAGCATCGCTGCTGCATGGCTTTATTAAAGAAAACTTTAAATATCCCATAATCTCAGCAGCTTGGTAAGAGGTGCTAATAGGATGGGAAGGTCACTAAGAAAACTGCCACTGGCCCCTTCGCCTGAGGACTTACCTCCAGAAAGGCTGAGCCCGCTGAGCAGGAAATACATCGATTGGAAGACAGGCATGGTAGTGATAATCGGAGTCCTGCTGGTGCTGACATTCCTCAATGTATTCATCACGAACCCGACAGTGAGCGGCTTCGCGGTCGTTGACGCGGAATCCCAGGACACAGGGCGCTTCTCAAACATGACATCCATACTGATTGTGGTATTCGCATTCTTCGGGCTGTTCCTGTTCTTGATAACCCGAAAGCTCACAGATCGCGGAAGAAGGTAATAACCTTTAAATAACACTTCTTTTTCTTTGTTGTTTTATCGGGGCTGTAGTGTAGCTTGGACGGTCTGGCTCAATGGGCTGTGCCGAAGCAACTATCACCGGCGCTTGGGGAAACGCGTAACTGCGTTACAACATGCGTCTGACCGGGGAAGGCCATTATGGTTCTGCCGTATGGCCTACGGACTTCAAATCCTCGCAGCCCCACTTATTTTCTTAAGAACCCAAGTTTGACAGTTTCTTAATTATTTCACTGAAAAACTGCGTTTGACAGAAGCTAAGATTTCTGCTTTTTTCTCAACAAGAATCAGGTTATTGCTTGATTTTGACAACAAATCAGTTCGTTAATGGGGTCAAAATT
>JAHJSS010000034.1 GCA_018830225.1 Nanobdellota archaeon
GCCTTAACAAACGCTTAACCTTTTTAACCAGCTTAACCTCTTTCTCCATGGTGGGGGAACACTCCCCACCCCCAGAACAGCCTAACAGCTGTTCCGGGTTATAATTTTAACCATCAAAAAGGGATTCGGGACATAGCCGGTTCTTTGACGGTTTTTATAAAAACAAACAAGACCACTCGGGAGTGGGAAAAATAAATTTATATAGTGCGCAAGCAGAGGTAATGCCCAGATGGCCAGCGTGATATTCAAGAAGCCACCCCTGCGCAAGCTGAGAAAAGAGGGCCTGTTCGGTGTGGATATGCACTTCCATACAAGGTACTCGCTGGATGCTGTTTCTCGGATACCTGTCTCAGTCAAGAAGGCAGAGAAGAAAGGTTTCGGTTTCGCGATAACCGACCACAACACCATCGATGGGGTGATGCATTCATACAGGCTCAGGAAGCACGCCCTCATAATACCAGGCATAGAGATAACCTGCAGGAACGGCAACCACGTGCTCGCCTATTTCTACCACCACAATGAGCTTGAGGAGTTCTTCAACAGGCAGCTGAAGCCAAGGATGAAGAAGAACCCTTTCTTCATCGACATCTCCCTTCCTGAGCTCATGCAGGTGTCAAAGGGGTACAACTCTATCATCTGCGCAGCGCACCCGTTTGCACCTGGCGCGGTCGGCATCATGCACACCGGCATCGCCAAGAGTGTTGAGAGGAGCCTGAAGATGATAGAGGTGATCAATGGCTACAACTTCCGGCGTTCCAACATGAAGGCGGTGTATTGGGCGTCGAAGAACAACAAGGCGATGACCGGCGGGTCTGATGCGCATTCGACGTTCGAGCTGGGCAAGGTCCTGACGTTCACGCATGGGGATGACATAGAGTCTGTGTTCAAGGAGATGCTGAAGAACAAGTCGATCATTTTCGGCAAAGAGGACAACATATTCCTTAAGACAGTGATGAGCATAAGGAAGGAGAGCGCTTATGTCAACCGCTCGAAAAAGCAGAAGATGGCGAGGACCCTGCTGAGGTCACAGCTCGGGACAGAGTACCAGTACATGAAGGAGAAGTTCAAGAACGGCAGGGCGTACCACATGCTCACGCACCACCATGACGATGCATCCAGGAAGAAATGAAGAAGAGATGATATTTATATTTCTTTGAGCCAGTTATTGACCATGATGCTGTAATCTATTATGGCAACCACTGATAGTGTAGCCACAGCATAGACTGCAAGCGTGAACTGGCCTATGCCCAGGAACAGCCAGAGCAGTGCCACGAACTGCGCTGCAGTGGTTATCTTGCCGGGCCACCTGGCCCTTATGTTCTGCCTGAGCAGCTCCCTTTTCGGGTGGAACGCAAATGCCAGCAGTATGAGTGCCATGAACAGGTCCCTGAGAAGGAGGAGCAGCAGCTGCCAGACCGCCAGCCCTGAGACCAATACCAGAAATATCAGGAGCACTGCAAAGAATATCTTGTCGCACAGAGGGTCTAGGAATGCGCCGAATGCTGTGGGTCTTGTCATCCTTGCGACATAGCCGTCAAGAAGGTCAGTTACTATCGCGGCTGTCAGCAGGACAAGGAAAATTATCTGGTGCTTGTAGAGGAGGATCATTGCTATGGCTATAGGTATCCTTGCCAAGGACAGCAGGTTGGCTGGTGCCAGGAGGTCTTTTGCTCTCAATTTTTCTTTCATCTGCATCATCACCCATCACAGCGACTCATAGGCCTTTTTCATCAGCAGCGCATCAGCCTCAATGTTAGGGCTTTCGCTTATGACAACGCCTTTTATCCTGTATTCCTTGAACGCTTTCATCAGTTCCTTGTACTTGAAGTCGCTTTGCTTGAGCTCGAGATGGTTCCTTTCCCCTTTGGGTCCATACTCTATGCCTGACACGTGTATGTGCATGTTGTCAAGCGCCTTGCGGCCGAGGCCGTTCTCCAGCTCTGTGAGTATGTCGCAGAATTCCTGGTAAGTGTTAAGTTTTCCTGTCCTTGCGTGGAGGTGCGCGAAGTCTACGCAGGGCAGGACCTGTTCCACGTCCTGTGACATCTTGATGGTCTCTTTGAGGCTGCCGAGCTGCGTGGCTTTCCCTGTCGTCTCCGGCCTGATCCAGAGCGTGATTCCCTCGTCCTGCAGCTTCCTGACTATCTGCTTTATCTCGTCCCGCACCTTGTCATATACCTTGACAGGGTCCTGTCCCATGAAGTATGCTGCGTGGAATGTGATGGAGTACGCTCCCGCGATGTGCGCTATCATTGCTGTGTCGAGCACCCTCTTGATGCTGTCCCTCTTCTTTGCCGCGTCAAGCGAGTTGAGGTTGATGTAGTACGGGCCGTGCGCAGTGAGTACGATATTGTTCTTCTCCGCAGCATCCCTGACCTGCTTAGCGAGCTCTGGCTTCATCCTCACTCCCCTGACGAACTCAAGCTCCATGCAGTCCAGGCCGAGCTCCCTCACGACCTCCACCCCGCGCAGGCTTCCTCTGTCCTTGGACATTATCGGAGTGCCTGCAGTGCCGAAGAGCAGTGTCGTGGGTTTCATGGTTTATCCTCAGTACCTATCCATTTTTGGATAACATTATCCGTAACTGATACATAAAGCTTATGCTGATTACTTCATCATTCCTTCGCCTGCTTCCACAGCAGTTCGAAGAAAGCCCTATACGTGCTGGCGAAGTTCTTGTCCTTGATGAGCAGGCCGTAAGGCTCTGCTGAATAGGTCACCAGGAAGAAATAGTCATTCAGCACGCCGTACTCTGTCTTCGTGTCGACATCCAGGTACCTGATCTCTGTCAGCGGCATCTTCTTCCTCACGACGCCGTATTTCTCGCTGTTCCTGTTGATCAGCATCTTGAGCCGGACCTTGTCCTTCACCCTCTTCTTGTGCACCACATCTATGAAGAACCCTTCGAGCTTTGCGAACGATTCCTGCGGCGCTGACGCGATATAATATTCATCGCCAGTCTTCCAGGAGTTGATTATCTCAGCGTACAGTGATTTTATGCCGCGTATGCCCTGGAAGTACTTGTAGTCTGTCAGCCGTGTCACGGTGGGTGGCACGACCTTGAGCTTTGATATGGACTCGAGCAGCTTCTCCTTCTCCGCGACTATCTCTTTCTCCTTCTCTTCAAACAGATGTGCTAAAGCTTCCGGCTCTGCTGCGCTGAACACCTTGATGTTGTTCACCAGCTTGTAGCTCACCAGCCCTTTTTCCAGCAGGCTGTCCAGCACAGTGTAGATGTAAGAGCTAGGTATCCTCGTCCTCTCGCATATCCTGCCTGTCTGGCTCTCCCCGTACTGCCGGAGGTCGAGGTATGTAAGGGCTTCTTTTTCAGATAGCCCGGCGCTTTTCAGTGCAGATATCACGTCGTTCATATTACTACTATACAATTTAGTAGCAAATATTTAAATATTTCCATGTTCTCACTAACAAGTAACAAATAGCTAGTTCGTGTGATGATACAAAACAAGGAGGTGAAGAAAGATGGAGAAACCAAAACAGTTTGAAACTATAGAAATAGACGATGAGCAGGAAACATCAGCAATAGAACAGGCGCTGATTGCAAGGGAAAAGATGGCAATGGAAATGAACAGTATGCGGAGTGAGATCGAAGTAATGGCCACCGATACAATATATCCAATCTGCGGAAGAAGGAGATCAAGCACGGCAGAGAAAGCCGAAAGAATAACAGGCAGATACCGTGTTTTTGCAATAGAAGAAGCGCCTTTTCCAAAGAAGACCCGATGTTCCCCTGATATAAAACCTTACTGCAAAAGTGATAACTGGAGAACATGGAGCCGTTTTGGGAAATTTATAGTTATTGAAGGAGAGGATCAAACCCCGATAATGAGATGTTATGATAACGCAGCAACACACAACGAAATTGTGGAAGATTTAAAGACAAGGACGGGATTGGAGGGGCGTATTCTTGGAGGAGGTTCATACTATTATGATGACTGGGTGGGTAAATATTATTGTTTTAATGCACCTTGTGAATATGGTACTGCGCCATCACATATAGTAACAAGAAGTATAGAAACAGCTGCGCGAATGGCAAAATACCAACGTTGGCGTTTCACTGTTGATATGGAAAACAGAGGATATTCAACCGATATCGTTGGATCAGACTTAGCCAGAAGTATGGTGTGGGAAAAAGAATTTTGCAAAGCGTGGAACGGAGCCATTCGTGCACATGAGGGATATGCAGAAAAGCAAAGGAAAGCAGACCGTCCCCTAATGGAAAGGTACATCGACGTATTTTGCAGGGGTTAGGGGCGAAACAGGAAGCAAAGAAGATGGTGAAAACAAAGTCACTTGAGGCAATAGCAAGAGTAGGTAAGGGTTTGTACACAGGCACTCTCACAGCGTCTGCAGCAGTCGGGTTCGCACAGGGCTATGGCTGCATGGAGATGTCAGGCGGAGAGACAGCCGCAGCTGTAGCTGGTTTTGCAGGTGCAGCCACCCTGGAAGGGGTGCTGGTCAGGGGAGCAGAAGACAACAAGGACTTGCATCAAAGCGAGGTAGAAGCAGGGAAGCTGATGTTGGACGGTCTTGGTGCTGAGAAGTTCCCCTATGCTGGAGCAGGGCTGTGGCTCGCCCCGATACTGTACAGCATAGGCTACATCGTAGGCAGGGGCCTGAGGATGAGGGGGTACTGAAATGCAAAGAAACATACTCATCGTCGAGGACCAGAGGCTCCCGCTGAAGGCATTGGAGCTCGCTGTGAAGCGCACAATGCCTGGAGAGCAGTATGATGTTGCAAGGTGCTACTCAGATGCAGAGCAGCAGATAGCTCGCAACAGTTACTCGCTTGTGCTGCTGGACCACAGGATGCCCCGCGACATGGTCTGCACCGAAGAGGAGGACTTCGACAGGTTCAGCGAGAGTCTCGAGAACATAGGATATGGCCTGATACCTGCAATCAGGGCAAGGAACCCGGCAGCTACAGTCGTCGGCACGTCTTCCTTGGGTGAGCAGGAATTGGCAGGATTCCCCCAGCCAGACTACTGCATGGGCAAGACATTCGGCCAGGCAGCGAAGGAGCTCGAGGCCATACTGCAGAAGATCAGGTGAAATCTTTTTCAGTTTTCACAATGCAAGAAACAAAGCAAGGAGGAGGACAAGAATGGAGATGGAAAAGCTTGAAGAGTTATTGAAGACTGCTGACGTGCTGCAGGAGATGGCAAGCACAAGGCGTATTTCGCCAGAGCTTGTACCTATCGTGGCAGAAGCCCTGAAAAAAGAAGTGAAATACCTTTACGCAGCTGAGATTCATGACGATAGAGGCCATACTGAGATAGTGCTCATGGAAGGCATTCCACCAGTGTATGACGTGTGGCGCCGACCCTGGGTTGAGGTGGATTATAGGACTGCCATCGTGGTGGCTAGCAATCATAAATGGCAAACAGAGGTCAAAGAATACTTGGACAAGCACAAGAAAGTGGGTGGCTTCCCTCACGGCGACCCCGCCTATTGCACGAGAGGATTAGTAACATTATACAGGCTGTTGGAGAGGCACCCTGACGACCCGTTCGGCCGCGGTGGCGGGATGTAACACCAAATTTTTTCTTTTTCTTCTTTTCTTCTAGTAATCTATCCCCTTCCTCGCGACCATCTTCTCTGGCCGTTTCTTGTCCTCGACCACAGTCACGTAGTCCGCAATCTCGATGAATTCCTTCGGAGCCCATCTTCCCGTCATGTACACATCGACGCCCCGAGGCACTTTCTTGAGCATCTCGACCACATCATTGGCATGGACCAGCCCTACTGCTGCTGCGATGTTTATCTCATCAAGGATCACCACATCAGGCGGTCTCTTCTCGAATATCTCTGCCTTTGCGAAGCCAAGTGCCTGGTTGGCGAGCTCAACGTCCTTGTCTGACGGGTGGTGAAGGTCCACAAACTCTTTCCTTCCGAACTGATACACCACAAAGTTCTTGCCGAGCTTCTTCTGTATCTTCCACTCGCCGATGTCCTTGCGGCCTTTCATGAACTGGACTACTGCCACGCGCAGCCCCTGCCCGACTGCCCGCATCGCCACTCCTAGTGCAGCGGTCGTCTTCCCGCCGCCGTCTCCTGTGTAGAGGTGGATGTAGCCTTTTGATTTCGATGTTTTGGATTTCTTCTTTGCCATTCTGACCATCCTAGAAAGGGCATTCCCCTGTCGGGCACCCTCCTGCGTATTCTGATTCTGCACCCATATATCTCGCTTTTGTCTTCTTGTCTGGCTCGCCGAGGGTTAGCACCTGCCCTTCCCTGCTACCATACCTGTAGACTGTCAATCCTTTGCATTTGAGCCTGTGCGCGAGCCCGTATGCCTTCTCTATATCATCTATCGTCGCCGTGCTCGGGAAGTTTATTGTCTTTGATACTGCGCTGTCAGTATAGCGCTGGAATGCCGCCTGTATCTTGATGTGCCATTCCGGGCTGACGTCGAACGCTGTGACAAATACTTTCTTGATGTCTGCAGGCACTCCGCGGACGTTCTGGAGATTGCCTTGCTGGGCTATGTCCATCATGAGCTCTTTCGAGTAGAAACCTTTCTGCTTGGCGATGAGCTCGAAGTCTGCGTTTGTCTCGAGCAATTGCGCTCCGCTCATGACGTTCCTGACGAAGCTGATGCCGAACAGGGGCTCTATGCCGCTCGAGCATCCTGCGATTATGCTTATCGTGCCTGTGGGCGCGACTGTGGTGACTGACGCGTTCCTCATCTGCTTGCACTTCTTGGCGAGAGTGCTTCTTTTGAAGTTGGGGAAACTGCCTCTCTCTTTCGCCAGCTGCTGGCTCTCTTCCAATGCCTTGTCGCGCACGAATCTCATCACTTCTCCTGCGAGCTTCACTGCCTTGTCTGAGTTATATGGGACACTAAGCCTGATGAGCATGTCTGCAAAGCCCATCACTCCGAGGCCTATCTTCCGGTTGGCTTTCGTGGACTCCTCTATCTCTTCGAGCGGGAAGTTGTTGGCGTCTATGACATTGTCAAGGAACCTTACCGCCAGGCGCGTCGTCTTCTCGAGCCGCTTCCAGTTGATCTTGCCGCCTTCGACAAACCTTGCGAGGTTTATCGATCCCAGGTTGCAGGATTCGTATGGGAGCAATGGCAACTCACCGCATGGATTTGTGGATTCTATGCTTCCGAAGAATGGTGTGGGGTTGTTCCTGTTCACTTCGTCGATGAACAACAAGCCCGGGTCGCCGTTGTGCCAGGCCATCGTGACTATCAGCCTGAGCACATCACTTGCGTTCAGCCTTCCGGCGGCAGAGCTGGTGCGCGGGTTTATCAGCTCGTATTCTTCTCCTTTCTCTGCTGCCTTCATGAACCTGTCCGTGACCGCGACCGAGAGGTTGAAATTCTGGAACTTATCAGGGTCCTTCTTCGCTGTTATGAATTCCATGATATCAGGGTGGTCCACCCTCAGCACACCCATGTTCGCCCCTCTTCTCCGGCCTCCCTGCTTTATCACGTCTGTCGCGCAGTCGAACACCCTCATGAATGACACAGGCCCTGATGCAGGGCATTTCGTCGAGCCGACTATGTCCCCTGAAGGCCTCAGCCTTGAGAACGAGAATCCTGTGCCTCCCCCGCTCTGGTGTATGAGCGCCATGTGCTTGAGCGATGTGAATATCCCTTCCATCGAGTCCTCGACAGGCAGCACAAAGCACGCGCTCAGCTGCCCCATCCTCGTGCCTGCGTTCATCAGCGTCGGTGAGTTGGGTATGAACTCGAGGTCCGCCATCATCCTGTAGAACTCGTCCTCTGTCTTTCCTGCTTCTTTCTTGGCGTATCTCGCCTCTATCCTGGCGACCTCTCTCGCGACCCTCCTGAACATCTGCTTTGGCGTCTCGATGACCTTTCCTTGGTCGTCCTTCAGGAGGTATCTCTTCTCGAGCACGCTTATCGCGTTCACGCTGAGCTTGAGCTCGTCGCTCGTGACTCCTAGCAGCTTCTTCGCATCCCTTATCTGCGCATGCTGCCTCCTGTAGTCGATGTATGCTTTTGCGGTCCTCTCGTATCCTGACTTTATGAGCACCTGCTCGACTATGTCCTGCACGTCCTCTACCTTGGGTATCTTGTGGTAGAATCTCCTGTCGACATCCGCGACAACCTTCCTTGTCAACTCCTTCAGTATCTTGGAGTCATCGAGCTTCAGCGCAGAGAATGCCTTATGCATGGCAGCAGAAATCTTCTCAGGCTCGAACTTTACGAGCCTTCCATCCCTCTTGTATATCTTAGATGGCATACATACCTCTTTTTAGTTGTTTTTTAAATCACCAAGATTTAAATATCTTTTGCTGTTCTTAGTGTTTTAGGCAGCTTGAGGGGTGTTTTTTATGACCGATCTCACATACTTGAATGACAGCTACAAGAAAGAATTTGAGGCGATAGTGACCAAAGTAGAAGGCAGGGGAATAACATTGGACAATACCTGTTTCTATCCTACTAGCGGCGGCCAGCCCGGCGATACTGGTGTGCTTGTCGCTGCAGGCAAGGAGTATAAGGTGGTGTCTGCAAAGAAGGCGGGGCCTGATATCATCCATGAGGTGGACCAGGATGGCATCAAGGAAGGCGACAGGGTGACTGGCATGGTCGACTGGACTAGGCGATACAGGTTCATGCGCGGCCACACAGCCTGCCATGTGCTGAGCTATGTGGTCAACAAGGAGACCGGGGCTCTCATCACAGGGAACCAGATCGCTGAGGACAAGTGCCGCATAGACTTTGACCTGGAGAACTTCGACAGGGAGCAGATAAGGTCCTTCGAGGAGAAGGCGAACCGGATCATCAGCGAAGGTGTTGAGGTCAGCACAAAGTTCCTTCCGAGGGAAGAGGCGTTCCAGATACCTTCTGTGCTGAAGCTAAAGAATGTCCTTCCCCCTTCTGTGGAGACGATCCGCATAGTGGAGATCGGCGATTATGATGCGCAGGCCTGCGGCGGCACACACATCAGGGACACTTCTGAGATAAAGGGCATCAATGTCACGAGCGCTGAGAACAAGGGCAAGAACAACAGGAGGGTATACTTCACATTGAAGGATTGAGAAAGGATAAAAAAATATTTCAGTTTTTCTCGCCTGAAGGGACCGAAGGGTCTGATGCAGACTGTTGGCCGCACCGCCTATGGTAGTCTGCCAGGCCGAACGCAAGCAGCCATCTGAAATCTTCTGAATCAAACGGCTTCGGAAGATGGTAATGTGCTATGCCATCCTTAGGCACCTCTGTACCGCTTATCATCATCCTTGTAGGATTAGGGTAGTTCTCCCTCACGCGCGCCAGCAGCTCCTGTCCTGTCATGCCAGGCATCTGGTTGTCGGATATGATCATCGCGACCTCTCTTGAGGCCAGTATCTCGAGGGCCGCTGTGCCGTTTCTCGCCGTGACTACCTCATACATTATGTCTGGGGCGTACCCCTGGCAGATCTTGAGGTCTGAATCCAATATCCTCCTGTACATCCTGAGCAGAGAGTCTTCATCATCTACGACCAGAACTGCCAGCCTTTTCTGCTCTTGTTCTTCAGGCATAACCCTGCTACCTTCATCTCTCGACATCTTTCTCACCACCTGTATCTCTGTCAAAACACCCAGAAGATTGGCTAGGCCAACCGGATATAAACCTTTTGTCCCTCTTTTTTATTAAAATCATGAAAAATAAAAAGATTATTTGCTGCTCTCAGCCCTCTCCACTTCTGGCAGAGGCCTTATCACTGTTATCGGTATCACGCCGGCGTCGAACTCTATCTTCGCTATCTCGAGAGGGCTGTACCTTATCTCCTCGAGCTTCTTGGCGTCTATCTTCACGAGGTAAGGGGCTCCCATTGATATCTGGAGTGCCCTGCTCCCGAGTATGCGTGCCTTCTCATACTTCGTGAACTGCTTGGGCTCCTCTATGTTCTTGCCTTTCTTCTTTGCCATTGCAATACCACCTCAGAGGTGTTTCCTAAGCTCCTGGCTCTTCTGCTTGGCCAGGTCGACCATCCTGAAGATGTCATCTGCAACTACTGCCGTGTCCCCTCCTTTCTGGAGAGAGCAGAGGTTGCCGTTCTCAAGCACGCCGACTGTCAGCCTCGCGTCGAACGCCTTCTCCTCCTCGTTCATCGGGTCGACCAGTATGTGGTCTCCGTACTTGAAGACAGTCACTGACACTGGCACCCTGCTGAGAGGGAGCTTTTCTTTGGTCTTGTTCTTGTAGTCCAGCTTCTCCCCGTCGAATGCCGGGAACACCGCGTCTTTCATCGCCGCCATCGCCGCAAGGTATATCGCGTCGTAGAGGTTGCCTGCGTCGTTGAGCGTGCAGACGTCGATGACGACCATCCACACCTTCTCGCCAGGCGTTATGCAGAGCTTCTTGGTGTCGAGGGTCTTGCTCTCCCTTATCGCCCTGTCGGTTATCCTTGCCAGCTCTATGGCGAAGATGTCAGGGGGTCCTGTCTCGAACTCTGGGCTGGACATCGGGCACAGCTCGACATTGACCATCATGCTGCCGTTGTCCGGTGTATCAGGGTACGGCTTCATGACCTCCAGCTTCACGCCGGCTATGACCTCGGTGTCGCCTATCTTTACTTTGGCTGAACCCTCGGCATTCTTGGAGACGCCGGTCTCTATCTTGATCTCCCTGTACTCGTGCGGTTTCCTGCCGTCGAGACGGGCCTGCTTCGACAGAAGCGATATCACTTGGTTTCTTAGTTCTTCATACATGATTATCACCGTGTGTTTCAGTTGCCGATCTCGAACTTCTTCTTCAGCGCCTGTTTCTGCACCTCAAATATCTCGTCGCAGGCCTTCTTGACCATCTCGACAGCCTTCTTCAGGTCATCTGATGAGAGTTCGCCGTCCATCTGTATCAGCGATATCTTCTTTGAGTTGTGGAGCATCGCTATGGGTATGTCGACGCCGTTCTCGTGCGAGTCCTCTTCGTAGTTGAGGTCGACGAGCATCTTGTCATCTACCCTGCCTGCCGAGATTGCGCATACCATGTCCTTCATGGGTATGCCTGCGTCAGCCAGCGCTATCGATGCCGCGCATATGCCTGCGCATCTCGTGCCCGCGTCTGTCTGGGGCAGCTCTATGAACACGTCCACAACAGCATTGGAGAACTCGCCCAGGTCGACTACAGGCAGCAGCGCCTTCTGTGTGACGTGCGATATCTCCTTGGACCTCCTTGAAGGTCCTGGCCTTACCCTGTCTCCTGCGCTTGAGAATGGCATCATGTTGTAGTGTACCCTCAGCACACCCTTCTTAGGGTTCTGCATGAACCGCGGGAACATCTCCCTTGGTCCGTACACTGCTGCGTAAGCCTCAGTGTTCCCTATCTTGAACCATCCTGAGCCGTGTGCCCGCTTTATGATGCCTGCCTTGGCCTCGATTGGGCGCATCTCGTCAAATGCTCTTCCGTCGAATCTTTTCTCATAAGTCATTGGTATCACCCTCACTCTGTGGCCTTGCCTGAGGTTGAGGCGCATTAGGCCCCCTGTTCTTCTCAAGGAATCCCTTTATGTTGTCGGTGAGTCCTGGTATGTGGGCCTCGCGCTCTATCTTCTTTATGGTCTGCACCGCCAGGAGCTCCTGGGCAGGGTCCTCTCCCTGTATCCAGACTATACCGTTCTGGCCGACGAGTATCCTGCAGTTGGTGTACTGCTTTATCATCGAGACCATTGATCCCTGCTTGCCGATTATCCTTGGCACCTTGTTCGCGTTGACAGAGAGTATCCTTCCTCCTCTCAGCTTCCTGAGGCCCGGGCCTTTCATGGTCAGGTCCACCAGGTTCTGGCTTGTGACATTGATTATCTTGACCATCATGCAGTCTCCTATCTCGAAGTACTTTGTCAGGTCGGCCCCTCTGGCGATGAACTCTGACGTCGCGTCCTTCATGTTCAGGACCGCAGAGTATGCCGAGTTGGTGTCTATCCTCCAGCCTGACAGCAGTATCTCTGTCACGTGGCCTATTATAGTGTCCCCTCTCTTAGGGTGGTACACGCCTGATAGAGGGACCAGCTTGATGACCTTCCCCTCTATGGTTACCAGTCCGAGCCGTGAGGCAAGGATCTTGTCCCCTTCCCTGTACGTCCCGTAGCTCGGCAGGAAGTCCATCCCTGTCGCGAGTGTCTCTCCCGGGACCACGACCTCTTTGTCTTTCACTTGTATTTCTCCCATTGTGTTTCACTCCATATGTTTTGTTTTTTCTTTGACATTGATTTTTGTTATTTTATTTCGCTTCGCCGAGGAGCTTTATGTCCACCCCGCCGTGCGTCATGCTGTTGAGCTTGTCCATTACCTCTTCCTGCAGGCCCGCGGGTATCTCGAACTTGAGTGTGAGCCCGCCGTCATTGCCCCATGTCTCCTGCTTTATCGATCCCATCCTCTTGAGCATGCCGTATGCCTGGTGGGCGTGCTGGGGCGGGATGTCTATCTGGAGCAGGACCTGCTCTATCTTTATCGGCAGTATCACCCTGAGCTTCCTTATGACGTCGTCGACCTGCTCTTCTGCTGTCTTGAACTCGTCGATCTTGCATTTCGCCTGCTCGAAGGCGTTCTCTATCCTGGTCATAGGATGGGGCAGCTTTGTCTTGGGGTCTGCCGCGTTCCTGTGTATTAGGTAGAGTATCCTCTTCTTCTTCTCTGCCCTGAGCTTGTCCCTGTACTCTGTGGTGAGCTGTATCTCTCCTTCCTTGAGTATGACTGAAGCGACTTTCACCGCGTCTGATGAGTTGAAAAGCGCCTTGAGGTCTGCCTCTGGCGAAAGCTCTCCGCGCTTTGCGTCGGTGAAGACTTTCTCGCTCCTGAGGACTTCCTTTATGTCGATAACCGTGCCTTTCTTGTACGCTATAGCGTTGTCAGGATCGACCACCACCTGGAACATCTTGCCGCCCTTCTTGAGCAGGGCCAGGTTGAAGCTGACCCGCTCCTGGTCCATGCTTATCGGTCTGCCTATGCCCATATCATTCACCCTCAGTTCCCGCCTTTGACCTGCTTGAGCACTCTCTCAAGCTCTTTCTTGTCCACTTTCGTGAACTTGCGGTCAGCGGTCCTTATGAACGCCGCGTCCAGCCTCTCTGCGTTGAACTTGTCGTCGAGCACCTGCTTGAGCGACTCGACTGAGAGCTTGAGGCCTTCCTGCAGGTTCAGCGTCGGCTTGTATTTCTTGTGGAGGATTTCCTCTATGCCTTCCTCTCCTTCGCCGATCACGACTGCATTGTACTGGAAGAATATCCCTGTAGGATCTGTCTCGAACAGCTTCGGCCCGTCAGGGTCTATGCCTGCGACGAGGATTGACACGCCGAACGGCCTCAGGCCGCCTGACTGCGTGCATATCTGCTTGAGGTCGCAGATGTTCTTGACTATGGTGATGATGTCTATCTGTGTGTCGAACGTCACCTGGTGCTGCTGCGCCTTGACCTGCGCCCGCTCTATCAGCACCCTTGCGTCGGATATGATGCCTGAAGCCGTGGCTCCTATGTGCTCGTCGATCTGGAATATCTTCTCGATCGCCTCTGTGACAACCAGCGGGTCGACTATCCTCTTGTCGCACACGAGCAGCACGCCGTCTGCGCACACCATGCCTATTGCTGTCGAGCCCTGCTTGACGGTCTTCTTGGCGTACTCCACCTGGAGAAGCCTTCCGTCAGGGCTGAACATCGTGATCGCCCTGTCATACCCCATCATCTGGTGGTTTATCGAGTCCATTTTGTGACCTCCGTTTTTTGGATCATGTTAGATTGTTTTGGATTGTGTCAGGTCATATCTTAGCAGCGATTATCATCCTGCTATGTCATGAAATTTTGTTTTCAGTTTCGCTCACCAAAATTTCAGGACGCCAAAGCCCCATGGGGGCTTTGAACGTACTTGCTCTCTGCTTTCTGCAGTATCCCGCTGACTCCTCTTGACCTCACGATTACCCGATGGTTGTCTATCTGGTCTATCAGCGCAAGCGTCCCTCTTACCTTGTCCAATGATCTGTTGCTCACCCTCATCAGTCCTCTTTGTTTTTCTTTGTCATATTTGTCTGACAGTATCATGATGCCTGCCTCTGCGCACCCCAGTACGCCAAGCTGATCCAGCGCCTTGTCAATTATGGCCTTGGATACGGCGTTGAAGTCCTCTAATGGCTGTTCTGAGATGATTTCAAACGCTAAATAGCGTTTGCGCTCCCTTAAAGACGGTAATAACGGTTTTATTTTCTTCTGAATCTTTTTTCACCTATATTCCAGTTAATCAATCGAGAAATAATGATAGGTGATTATTTCTCTTCTCTCTCGCAAGGGCCTATAAAAAAGAAGGTATTTATAAAAGTTTAGGTTGTTTATAAATGGTATAAGAGCCTAGAATCAGAGCTTTTTCCTTCTGCTCTTTGTCCCTTCTTCGCTCTGCCTCTTGAGCCTGACAGAGTATCCTGCTATGACATTCCTTAATTTCTTGGACCTGACTTCCGCCAGTCCCTTCAACGCCTCCTTGTTCCTCTCGAAGTTCCTCGAGAACTTCTCAGGGTGCGTCTCGACCAGCTGGATCGATACCCTCTTGACCATGTCTGTCTTTATTCGTCCCATGATACCTGCAGAACCCCCCACTATTATATAAAGATTACTGCAACCAGGGGCAAGGCCGTAGCCGCCAATCCGCGAGCTCATTCTACATTATACGCGCACCGGCAAAGGGGGGATGCAACAGGCTCTGCCTGTGTGCCGCCCGGACGAAGGAGGGTGAGCACCCCATCCGGGGAAATGCCAGGTAACAACAAAACAAAGTCAAGAGCGAGCCGGCGGCGCGGAGCTTGCGAAGCAAGCGGAGCAGGCCTTGCCCTAAGTTGAAGGCGTGGCCACAGCCTTGCCCGAACCAATCCGTAAACTTTATATACTAGTTATTATTCCCAGTATACGAAAGACGACACTGGTGTGGACATTTGTTCACCACTGAATAGTCGTGAGACTTAGAGGCAACAATTTCATGTCAAGTAATTACGAATCACATCCGGACTACACCCCGCTTACAGCAAGGGTCCAAGAGGCACTTAGAACAGTTGGTTCTTCTAAAGGCATAAAGATAGATGATATTGTGCCAGAGGCAGAGCTTCACAGATATAATCCCGCATTGGTGCTTCATGTTGCTGCACAGCTCGGGTTTGAGGTCGACATCTGCAGGTACGGCACTGTGGCCAGGACGCACGAACAACCCATCGCAAGGGCGAATGGTGTTTGGGTCGACATGCCCAGCGAACTTGAGAATAAGTTCGGCAGGGGAGGCGAGTACGGCCACCAGGAAGATACAATGATGTGCAGTGCCTGCCAGCAGGCATACCAAAGCATGGCTGAAAGAGTCAAGAAACTCAGGGAAGCGGATGCCCCTGAAGCACAGATTGTGGCTTTCGGGTGCTTTTCTGATATGGTCCTTTGAGAACATCCTTTTTCTAACAACAAATCTTAAATACCACTGAAACTTTTTCTGGGATGAACCTTCTAGGTTTTTGAGTGGTTTTCAAGACAAAAAGAGTGGCCCCCATGCCGAAGAGAGTCCAATCCCCAAGCTCGATAAACACGTACAAGCAGTGTCCTAGAAGATACTTCTATCAGTACATAATCAAGTATCCTACAAAAGCGAACATCCACACTGTCAGGGGGAACATCGTCCACGAGGCGCTGGAGAAGTTCTTCAGCGTCGATATCAGCACATTCAATGATGAGAGTTTCAAGAAGGAGCTTTCGTTCTTCATGAAGAATCTTTTTGATGCCTGCTGGGCAGGCGCGAGCAACAGGCTGCACAAGCTGGGCATCGACGACGAGAGGATATCATTCTATTATGATGAGAGCACGCAGATGCTTGCCAACTGGCTGAACCATCTCTTCGACGGCCTGGAGAATGAGATGAAACAGTCCGATCTCTCGCTGCAGGAGGCGTTCAGGAAGCTGAAGCCGATAGAGCTCGAGAAGGAGTTCAAGGACAAAGAGCTCATGGTTCGCGGCTTCATCGACGTGATACACAAGGATGGTGATGATATAATACTGGTAGACTACAAGACCTCGAAGTCCAGCGAGCTGAAGGATGAGTACCTGCTCCAGCTGGGCATCTACGCGATGCTGTACGAGAAGCAGCACGGCAAGTACCCCGTCAAGGTAGGGCTTTGGTTCCTGAAGGACAAGCCTGTGATGCTTAAGGTCACGCCAAAACTTATTAAAGATGCTTTGTTTGAGGTTGAGCAGATACATTTCGCCACAGAGTCTGAGAGGATAGGTGATTATCCCAAGAAGGAGTCTGGCCTGTGCAGGTGGTCGACCGGCCAGTGCGACTTTTATGATATCTGCACGAGAGAAAGGTGATATTAAGATAAGCAGAGTCAACACAGTTGTTGCCCTTAACGAGCCCCTTCAACCAAACCAGAAAGGCCGTTGTCGGGGGACGCCTCCGAACGGAGTGAGCGAGGCACCAAAGCGCTTGCCGCTTTGAGTGCCCCATCCGGGGGGACAGGCCCTGCAATAAAAGAAGCGCTGGGCGAGTCTGGCAACAACGGAGCTTTTGCGAAGCAAAAGCGGAGTAGGTGTTGACTTTGTGTCGAGCTCGAAAGAAACAGGAGGTAACCAACATGGTCGCATGCGAAAAATGCGGTACTGATACTATAGAAGGTGACAGCTACTGCCGCCAGTGCGGTGAAGAGCTTCCTGAGGCAGAGGTCCTTGCCTGCGAATGCGGCGCAGAGGTCCTGCTTGAGGACAACTACTGCCATGAGTGCGGCGCGGCATTCTCAGGAGAGGTAGAAGAGGCTGACGAAGAGGAAGAAGGTGACGATCCTGATGATGACACTGAAGAAGAGAGCGATGGAGGGATGTTCTGAAAGAAATAAAAATTATTTTTAGATCAGGTTGTCTATCCAAGCGAGAAGTCTTGTGAGCCAGCTTTCGTTCTCAGGCTCTGCCTCTTCGCTGACGCATACTCCTCTGCTGCAGATTCCGCTTGAGCATTCGAAC
>JAHJSS010000035.1 GCA_018830225.1 Nanobdellota archaeon
GCCTTAACAAACGCTTAACCTTTTTAACCAGCTTAACCTCTTTCTCCATGGTGGGGGAACACTCCCCACCCCCAGAACAGCCTAACAGCTGTTCCGGGTTATAATTTTAACCATCAAAAAGGGATTCGGGACATAGCCGCAACCAAGCAAAGCTTTATAAACGGACGATTTCTCAAGCAGATATTCGCTTTTAGCGGTGGACACGTTGAAAAAAAGAGATTACCTGACAAAACTGTTGTTGTTTGCCATCTTCGGACTGGTATTCGGCAATTTCGTGACAAACGCGATACTTATTCTGAACACACTGAATTATAATGTTTGAGTTTTATTGCAGGTTCTCATTCCCCACTCCCCACGCTTGCCCCCTTCGGGCGCTGGCCCATTGACTCGTTCCACTCGTCACTGGACACTGGACTTGCCCGGATGAGCTATTTAAAGGGTGCATGCGTTAATTCTGAGCATTGACAATAATAATTAATAATAAAGAGAGGACACATGATGATAGAATCAACAACAAGGACTCTCACTGACTGGAGCAATGCAGACTGCAGGCAGAAACCGCGTGTCGAGGTGCCAAGATACAAGATGATGCTCAAGAACATCACACCAAGGCTGTACCAGGAGACAATACTGGGCACATGCGTGGACAAGAACTGCCTGGTAGTCCTGCCAACAGGGATGGGAAAGACAGTCATAGCGCTCATGCTCGCATCACAGAGGCTGAAGTGCTTCCCGAACAGCAAAGTACTCTTCCTTGCGCCGACAAGACCTCTCGTGGAGCAGCACCTCCAGACATTCTCAAACCACTTTGACATCGAAGAGGAACAGCTGGCAGTGTTCACAGGATTCGTCAAGCCAGAGAAGAGGGCGCAGCTGTGGAAACAGGCAAAAGTCATATTCAGCACGCCGCAAGGACTCGAGAACGACATCATAACGAACAAGATAGACCTCTCAGAAGTCAGCCTGGTAATATTCGACGAGGCGCACAGGGCAACAGGAGACTACGCATACACATTCATAGCGAAACAGTACAACAAGAAAGCACGCTACCCGAGGATGCTCGCGCTGACAGCGAGCCCTGGAAGCGAACTCGAGAAGATAAACGATGTGTGCAAGAACCTCTACATCGAAGGCGTCGAGCTAAGGACAGACGCAGACCCTGACGTAAGGCCGTACATACAAGAGACAAAAGTCCAGTGGGTACAGGTAGAACTGCCCCCAGAGTTAGAGAAGATAAAGCAATACCTGAAAGCATGCTACAACAGCAAGCTGAACGAGATCAAGAAGCACGGCTACGCAGACGCGTCCAGGATGCTCAGCAAAGTAGACCTCCTAAAGCTGCAGGGACACCTGCACTCAGAGATAGCGAAGGGGGACAAGTCATTCGAGATAATGAAATCAGTCTCGCTCATAGCAGAGGCAATGAAGACAGAGCACGCGGTAGAGCTCATAGAGACACAGGGTGTCGCGCCGCTGCACAACTACTTCGAGAGGATATACGAAGAGGCGAAGTCATCGAAGGTGAAGGCAGTCCAGAACCTTGCCAGCGACCTCAACTTCAAGTCAGCAGCGATACTTACGAGAAACCTGATGCAGGAGGGCGTCGAGCACCCCAAGCTGGCGACGCTCAAATCACTCGTCGAGAAAGAGGTCGAGGCCAACAGCAAGGTCAAGATAATCATATTCAACCAGTACAGGGAGAGCGCAAAGAAGATAGAGGAGACGCTCAACACCATACCAGGCGCAGAGGCAAGGGTCTTTGTCGGGCAGGCAAAGAAGAACGGCACAGGCCTCACGCAGAAAGAGCAGAAACAGATGCTCGAGGAATTCAAGCAGTGCGAGTTCAACTGCCTTGTGGCCACATCAGTCGCAGAAGAAGGCATAGACATACCCTGCGTCGACCTTGTCATATTCTACGAGCCTATACCCTCAGGCATAAGGACGATACAGCGCAGAGGAAGGACAGGCAGGCAGGACAGCGGAAGGGTCATAATCCTCATGACCCGCGGAACCAGGGACGAAGGATACAAATGGAGCGCACACCACAAGGAAAAACGCATGTACAGGGAGCTCGACAACCTGAAGACCAAGTTCAAAGGGTTCGACCGCAGGGCAGAAGAGAAGATCGAGAAGTACATAGCGCCGGAGATGGAGCTGAAAGTCTTTGCTGACTTCAGGGAGAAGGCATCAGGCGTGATAAAAGAGCTCATCGACATGGGGATATCAGTCAACATGCAGACCCTCAATGTCGGGGATTATCTCCTGTCCACAAGAGTGGGCGTAGAGTACAAGAAAGTCCCTGACTTCGTGGACTCTATCATCGACGGAAGGCTGCTCGACCAGATAAAGAGCCTCAAGCAGAACTTCGAAAGGCCCATGATAATCATCGAAGGCCAGGAAGACATCTACGCGATGAGGAAGATAGCAGCAAACGCTATACGCGGCATGCTCGCGACAATAATGGTCAGCTACGGAATACCGGTCATACAGACAAAGACAGTGAAAGAGACAGCGTCATTGATGGCGGTGATCGCTAAGAGGGAGCAGGATCCTGACTTCAGGGAATTCAACCCGCACGGAAGCAGGAAACCGATGACGACGAAAGAGCTGCAGGAATACATAGTCTCAGCGCTGCCGGGAATAGGACCGACACTGGCAAAGCCATTGCTGGAGAGGTTCGGCAGCGTCAAGAACCTCGTCAATGCATCTGAGGAAGAGCTCAAGGAGATAGAGAAGATAGGAGAGAAAAGGGCAAAAGAGATACAGAGGCTGCTGACCGAGAGATACGAGAATGAAAACAACAGCAGGCATTAAGCCTGCATCTTCCTCAGTCTCCTGATGCGCTCGTCCATGGGCGGATGGGTGCTGAAAAGAGAAGTCAACCCCTTTGCAGAGAAAGGGTTTGCGATGAACAACGAGGATGTGGTAGGGTTTCCGAACCTCAGCGGATTCTTGTGGATGCCATGCTCCAACTTCTCAAGCGCACTGGCAAGAGCCAGAGGATTGTGGATCGTCTTCGCGCCTGTCTCGTCAGCCAGGTATTCTCGTGAGCGCGAGATCGCAAGCTGGATTATCAACGCAATGATGGGAGCGAGTATGGCAAGCGCGAGCCAGCCGAGTATGCCGCCTCCGTTATTGTTCCTGTCGCCGCCGAAACCGCCGAAGATAGCAGCCCATCTCGCCATCATCGCGACGTAGGAGATGACTCCTGCAATCGTCGCAGCGATGGTCTGTATGAGGATATCACGGTTCTTTATGTGCGCAACCTCGTGGGCGATGACGCCCTTGAGCTCATCCTTGCTGAGCAGGCGCATGATGCCCTCTGTGCAGGCGACAACAGCATTTTTTGGGTTCCTGCCTGTCGCGAAAGCGTTTGGGCTGTCGCTGGGGATGATATACACCTTGGGCATGGGAATGTTTGCAAGCTTTGCCACCTCACGCACTGTCTTGAAAAGATCCGGATGCTGTGACTCCTTCGCCTCCTTGGCCTTGTACATGAAAAGCACGAGCTTGTGAGAGAAGAAATAGCTCAGCCCGTTCATCAACAGGACTATTACGAAAGCTATAGTCAGGCCCTGCATTCCTCCGACAAGCTGGCCCACAAGAAGCAGCACGACTGTCAATGCAAGCAGAAGCACAAAAGTCTTGAACTGGTTGGTAGCAGCAGACATGGTATCATCCCCCTGATGTGTAATGTGTGTTGTATCGGGGTGTTTATAAGCTTTATGAATCCGTTTATACCATCCCAATCAGATCAATAAATAATCAACGCCTGCGGCGAAGAAAGATACGTGAGCGGTCTTAGCTCCTGGGTTCATGGTCTTTCTGCTGCCAAGTTCCTGAAATAAGTATCAATGCCCTCTATATGGCTCAGGTCAGAGTTCCTGAACAGGAACTCGCGGAAGAAACTGTCCACCTTGACGCCGTTCCTGGTAAGGTTGGTCTTTAGGGATGCGTAGAGCTTCTTGCCCTCCTTGTCAAGGTCTGTGAGGATGATCGCCTCTTTATGCTCTTTTGCTAGCTCCTCTGCGACAGCGAAGGCAGCCTTGTTGAGACGACGGATACGGTCACGCGGAATGCCCAGCCTGACTAATGCATTAACGTCCTTGATGCCCTCAACTATGATAATCTTATCAGAGGCCTTCAGCTTCTCAAGCCAGCCGAGCATGGCGTCCCGGTCATTCTTATCAAGCATCTTTTTATCCATATTTATGTGCAGCTCCAAGAGCAAAATCGCGACCGTAGCCGCCTGTTAAGCACGCAATCACACGAAACATAATCGATAACAGTCAAGGCCTTCGGCAAAAAACTTTACACCAGCTACGAAGGCGTGCGTGGCGGCGCGGGAGCTTGCGAGCATAGCGAGCAAGCGGAGCAGGGCGCGATTTTGCGATTTTTGCACCTGGTTTTAAAGCAGTGCAAATGTTTTAAAGACCAGACCAACATGTTTTAAATATGTTTCTCAATTATTCATGCGCATGGCAGAAAGGATGGACCCTGTGACATTGAGCAGGGTGCTCAAGCACTACAAGCGCGTCGAAGTCCAGAACGAGATAGTCCGGGCTGCGCAGAACAAGGAGGCAGTCGGCAGCTTCGGCGGCAAAGGATACGCCAAAAGGCCTGACGTGCTGATCTACCCTAACGATGTGATGGAGCAGGTCAAGAACGGCGTGACCAGCTTCCATCTCTCTGAAGAGCTCTGGTCCAACCCGCAGAGGATAAGCACAGAGATGAAGAAGCAGGAGTACGAGACCCTCAGGATAGGATGGGACCTTGTCCTCGACATAGACTGCCCGCAATGGGAATTCGCAAGGATAGTCACGTGGCTCTTCATCAAGGCGCTCAGGGAGCACGACATCGACGCAATCACTGCAAAGTTCTCAGGAAACAAAGGGTTCCACATAGCAGTGCCTTTCGAGGCATTCCCTGAACGCGTCCATGACGCGCAGACAAAAGACCTTTTTCCCGACGGTCCGCGGAAGATAGCGGCATACCTCCTCGACTACATAGGGAAGAGACACGTCGCTGTCAAGGAAGACAACATCGTTTTCGGCGAAAGGTTCAGCTACACCATGGACGAGCTGAAAGAGAAGACAGGGAAATCGACAGAGGAGCTGGTCCAGACATGCTGCACCAACTGCGGAAAGAAAAAGTCGTCCCAAGGCGGCAGGCAGGTACAGTTCATCTGCCCGCAATGCACCTCTACGATCGCGGGCAGCGAGGACGAGCAGTACAGGACCTGCCCCAAGTGCAAGATAATAATGGAGAAGGCAGTGATAGACACATCAAAGAAATGCTGCCTCAAGCCAAGGATGACAACAGTGTTCAACCCATTGTCCATCGTCGAGGTGGACACGGTGCTCATAGCGCCCAGGCACCTCTACCGCGCACCATACTCATACCACGAGAAGTCAGGGCTCATATCATTGCCCATACACCCTGACAAGATACTCGAGTTCGAGAAGAAAGAGGCAGAGCCAGACCGCATAAAGATCGGGAGACACCCTTTCCTCGACAGGGAAGGCATCGTTGCCGGCCAGGCAAAGAAACTGCTGGTGGAAGCGTTCGACTTTGTCGCGCGCAAGGAACAGAAGACGCGGGAGATAGAGGAAGGCACAAAGATAGAGCGGCACTCACTCAACAAGGAATTCGAGGAGGTGCAGACAGCGATACCAGAGAAGTTCTTCCCTCCATGCATACAGCTGATAGCAAAAGGACTGCCAGACGGCAAGAAAAGGGCAGTGTTCATACTGACGAACTTCCTAACAAGCTGCGGCTGGGACTATGACCAGGCAGAGGAATGGATAAAGGCATGGAACCAGCGCAACGTAGAGCCATTGAGGGACCAGTACTACCTGGGCCAGATAAGGTATGCCAAACAGCAGAAGAAGAAAGTCCTGCCGCCCAACTGCGACAACAACGCATACTACAAGAGCTTTGGGGTGTGCAAGCCAGACAACTTCTGCAAGTACATCAAGAACCCTGCAAACTACGCGATCAAGAGGGCCAGATACTCGCAGAGAGAGGAAGGGAAAGGAGTGAGGAAGGGGAAGAAGGCAGGGGGAGCCGGAAAACAGGCAAAAGAGCCCGCAAGCCAAGTTCCTGAACCGCCTAAATCTGTCCAGCCAAGCAAAGCCAAAGTTTATAAAGAACCGAAATTTCGGGTTGATAGTTCGGAATAAGCGTTTAAACGACTCATTTGATGTTTAAATGCGAGATAGGAATAAATGAGCCTGAAAAGATGCTTTTTCAGTACGAGTTTATTATAATTAAGCTCTAATTCTTGAAAAAGCGTCAGAAATAGGTTTTTACTGCCAAAAAAGCCCTGAAGAGGTCTAGATAGGCCTATTCGACTCAATCAGGCTAGTCTATCCTACGTTGTTAAAGGTAAAAAATGCCGAGAGCACATAAATCAAGACGCGGAAGCATGCAGGTATGGCCTAGAGTCAGGGCTAAACGCATCTATCCAAGGATAAAGCACTTCCCGGCAGCAAAAGACGCCAAGCTGCAAGGCTTCGCAGGATACAAGGCAGGCATGACACACATTATAATAACAGACGGCAGGAAGAACTCCATGACAAAAGGTGAAGACATAACACTCCCTGTCACGGTAGTCGAATGCCCTCCAATCAAGATTGCTGGAGTCAGGCTGTACAAGAGAGGATACAAATCAATGCAGCCGACACTGGACATCCTCGCAAAAGCAGACAAGGAGCTCGCGAGGAAGATAACAACACCAAAAAAAGAGAGCAAGAAGCTAGATTCTATCAAACCAGAGGATTACGATGAACTGAGAGTCCTTGTCCAGACGCAGCCGAAGATGACAGGCATAGGCAACAAGAAGCCAGAGATATTCGAAGTCAACCTCGGCGGCAAGAAAGAGGACAAGCTCGCATTCGCGAAAGAGAACCTCGGCAAAGAGCTGAGCGTCAAGGACGTGTTCAAGGACGGCCAGCTCATCGACATACACGCGATAACAAAAGGAAAAGGATTCCAGGGACCTGTCAAAAGGTTCGGAATAAAAGTAAGGCACCACAAGTCAGAGAAGACCAAGAGAGGGCCAGGCTCGCTCGGCGGATGGTCAAAGCAGGGCCATGTCATGTACAGGGTCGCACACGCAGGACAGATGGGATTCCACTCAAGGGTAGACTACAACAAGCAGATCATGATGATAGGCGATGACCCAGAGCAGATAAACGTCTCAGGAGGATTCATCAGATACGGACAGGTCAAGGGCACATACCTGCTCGTCAAGGGAAGCATACCCGGACCTTCAAAGAGGGTGCTCAGGTTCCAGAACCCGATAAGGCCAAACAAGAAGGTAGAGCAGGTCCCGCAGACAATACAATACATCAGCATAAGATCCAAACAAGGGAAATAAAATACTCCACAATAAACAATCAAACAACAGATCATACTCGCCAAAATGAAACTGAAAATACTCGACGCGAACAACACCGAGAAAGGAAGCAAGGATCTTCCGCAGGTCTTCAGCGAACAGGTAAGGCCTGACCTCATAAAGAGGGCTGTGGAGTCGCTCCAGTCGAGGGCAAGGCAGAGATACGGATCAGACCTGATGGCAGGAAAGAAATCCAGCGCAAAGGTCTCGAGAAGGAGAAGGGACTACAGGGGAAGCTACGGCCACGGAATATCAAGAGTGCCGAGGAAAGTCATGTCCAGGAACGGCATGAGGTTCAACTGGGTAGGAGCGTTCGCGCCAGGCACAGTCGGCGGAAGAAGGGCGCACCATCCGAAAGCAAGTAAGATCTGGGAGAGGAAGATAAACATAAAGGAGAGGAGAAAGGCCATACGAAGCGCAATAGCCGCGACATCTGCCAAGGAGCTCGTCATGGAGAGGGGGCACATCCCGCCAGACAAATACCCATTCATAATCAACAATGAATTCGAATCACTGTCAAAGACAAAACAGGTCCTGGAGGCCCTGAACAAGCTCGGCTTCGGCAAAGAGCTCGAGAGGGCATCAGAAAGGACATACAGGACAGGGAAAGCAAGGCTTAGAGGAAGGAAGTACAGGAAGAGGAAAGGGCCGCTCTTTGTCGTCGCACAGGACTGCCCGCTGCTCAAGGCAGCATCGAACATCAGCGGCGTCGACGCAGTGAGCGTCGAATCCCTCAACGCAGAGCTGCTCGCACCAGGAGCAGTGCCAGGAAGGCTCACGCTATTCACTGAATCAGCGATAGAAAGGCTGGAGAAAGAGAAGCTGTTCTACGACACGCCAGCAACAGCGACGCCCAAGAAGGGTGAAGAGAAGAAAGAAGCAAAGAAAGAAGCAAAGAAAGAAGCAAAGAAAGAAGCAAAGAAAGAAGCAAAGAAGGAAAAACCTGCCAAAGCACCTAAAGCGCCCAAGGCAGCCAAGAATTGAAAATGGACATAGAGAAAGTCATCAAACATCCATTGTCGACAGAGAAGTCGATCAGGCTGATGGAATCCGAGAACAAGCTAGTGTTCGTCGTAGACCTCAAGGCAAGGAAGCCGGAGATAAAGAAGGCCATAGAAAAGACATTCAAGGTCAAGGTCCTCAAGGTCACCACGCATATAATGCCATCAGGGCAGAAAAGGGCATATGTCAGGCTCTCACCAGAGACGCCAGCCCTCGACGTGGCAACAGACCTCGGACTGATGTAACTGGATTGAGAAAATGGGAAAAAACCTAATCCAACAGGCAAGGGGAAAAGGCGGCCCGACATACAGGGCGCCGAGCTTCAGGTACAAGGGAGCAGCAAAGCACAATAGGCTCACTGCTGAAACTGTCCAAGGAGAGGTGCTCGACCTCATCCACTGCCAAGGCCACTCAGCGCCCCTCGCACAGGTACACTACAACAGCGGCGAGACATGCCTGGTCCTCGCTCCAGAAGGCATGAAGGTAGGCCAGACAGTCCAGAGCGGACCAGAGACAGAAGTCATGCCAGGAAACACAGCCCAGCTGATGAACATCCCTGAAGGAACTGTCGTGTTCAACATCGAAGCGATACCAGGAGACGGTGGAAAGTTCGTCAGGGCATCAGGCACATTCGCCAAGGTCATAGGGAGATTCAAGGACAGCGTCATAGTCCAGCTCCCGTCAAAGAAAAGGAAATCATTCAACCCGAGATGCAGGGCATCGATAGGTGTCGTCGCAGGAGGGGGAAGGACAGAGAAGCCGTTCCTCAGGGCAGGCACCAAGTACTTCAAGATGAAGGCGAAGAACAAGCTCTGGCCAAAGATCAGCGGATCCGCGCAGAACGCAGTCGACCATCCGTTCGGAAACAAGAGGACGTCGAGGAAGTCGAAGGCCAGGCCGATATCAAGAAACGCACCTCCAGGAAGGAAGGTAGGAATGATAGCAGCCAGAAGGACCGGCAGAAGGAAGAGGTAAAAACACGATAAGGAGACAAAATGGCCAAGAAGGAATTCATCTACATGGGAAAAACTCTTGAGGAGCTCCAGACCATGGGCCTGAAAGAGCTTGCACAGCTTCTGCCTTCGCGTGTCAGAAGGAAACTCAAGCGAGGGTTGACAGACGCAGAAAAGATATTCCTGAGGAACCTCAAGACAAGCAAGAAGCCGGTAAAGACCCACTGCAGGTCGATGATAATACTACCGGAGATGGTCAACAAGGCCATAAAGGTCCACAACGGAAAGACATTCGAGGACGTCATGGTCCAGCCAGAGATGATCGGGCACTACCTCGGGGAATTCGCGCTCACAAGAAGGAAGGTCTCGCACTCCGCACCAGGAGTCGGAGCCACCAAGTCATCATCAAACATATCAGTCAAATAAACCGTGACAGAATAAAATGGCAAGCTACAACTACGCGTTCCAGAACTTCAACGAGGAACTCATGGCAAGAGCAGTAGGCAGAGACCTGGGAATAAGCACAAAACAGTCGATAGAGATATGCAACTACCTGCGCCACAGGAAACTCGAGCAGGCCAAGAGGCTCCTTGAGGAAGTGATAGGGAAGAAGCGCGCAATACCGTTCAAGAGGTTCACAAACGGGCTCGGCCACAGGTCAGGAAAGATCGCTGCGGGGAGATACCCGCTGAAAGCGTGCACAGCAATCCTGAAGCTGCTCGAGTCTACAGAGGCAAACGCGCAGACGAAAGGGCTCAACACAGGAGAGCTCGAGATAATCCACATATGCGCACACAGGGCGAGCCAACCAGTGCATTACGGAAGGCACCACGGAAGGGAGTTCAAAAGGACGCATGTGGAGGTAGTCGTGCAGGAGACAGTCGCCAAGAAGAAAGGCGAGAAGCAAGGCAAAGAAGCAGAGCCTAAGGAGAAGGAGCACGCGCCGAAAGAGAAGCACGCACAAAAAGCCAAGACCAAGGAAGGCAAAGAGGACAAAAAATGATCGAAAGACAGATTGTCGCGTCAAACGTCAAGGAGCTTGAGATACAGGAATACGTGACAACTGTCCTCAAGAACCTCGGCCAGAGCCACATAAAGCTGCAGAAGACACCCCTCGGAGAGAAGATCATAATCCATGCATCAAGGCCAGGCCTCATAGTAGGGAGGAAAGGCCAGAACATCAAGAAGCTCACAGAAGACCTAAAGGAGAAATTCAAGCTCGAGAACCCGCAGATAGAGATAAACGAGGTGGAATCACCAGACCTTGACGCGCAGATAGTCGCCGAGAGGGTGGCAAGCTCCCTCGAGAAGTTCGGCACCCAGAGGTTCAAGGGGATAGGCCACAGGGTAATGGCTGACGTCATGAACGCGGGGGCGATGGGAGTCGAGATACTGATATCGGGAAAGATCCCGAGCTCAAGGGCCAAGAGATGGAGGTTCTACCAGGGATACCTCAAGAAGTGCGGCGACATAGCGATAATCGGCGTAAGGAAAGCATACTCCGCAGCCCAGCTGAAGACAGGGACTGTCGGCATACAGGTTAGGATAATGCCGCCAGACATCAAACTGCCTGACGAGGTAGTGCTGTACCAAGAAGAGCAGCAAGTGACGAAAGAGATGAAGAGCGAGATCAAGAAGAAGGCTGGCAAGGACGAGAAGAAAGAAGACAGCAAAGAGAAGAAGGAAGAGAGGGCGAAGGCAGAGAAGGAAGGGGATGCCCAAGGAGAGAAGAAGAAAAGGACAAGGAAGACAGTCAAGAAGGCCGAGCCGAAGGGCAAGCCCGCGGAAGAGAAGAAAGACGCGGAGCAGGAGAAGAAAGCTGCAGCGCCTGCCGCATCACCTGCCGTATTACCTGCCGCATCACCTGCTGTATCACTTGCTGCATCACCTGCCCAGCCAGCCGCAAAAGAAGAGCCTCAAGAGGCACAGGCCGACAAGGCAGAAACCGAAGCGCCCGCGGATGAAGGCGCAGGGAGTACCAAATGAAAATGAAGGACATAGACCCTACCAAGATGAGCAAAGAGGAGCTCCAGGCAAAGATGCTCGAGCTCAGGAAAGAGCTCATCAAGCTTAACGCTCAAACAGCCACGGGCACAGCACCAAAGAACCCGCGGCAGATCAAAACAACAAAGAAAAACATAGCTAGGCTGATGACAGCCTTGAAAGCGAAGGAGTAAAACAAATGAGTGAGATTTGCTCCACGTGCGGACTACCAAAAGAGCTTTGCGTTTGCGAGACAATCGCAAAGGAGAACCAGCTGATCGAAGTGTATGTCGAAAAAAGGAAGTTCGGCAAGCAATACACCGTCGTGACAGGCATCGACAACAAGGAGATCGACATGGAAAAGCTCGTCAAGAAGCTGAAGCACAAGCTCGCCTGCGGCGGGACAGCCAAGGACGGGAAGATCGAGCTCCAGGGCAACCACAAGCAGAAGGTCAGGGAAGCTCTCTTGGACGTGGGGTTCGCACCTGAAACCATAATCGTAAAATAATATGTCAAAACAAAGAAAGTCCGCGCGAGTCGCGCTTATAGGCATGACGCTCGAAGTGGTAAGCGCAAGAAACGCGACGCTCGTAGGGCTCCGCGGCAAGGTAACAGACGAGACGAAGAGCACAATCAAGATACAGACGCAAAATGGGACCAAGACCATCGTCAAGGACCAGACGACGGTCAAGGTCGGAGACAAGACAATCGACGGCAAAGACCTCCAAGGAAGGATCGAAGCGAGGATCAAGCAATAATAAAGCAAATCAACAACACAATATCAATAATACAATAATGGTGAACTAAATGGCCAGAACAAGGAAAGCGGGTTTCGACATCGAACTGCCAAAGGAGAGCTGCAATGACAAGAACTGCCCTTTCCACGGTACGCTCAAGGTAAGGGGCAAGCAGTTCACAGGCAAGGTCGTGTCGGACAGGATGCAGCACTCAGTCATAGTCGAATGGCTGGGCTGGAGATACATCCCGAAATACGAGAGGTACAAGAAGACGAGGACCCGTATCATAGCGCACAGCCCGCCGTGCATAAACCCTGTGGAAGGCGACATAGTCAAGATAGGAGAGTGCAGGCCGCTCAGCAAGACAAAGAACTTCGTCGTGCTCAAGGTGCTCGGCAAGGTCGAGAAGTATGAGCTCGAGAAGGAGGCACTTGCGGAAGGCAAGCGCAAGGAGAAGCCAAAAGAAACATCCAAGGATGAGGTAGAGAAGTAAAATGCAGGCAAGAAAAGCGAGAGTGACAAGAGGACTGATGGCGGGATCCACAATACCGACCTGCGACAACTCAGGAGCCACTCTCATCAGGATAGTCTCGATCAAGAACATGAAGACGGCGAAGAAAAGAAGCCCATCATGCGGAGTGGGCGACCTCGTGCTCGCGGCAGTCAAGAAAGGCAAGCCCGAGATGAGGAAACAGGTAGTGTTCGCTGTCATAGTCAGGCAGAAGAGGGAATATAGGAGGCCCGACGGCATGAGGATATGCTTTGAGGACAACGCCGCCGTTGTGCTGAAGGACGACAAGGGAAACCCGAAAGGCACGATATTCAAGGGACCCATAGCCAAGGAAGCGGCAGGCAGGTGGCCTGGAGTGGCGAAGATCGCGAGCATAATAATATGATTCAGATAATATGGTCATTAACATAATGCGATAGGAAGACAAAACAGGACGCAAAATGAAAAAGACATTTTCAACAAGCTGGAAATCAAGCAAGAGGCCATCAAAGCAGCGCAAGTACAGGCACAACGCCCCGCTGCACCTCAAGCAGAAGTTCCTCTCAGCGCACCTGTCAAAAGAGCTGAGGAAGAAATACGGCAGGAGAAGCCTCCCTGTCGTGAAGGGCGACAAGGTGAAGGTGGCGCGAGGCCAGTTCAAGGGCAGGGAGAACAAGGTGGAGAGGACAGATCACAAGAAACTTCGCGTCTACATAACAGGGATAGAGCGGGCCAAGAAGGAAGGCTCGAAGTCCATGCAGCCGATAAACCCGTCAAACCTCATAATCACCGAGCTCAACCTCGACGACAAGAAGAGGAAGGCATCATTAGAGAAGAGCAAAGCCGCGGCAAAGCCGAAGGCGCAGAAGCCCGAAGAGGGAAAATAAAATGGTCAAGAACCACATGAAAAGGATAGCAGCACCGCGCACATGGCGCATCAACAGGAAGGAGTCCAAGTACATAACCAGACCCAAGCCAGGCCCGCACAAGCTGCAGCACGGCATGCCGCTCTCAGTGGTCATAAGGGAGCTCATCAAGTTCGCAAAGACAGCCAAGGACGCCAAGCAGATACTGAAGACAAAGGATGTCTTCGTCGACAAGAGGAAAAGGGACGACGAGAGGTATCCAGTCGGCCTGATGGACATCATAGAGTTCCCGCAGCTCGAGGATTACTACAGGATGCTGCTTGACGGGAAAGGGAAGATTGCCGCCATCAAGGCCACTGCGAAGGAAGCCAACACCAAGCTGTCAAGGATAGAGTCGAAGACAAAGGTCAAGGGCGGCAAGACCCAGCTCAACCTGTTCGACGGAAGGAACATAACCGTCGACAAGGACGACTACAAGGTCGGAGACACTGTCCAGCTGTCGCTGCCGGAACAGAAGATACTTGACCATCTCAAGCTCGAGAAAGGGGCCCTGCTCATGCTCATAGGAGGGAAGCACTCCGGCACCATAGCCAAGATTGAAGACATCAGCAAGAACGTGATCACGCTCAGGTCATCAAAGAACCAGAAGTTCGAGACGCTGAAGAGGCACGCTTTTGTCGTAGGCAAGGACAAGCCGGCGCTCGACAGCATAAAACAGCTGACAGCAGCCAAATGATGAAAGGACATAAATGATAATATGAACAGCTCAACAGAGATCAGGATCGCGAAGGTCACCCTGAACATAGGAGCAGGGAAGAACACGGACAGGTTAGATAAAGGAGTGAAGCTGCTCGAGATGCTCACAGGCAAGAAGCCGGTCAAGACGATCACCAACAAGAGGATAGCGGGCTGGGGCCTGCGACCCGGACTCCCAATAGGGTGCAAGGTCACCGTAAGAGGGAGCAAGGCTGGCGAACTGCTCCAACAGCTGCTCGGGGCGCTCGACAACAAGCTCAAGGAAAGACAGTTCGACGACGAGGGGAATATATCGTTCGGGATAAGGGAATACATAGACATACCGGGCGTAGAATACACCCCTGATATAGGCGTGCTGGGCTTCCAGGTCTGCGCGACACTCGAGAGGCACGGCTTCAGGATAAAGAAGAGGCGCCTCATGAAGAAGAAGATAGGCAAGAACCACAAGATAAAGAAGGAAGCATCCATAGAATTCATGAAAAAGCACTTCAAGGTACAGCTCGAGGAGGAATAAGACAAGATGACAGCCTCAGACTACAGGAAAATGCTGGCACAGCTCAAGGTCAAGCCGGCAATCTACCAGAAATTCATAAAGCATAATGCTCCAAAGAAGCGGAGCTGCGGCATAAACACGAAAAGATGCAGGCGATGCGGCACATGCCATGGCCACATCAGCAAGTATGGCCTCAACCTCTGCAGGAGATGCTTCAGGGAAGTCGCGGTCAAGATGGGATTCAAGAAATTCAGCTAGGTGGAAAAATATGTCACTGAACGATCCATTATCAAACTTGATGTCGAAGATACTGAACTACGAGAAAGTCGGCAAGAAGGAATGCGTAATGAAGCCTACATCCGTAGTCATAAAGAAGGTGCTCGACATCCTCAACGCAGAGGGATATGTCGGGAAATACGAAGAGGTAGATGACGGCAGGGGCAAATATATCAAGATAAGCCTGCTCGGCAACATAAACAAGTGCGGCTCAATAAAGCCAAGATTCGCGGTCACTGTCGACAACTACGAGAAGTTCGAGAAGAGGTTCCTTCCATCAAAGGACTTCGGGCTGCTCATAGTGTCCACATCACAGGGGATGATGACTCACTACGCCGCCAAGGAGAAGAACCTCGGCGGAAGGCTCATCGCATACTGCTACTAAAACAAGAGAGAAAATGAGAATACCAGAACTGACAGAGGAAATAGAACTGCCTGATAAGGTTGAGGTCAAGGTAGAGGGCAGGACAGTCACAGTGAAAGGTCCCAAAGGAGAGCTGAAGAGGACATTCAACTTCCCGAAGATGTTGATCAAGGTCGAGAAGGACCTCGTCACGCTTCTCTTCAAGAACGCCACCAAGAGGGAGAAGACGCAGATGGGCACGGCAGAGGCTCACCTGGTGAACATGGTCAAAGGGGTCACAAATGGCCACTCATACACCCTCAAGATATGCTCAGGCCACTTCCCCATGAACGTAAGCATCAGCGGAGACACATTCACGATAAAGAACTTCCTGGGAGAAAAGATCCCAAGGACGTTCAAGATAAAGCAAGGCGCGAAGGTCAAGATCGAGGGGAATGAAGTGACCGTCGACAGCAATGACATAGAGATCGCCGGACAGGTGGCTGCAGACATAGAGCAGCTCACAAGGATAACCAACCGGGACATAAGGATATTCCAGGACGGGATATACATAATCAAAAAATCAGGGAAGGAAATGCAATAAAATGGACGTAAAAGAACTGCTCCAGAAGCGAAGGCTGCTCAAGAAGAAAAAGCCGAAATTCATAAGACAGGACGCTCACAAGAGAAAGAAGCTCTCCTGGAACTGGCGGAAGCCCAAAGGATCCGACAGCAAGATGCGCGTCAGCAGGAGAGGCTACAAGAGGTCAGTCAGGAAAGGATGGGGCTCACCATCACTGGTCAGAGGACTCGACAGGACAGGACTCGTCCCTTTCACCGTCAACAGGCCAGCCGATCTGGCGAACGCAGACCCGAAAAAGCACATAATAGTCATAAGCAGCACAGTCGGCACCAAGAAAAGGGTGGCCATAATAGAGCAGGCGCTCAGCAAGAACCTGAAGATAGCCAACTTCAAGGAGCCCGCCAAGCTCGTCACCGAGGTGAAAGAGCAGTTCGAGAAGAAGAAGAAAGAGAAGGAAAAGCTCAAGGAAGAGCGGGCGAAGAAGAGAGAGGCGGCGAAGAAAGAGGCAGAGAAGAAGAAGGAGAAGGAAAAGAAGGAGAAGGAGAAATCCGAAGAGGAAGCCGCCGAACTGACAGAAGAAGAGAAGAAGATAGAAGATAAGAAGGAAAAAGACAAGATGCTCATATCAACCCAGTGAGGCTGAAAAGACAAAATGAAACTCAAGGTCCAAAAAAGGCTCGCAGCAGCACTCTTCAAGTGCTCTGAGAAGAGGGTCTGGTTCGACGAAGACAGGCTTAGCGACATAAAGGAAGCGATAACCAAGCAGGATATCAAGGGCCTTGTCATCGACGGAGCGATAAGGCTCAAGCCCACAAGGTCGACATCCAAGGGACGGGCCAGGAAGAAGAGGAGCCAGAAGTCCAGAGGCATGCAGAAAGGTCCAGGGTCAAGGAAAGGCGGCCTCAAGGCAAGGACCCCGAAGAAGCTGCAATGGATGAACAAGATACGCGTCCAGAGGGAGTTCCTCAGGAGCCTGCGTGAAGGCGGGCTGCTGCAGAAAGGTATCTACCAGAACCTATACTCAAAGTCAAAAGGAGGCTTTTTCAGAAGCAAGAGGCACATCAAGCTCTACATAGAAGAGCACAACATTATACAGAAAACAGTTAAGACGGGAAAGTAACTGAAAAATGTCAAGAACAAAATACGGCAAGACGAGAACAGTCCCTTACAGGCGGAAGAGGGAAGGCAGGACAAACTACAAGAAGAGGCTGACCCTGCTCAAGTCAGGAAGCCCCCGGCTGGTCCTTAGGAAATCCCTCAACATGATAACCGCGCAGATAATCGAGTACAACCCAGACGGAGACAGGATACTGGTCTCAGCGACGTCAAAAGACCTCCATAAGATGGGGTGGAAGATGCACAGGGGCAACATACCCAGCGCATACCTGACAGGACTGCTGCTGGGAGTCAAGGCAAAGAAGAAGAAGATCAACAACTTCGTGCTCGACATAGGCCTGCAGACACCGATCAGGGGAGGCAGGCTCTTCGCGGCGCTCAAGGGGCTCATCGACTCAGGCGTCGAGATGAACTTCAGCAAAGAGGCGTTCCCGAGCGACGCCAGGATAAGCGGAAAGCACATCGCAGAGTACGCCAGCAAGCTCAGCAAGGACCCCCAGAAGTACCAGAAGCAGTTCTCAGGATGCATCAAGCAGGGCGTGAAGCCAGAGGACATGTGCAAGCATTTCGAGGACACGAAGAAGAAGGTAATCGCAAGCTGATGACAAAGCATCAGGCATAACTAAAAATCAAACTGAATGATTAAAATGGCAAAAGAAGAAAAGGAACAGAAGAAGATATCCCCGGTCGCCGAGGAAAATGAAAACAAAGAGACAGAAGCTCTCGAGGAAGGTCACGTCGTCACTCCGGTCGAAGAGGAAGAGATAGTCAAGACGGTCCCGAAAGCCTCAATCGATGTCGCAGCATGGAACCCCAAGACAATCATGGGCAAGAAGGTAAAGACAGGCGAGATAGCAGACATCGACCAGGTCCTCAACAGCGACAAGAAGCTCCTCGAGGCAGAGATAGTGGATGTCCTCATCCCCACGCTCGAGTCAGACCTCCTGCTCATAGGCCAGTCGAAAGGAAAGTTCGGCGGCGGACAGAGAAGGGTCTTCAGGCAGACGCAGAAGAAGACCAAGGAAGGCAATAAGCCCAGCTTCGCCACCTGCGCGGTCGTAGGCGACAGGAAAGGCCACGTCGGCATAGGATACGGCAAGTCAAGAGAGACTGTCCCCGCAAGGGAGAAGGCAATAAGGAAGGCGAAGATAAACCTCATCAAGATACGAAGGGGCTGCGGATCATGGCAGTGCAACTGCAAAGAGCCCCACTCAATACCCTTCGCGGTCGAAGGCAAGTGCGGATCAGTGAAGGTGATGCTGAAGCCGGCACCTAAAGGAACAGGACTCTGCGCAGGGAGCGAGATCGCCAAGATACTCAAGCTCGCAGGCGTCAAGGACGTGTGGTCCCAGACATCAGGCAAGACCACTTCAAGGATAAATCTCACAAGCGCAGTCGTCGAGGCGCTCAAGAAGCTGACCTCCATGAAGGTCCAGGAAAGATACAAGGAAAAACTTAACATCGTAGAATAAGACGGAACAGCAAGATGGAACAAGAGAAAAAAACCCAAAAGGAACCTAAGAAGGCGGAACCTGCAAAGGCACCAGCCAAGGAACCGGCCGCATCAGGCAATGTAGCGGTGATCCTCATCAGGAACACCACCGGCGCCAGCTGGGCCCTAAGGGACACACTCAAGATGCTGAACCTGCACACAAAGTTCTCATGCTCGTTGTTCAAGAAGAGCGGAAGCATCCTCGGCATGCTCAAAAAGGCCAAAGGCTACATCACCTATGGCGAGATAGACGGCGAGACAGAGAAGCTCCTCGAGCAGAAGAGAGCCAAGAAAGGCAGCGAGAAAAAAGCCAAGATGAGCTACAACCTCCACCCGCCGAGAGGAGGGTTCGAGAGGAAGGGCATAAAGAAGAGCTATGCCCAAGGAGGCGTCCTAGGATACAGAGGCGCAAGGATCAACGAACTGATCAAGAAGATGATATAAGAGATGATCTAACATGACTGTCCACACAAGAAAAAAGAACACCCGGCTGAGGGGAAGCAAGACCCATGGCTGGGGCGCGATGAAGAAGCACAGAGGGGCAGGTAACCGAGGAGGCAGAGGCATGGCCGGCACAGGTAAAAGGGGCGACCAGATGAAGCCGCTCATATGGAAGGACCGGCAATACTTCGGAAAATGGGGATTCACATCAAAATCAAGGGCTCCTGAGACAGAGCCGATCAACATAAAGACCATCGAGGACAGGGCAGACACGCTCGTGAAGAAGGGGCTGGCCAGGTTCGAGAACGGAGCATATATCATAAACCTCAAGGACATAGGCTACAACAAGCTGCTCAGCACCGGAAGAGTGACAAAGAAGCTCATGATAACTACAGACTTCGCGACAGACGAAGCAGCGGACAAGGTGAAGAAAGCAGGCGGAGAAGTGACAGTCCTGGTGGCGAAGAAGCCGCGCAAGGAAAAACCCGCCGCGCAGGCAAAGAAGAAGGAGCCGGCCAAGAAATTAGCCAAAGAAACTGCTGAATCGGCTGAAGCTGCTGAAGAGTAAATCTTTTCCGCATAAAACATCCTAAAAACCATCCAAACGAGGAACAATGGGACTCTTCGAAAAAGTCATATCATATCTTCCTGAGGTCGCAAGACCCACGCAAAGAAGGCTTTCTTTCAAGGAAAAACTCAAATGGACAGCCATCTGTCTTGTCATATTCTACGCAATGGGGCTTATCCCCCTGTTCGGGCTCGGCCAGAACGCGCTGCAGCAGTTCGAGTACCTCTCGATAATCCTGGGAGCGCAGTTCGGGTCGATAGTCTCCCTGGGTATAGGACCCCTGGTCACGGCATCAATCGTCCTGCAGCTCCTCAACGGGTCAGGACTGGTCAAGTTCGACCAGACAACACATGAAGGAAGAAGGAGATTCCAGGGCACACAGAAGATAATGAACATAGGGTTCATAATCTTCGAGGCATGCATATACGTGTTCATGGGCGGACTCGCTCCGCCGGCAGAACTAGTAGGGACAGCGATGTTCTTTCATCTTGAGCTATTCCTGGTATTCCAGCTCTTCCTCGGCGGAATACTCATAATGTTCATGGACGAACTCATATCAAAATGGGGATTCGGATCAGGAATCAGCCTCTTTATCGTCGCAAATGTAGCACAGGAGATATTCACAAGGGCACTGAGCCCGATGCCAAGCCCGACAAACCCAGGCATAGCAACAGGAGCAATACCTGCGCTCTTCCAGAGCCTAGCGGCAGGGGACGCAGTCACAGCAGGCCTCGAGCTAGCAGCAGTCATAGCGACAATAGCGGTCTTTGTCATCGCTGTCTACACGCAGGCCATGAAGATAGAGATACCATTGTCATTCGGAAGGGTAAGAGGCCACGGAATAAGATGGCCGCTGGCATTCATCTACACATCAAACATCCCGGTCATACTCGTGGCAGCGCTGCTTGCCAACGTACAGCTCTTCGGAAAGCTGCTACAGAACTGGGGCCACCCGATACTCGGCACGTTCGTCGGGAACACACCCTCCTCAGGACTGGTGTCATGGCTCTACTCCCCTGACATCGTCGGCAAGATAATCAGGGGAAGCATCACGCTTGCAGATTTCGGCCACGCAGCAGTCTATATGCTATTCATGATAGGCGGCGCGGTCATGTTCAGCGTCTTCTGGGTACAGACATCAGGCATGGACGCAAGGAGCCAGGCAGAGAAGATAATGGCATCAGGGCTCCAGATACCTGGCTTCAGGAAAGACCAGCGCATACTCGAGAAGGTCCTCGACAGGTACATAGGGCCGCTGACCATAATGGGCGCGATAGCAGTAGGTTTCCTCGCGGCAATAGCAGACCTTTCAGGCGCGCTGGGCCACGGGACAGGAATACTCCTGGCTGTGATGATAGTATACAGGATGTATGAAGACATAGCAAAACAGCACATGATGGACATGCACCCCATGATGCGCAAGTTCATGGAATAAAAATGGTCTTTGAGACGATACTCAACCCGATTTTCTCGCCGCTTCTAAAGCTGCCGACAGTCGTCGCAGTAGGAATAATCTCGCTAATCATATCCCTGATAATCACCCTTGTCTACAAGTACATGACAGACCAGACAATGATGAAAGACCTCAAGAAGAGGCAGAAGGACTTCCAGAAGAAGATGAAGGAGCTAAAGGGCGAGCCTGACAAGCTGATGAAGGTCCAGAAAGAGGCCATGGAAGTCAACATGCAGTACATGAAGCAGAGCTTCAAGCCGACACTCATCACATTCCTTCCGATAATAATCATATTCGGATGGCTAAACGCCCACATGGCATACGACCCAATACTGCCTGGACAGGAATTCACGACTACGCTTGTCTTTGACCAGGGATTCGAGGGAAATGTCAGCGTAAGCGTACCCGAAGGAGTGGAGGTCGTCGGAGAGGATACAGCCACGATAAAGGAAGGCATCGCTGAATTCAGGTTCAAAGGACAGGAAGGGGACTACCTCCTGGTATTCGGCTACGACGGCAAGAGCTTCGACAAGGAGCTGACGATAACAGAAGAGCCAACATACGCCCCTGTGATGAAGCAGTTCAGCAAGCAGCCGGTCAAGACAATAACCCTGGGCAACAAGAAGCTCATCGCAATAAACCTCTTCAGCCTCGAGGAAGGAGGGCTATCAAAAGGAAGGGTGGGATGGCTCGGCACATACATCATATTCTCTTTGGCATTCAGCCTCGGGCTCAGGAAGATACTTAAGATATACTGATCATCCAAGATGACAGACCTCAAACAACTTCTAGAACGAGCAAGCACGGTCTACAGTCAGAACTTCCCGCCGGTCACGTGGTTCGGGAGGTGCATATTCCTCTCATGGTACTGCGACGTTGGCACGTGCGCGTTCTGCTTCAGGTCGACCATAAAGCACAAGATAAGGCACGCTGCCTCAGCAAAGAGGACTGTCGCATCCATACTGACAGACGCGATTATAGGAAAGAACCTCGGCTGGCGCATCGAGTTCCTGACAGGAGGATACAGGATATTCCCTTTCGAAGAGCAGCTGGAGATATGTGAATTGGTATCTAAAGTCTGTGGCTCTAAGATATGGGTCAATCTAGGATCAATAGATAAGGAACGGCTTCGCCGAATGGAACGGTACGTCGAGGGAGTCTGCGCGTCAATCGAGTGCGTGGATCCAGAGCTCCACGCGAGGATCTGCCCTGACAAGCCCGTCGAACCTTATTCAAAGATGCTCAAGGAAGCAAAGGAGATGGGATTCAAGACCAGCTGCACGATTGTAATAGGGTTGGGGGAGAAAAAATCTGACTTCGAGAAGCTCGCTGAGTTCATCGAATCACACCAGCTGGACAGGATAACCTTCTACGCACTCAAGCCTGTCGCTGGAACACCCTACACTAAAAGCCCTGAGCCAGAAGAGTACGCGTGGTGGGTAGCGCAGACCAGGGTGAGGTTCCCGAAACTCGAGATAATGGCTGGCCTGACACCCCAAAGGTCCTCTGATTACGCAGGAGTGCTGTTGAAGGCAGGCGCCAATGCACTCACCAAGTTCCCAGCAGTCAAACGGTTCGGAAGCCCGCAGGCTGCGGAGATAGAGAGGCAGGCAGCAGAAGCTGGCAGGGAGTTCCAGGGAAGCCTGACAAGGATGCCTGAGGCGGACTGGGAAGCAGAAGTAGAGAAGCTGGGGCTGGAACCTGAGCTCGAGAGGCAGGTCAAGCAGAAGCTGGGAGAGTACCTAAAGGGCATGGCAGGAGAGTGTCCTGAGAATAGCAATAAATAAATACTCAAACATCTCAACAGCAGTCATAAGCAAATCATAAGCACTTATAAGTGGGGGACATGGCATTCACACTCGGTCAAACAGCGTATCTCGTCCTACTGTTGTTCACATTCTACGGCTGCCTCAAGTCACTGATGGCATACAAGGCCAAGAGGGAATTCAAGTACCTTGTCATACTCGCGTTCTTCATAATACTCACGCCTCACCTGTGGATGAAGGCCTACGGAGTCAAGATGCAGGAGTTCCTGCTCACGTTCCAGTTCACCATAACTCTCGTGCCGCTGGCGCTCTTCCTGTTCTATGACTACTGGGAACGCAAGAGGCTCGAAGAGCAGAAGGACAAGATAAAGATAAAGACCTTCTTCGAGAGATACGTCAACCCCAAGATAATCAACGAGCTCCTGCAGAAGGAAAAGCTCGAGCTGAAGGGCAAAAGAAAGGAAGTCACGGTCTTCTTCATGGACATAAGGGGCTTCACCAAGATGTCAGAGAAGATGTCGGCTGAAGAGGTGGTCAACATACTCAACAGGTACTTCGACATCTCCACATCAATCATATTCAAGCACGACGGCACCGTCGACAAGTTCGTCGGAGACTCAGTCATGGCGCTGTTCAACGCGCCTACCAACGTGAAGGACCACGAGCTCAAGGCTGTCACCGCTGCTATCGAGATACAAGAGGCGATAAGGAAGGACGGCCTGGTAGACACGGGCATAGGGATAAACACCGGCGAGGCTGTCGTCGGAAACATAGGCAGCAAGCACAAGATAGACTATACTGCAATAGGGGACACAGTGAACACGGCCGCAAGGCTCGAGGGCGCGACAGGCGCAGGAGAGATAGTCATAAGCAAGGTAGTCTATGACAAGGTCAAGCACGCGTTCCCGACAAAGCACAAGGAGATGATCACTCTCAAAGGCAAGGCAAAGCCTCTCGAGATATACAGGTACAAGACAAAGACAGAGAGCTACATCAAGAAGACAAAATGAAAATCGGAAGACTTAAACTACCTGACGTGGGAAAGCTGAGCATAGGCGACAAGGCCAGAGAGCACCACAGGAAGATCCAGGCGCATATAAGGAAAGTAATGCCACAGAGCGGCGAAGACTTCGGAAAGAGCATAGAGAAGAAGATCTCAGCATCACAGAAGATATGGAGCAATGTAGGGATAGCTGTATTCAGCCAGAAAGCCGTCGAGAACGTAAGCCACTTCTCCAGCTTACTGCTCGGGACGTTCATGCTCCTGCTTGTGGACATAGTGCTCATCTTCCCGACAGACAATAAATCGCTAGCACTGGACTCCCTAATCACAAACTTCTTCGTAGTGCTCGCAGGGCTCCTCCTCATAAACATACTCACTTTCGTGGCGATGAGGGCGATGGGGTCGAAGACGCCGTTCAGGGTGTTCTTCAGCACAGTGAACACAGCGCTCTTCATGAGCCTGCTGGTCGTGTCGATACCTCTCGCGCTGATATCATTTGCGCTATTCTCCACGATGCTAAAGAGCGAGTCAGCGATAAACATGTTCTTCAGCCTGATACCCTTCTACAACTACCTGGTATACGGCTGGGGAGCAGAGACCCTGTCTAAGCTAAAAGGCATAAAGTCGGTTCTTGTCGCACTGATAGCGCTGCTTCTGATACTGTTCTTCAACCTGCTCCTGCCGCAGTTCATGGCGTGAGGCGCTGCGTCAGCGCCGAGGTATAAATGGCTGCAGCCACGCTGCTATCGGTCAAGCAGGCTGCTAACTGATGATTTTACCAACCATGCTGCGCAATAACCGCTGTTTGTTCTAGAAGTGCAGCCCAGTCCGCTTTGCTTATCTGAGGACACGCAATGAGCGGTGGCTGCAGCCACGCTGCTATCTGTTCCCGCCACAATATTTAAATAATGCATAGCATGTATAATGCCATAGAACCGTAATATGGCTGCCCAAAAAAGAGAGAGGAAAACAGGCAGAAACCAGACCCTGCCGACAAACAACCTTTTCGCGCTAATCGTGTTATTGTTCATCCTGAGCTCTGTCTTCTCAAGCTACCTCACATACAACAGGTCACGGCAGATAGTCCAGGAGCTGACAGGAGAGGTGGTGACGACAGAAGGCAAGGCAAGGCTCTGCGTGAACAAGCAGCCGTCAATAAACCAGAGCTGCAACACCACCGCGACCGTAGGAGTCGGCTACTACTGTGATGTTGACGCGACAGACCCTGACAACGACACCATCACATTCTATGACAACACAGCGCTCTTCAGCATAGACCCTAACACAGGAGAGATAATATTCACTCCTGCTGCAGGAGATGCAGGCACACACAGCATAACCATCACAGCAACGGACGGGAAAGGATGCTCCAACTCGAACGCCACGATATCCTTCACGATAACAATACCTGCGGTGCCTGGAGTGCCAGGAGGAGGTGGCGGCGGGGGCGGAGTCACAAGGGAATGCACTCCGCAGTGGGAATGCACCCCTTGGAGCACGTGCAGGCAGGACGGGACAAAGACCAGGACATGCTACACCCTCAACAACTGTCCCAAAGACATACCTCTGGAGAAAGAGAGCTGCATATACGTACTGCCCCCTGCACCGAGAGAGCCAAAGTTCAAGCAGTTCGAATTCTGCGATTTCGACATAGAGGACTCGTGCACGAGGAATGTCGGCATGAACGAGGACTGGCTGCTGACCTACAGGGGCAAGGCCGGAGTGATGAACTTCCTCAGGATAGATTGGGAGGGCATAGACGTGAGCATCGACGATGAGCTGCTGTTCTCAGTGGGCATGAAAAGGATAAAGCCTGTCGACCTCGACGGAGACGGAGTGGACGACGTAGAGTTCATATACCACAGCACATCAGCAGGAAGGGCTGATGTCACAGGCAAGCGCCTAAGTCAGCTGGAAGTCGTGCGGGAAAGGCCGGTATACATCCAGATGCTGCCGTGGTGGCTGACTGCAACACTCATCTTCGTGTACAACAACGCATGCGCGATACTCCTCATAGTAATCATACTTGCTGCAGTGCTCATCTACGCAGGCATCATGCGGAAGATGGAAGAAGACAAGAAGAAAAAGGAATGAGAGATAAATAAGAATAAAAATCAAGGGCCCGCAGCATCATCCATTCTCTCTCAGGAGCGCTATATCCCTGTGCTGCTTCCTGAACTCGTGGGCAGTCTCTATGAGCAGACGGCCGCCCTTCGGGATAAGCTTCTCGAAATACCAGAGCCTGAGGTTGCCCTCCTTCATGTGGAGGTGAAGGTCCTTCCTGTTCTGTATGCGCGTGTCAGAGATGTGGAAATACCTGGGCTTCAAGGCCATGAGCCTCTTGATGAACTGGATGTAATCCAGGCCATGATGGTGCGCATATTCCGCAGCATGGGGGAAGTCAAGACACATGCTTTTCCTGGTATCGCGAAGGATACTCCTCATTTCAGATAGACTCCCGCCTATCCTCTTACCGCCAGGCCCTAAGGCGGGCATGTTCTCGACAACAAACCTTGAGTCTATCCTCTTTATGAATGATATGGTGTGCTTAATGCTGCAGGTCTTGTCCTCCAGGTATCCTGGATGGACCACTATGGTTTCTGCGCCGAGGATATCTGCAGCCTTCTTTGCTGTCTCGACGCCGACCCTGTTGATTGTGTCTTTCTTGGCAGGGTCTGCAGGGTTGAACCCCCAGTGGGAGTGGATTGTGTGGACTGTGAAAGGCCTCTTTATTGCCTTGAGGGCGCGGAAGTTGGACTTGGGAATAGCAGTGACCTCGAAGAAATCACAATACTTCGCTATGCGCTTAGCATATTCCAGGTCTTCAGGATAGATCTTTATGCCGATATCCATCGCATAACCTCACTCGTATCTTAATGCATCAACAGGCTTCATCTTAGAGGCCTGCCGCGCAGGGAGCGTGCCCGCAATCGCGCCTACAGCGAATGAGAATAGCAGGGCTCCGAATGTAAGGTACCATGGGAAAAGCGTCTGGATGAATGTCCAGCCAGCGCTAGCGGCGCCGAAAGCCACAAGCTTGCTGAGGCCAATGCCTGCAGCAATGCCCGCAATCCCGCCGACAACACCCAATATCCCTGACTCGATGAGGAACAGGAAGAATATGTCGCTGTTCCTGGCCCCTATCGCCTTCATGATGCCTATCTCGTTCGTCCTCTCAAGGACTGAAGTGTACATCGTGTTGGCGATGTTCACGCCACCTACAATCAGGGATATTGCTGCTATCCCTATTAGTACTATCTGGACCACTGTCAGGACGATGCCGAAGGTCTCCATGTAATCCTCAGTCGTAGAGACTGTAAAATCCTCATCACCCTCTTTAACATCATGCAGTTTCCTGAGCTTCTTCTTGATCCGGTCACCAACTTTCGCAGGCTCTTCTCCCTGCCTAACAGTCACATATATGAAATCAAGCTCGTCTTCAGATATGTCTAATATATCAAGCACAGCATCAATCGTGAGGTATACATTAGCATCATCCTGGGGATTCCCGACCTCGCTGACAGAACCGACAACCCTGAATTTCTTGCCTTCTATCTCGATCTTGTCTCCGACCTCGACCTGAGCATCAAAAAAATCCCCTGAGATGAAATTCTTACCCAGGACAGCTTCCCTGTCACCTTCGGCGCCGCGTCCTTGAGCCATCTCTACCCCGAAACTCTCTATCATCGTCTCGAAATCGATATCCGGATCGTCCATGCCCATGACAAAGGTGTACTTGCTCTCTCCCTTGAACGTGATCCTTGACAGCTTGAACACCATGGAGCTCGCGCTCTCCACGCCTGATATGCCCCTCACGGCCAACAGGTCATCATTTGAAAGCTTGATTGTCATAGTAGGGTCCAAGCCTACGCTGGTTCCTGGCTGTATGAATATCTTGTCAGTCCCTAAAAGGTCAAACTGGCGGTCAATGCTCGCCTTCAGCCCCTGTCCGAGTGATATGAGTGACACTACAGCCGCTATGCCTATGAATATGCCTATAAGTGTGAGTGCGGTTCGCTTCTTCTGGCTGGTGAATGTCTTGAACGCCAGCTTGAAATAATCTGTCCACATCTTGTTTTCACTTCCGCAACGCGTCTACTGGATGCATTTTTGACGCTTGTATCGCAGGCAGGGTTCCTGCTATCGCTCCGACGACAAACGCGAAGAGCAACGCTCCCATTATGAGAGGGAACCCGGTATACGCCTGGAGGGAGGTTATGTCGAACTGCATCGCGACAATCTCTGCAATCTTCCCTATCCCTAGCCCGAGGGCCACGCCGATGGCGCCGCCAACAGCGCCAAGAAGGCCGGATTCTATGAGAAATATTAGCATTATTGTAGAGTTCCGGGCACCTACTGACTTCATTATGCCTATCTCTTTTGTCCTTTCTACCACAGATGTATACATTGTGTTCATGATACCAATACCTCCGACAAGGAGGGATATCGCAGCCAGCCCTACAAGAACGGCCTGGACAACGCCGAGTATCTGCTCAAAAGCAGCAATCACCTGGGCAGAGGTCTGAACACTGAAATCCTCTTCCCCTTCCTTGACATCCCTGAGCTTCCTCAGCTTCCTTTTGACACGCTCAACCACCTCATCGACATCATACCCTTCATCGACCCGCATGAATATTGCGCTGACCTCGTCAGCCTCATCGAATATCTCCCTAGCAGCCTCTTTCGGGACCCTTATCATACTGTCACCAGCCATGCCAGCCATCCCGCCCATCTTCTTATGGATACCGACGACCTCGAATTCAACACCATTGATGTAGATCTTGCTGCCGACCTTTATCTTCTTGTCGAAGAACTCATTGGCGGTGCTCCAGCCGACCAGCGCCTTATATTTGTCACCAGGCCGCAAGAGGCGTCCTTCTTCTATATCAAACATGGATTGAGTCCTGTAAAACTCTCTGCGTTCACTGTCAAACGGGAAACCCCACACCATCTCCTGTTTCGTCTCCTTGCCGAAAATGATATATGCCGTCTTGCTGTAGATGCTGGCAGACATTTCGACCCCGCGCAGGTCCTTGACTGCGTCGTAATCATCCTCAGTGAACTTTGTAGCGCTCAACGAGCCGCCTACAGGGCCCATCCCAGCCCCTCCCGGGGATATGACGATGCGGTTGGTGCCGAGCTTCTTGAACTCAGAAAGAAGCGCGTTCTCCATGCCCTGAGAAAGAGAGACAAGGCCGACGACAGCCATTATGCCTATGAATATGCCTATCACGGTCAGCCAGGACCTGAGCTTTCTCCTTGTGAGATTGCTGAAAGCAATCCTGAAATAGTCGAATATCATTTTTCAGGCATCATCAATGAAAACAAAACATAAAGACAAAAGAAATTATTTCGCGGCTACTTCTTCTGCGCCTCCTTCCTCTTCCTGCGCCTGTCCCACCAGCGGTAGCCCAGCCAGACAGCCACTATTATGACTATTGCCAGGACTATCATCAAGGCGCTCTGGCTCTTGATCTCACCCTTCTCAGCAGCGGTGCGGATCTGGTATTCCAGAGTCACATCCTTGTCGTAATCCACATTGTTCGCGTCCTTGAACTCGATGTGCAACGGAAAACTTATAACCGCGCTGTGGTCAGCATCGCCGTTGTCGTTCAGGTATATGGAGAAGTCCACGCTCTCGAAATCATCCGAGTCTATGTTGCCGATGTACTCCTTGTTTGCAGACACTATCTTGTAGTCTTCAGTCTCCTTGAGCGACACGTCCAGGAACTTGACGTCTGTCACGCCCTTGTTCACGAACTTGAAGGACACTTTCCCGGTCTTCTTGCCCGCGACAAGGTCGGTCTGGTCTATAACCACGTAGATGTCAGGGGCAGACCCAACTACAACACCGATTATGTCATTCTTGGTGAACTCTGTGCCGAGCTCATCCTTGTAGGTGATTATTATCGGCAGCTTGTAAACCCTTGACGTCGCGTCAGGATACACCATCAGGTCGTAAGACACTATGGCCGTGCCGCCTGGCTTTATTGACTGGACCCTCCTCTCGCTCGCGGAAGTGGTTGGCGCGAAAGGCAACGCGTCATACAGGAGGCTAGACTCAGCGCCTGTCGCAGACCTCGGGATCGTCGAAAGCGTAAGGTCCAGCTTGACATTCACATCCTTCATGAGCGAGTCTGCCAGGTTCCTCAGCTTGATGTTGAGCTTCCCTGTGCTCCCAGGAGTTATCCTTGAAGGTTCCATGAGTATATCATCTATCACTACCGCAGCATCGACGCTCTGGACCCTTGTCTCGAAAAGGTCGAGCTTTGTCCAGCCATCCATACCCTTATACCGGTACTTGAGCGTCAGCTTGTTCACACCCTCAGCGGCGTCCTCGTCGATGCGCACCTTATAATAGAGCACGACACCTTCCTCTCCCTTCTGGTGGCCCTGGATAGTTCCAATCTTTCTGATACCATTATCAGTGCCGAGAAGCTGCAACGGATAGTCCGGGACCAGCATGAACTCGACATCCTCCAGCGGAGTCGAGCCATAGTTGATCACCATCCACCTGAGCTCAAGATACTCCCCTGGCTTCACAGGGTCGGGGTCCTGGCTGATCATCGAGACGCGTATGCTCGCGCCGGAGACATATGTATCACTGTCAGCGAAGGCAGATGCGCCCAGAAATATCATCAATAAAAGTGCAGTGCCCATAAATACAGCCATTCCATTCTTTTTGCATCCTGTTCTCATTTTCAGCTACCTCTTGTGTTTTTTTTGGATCTTGCTCTTCAGCCTCTTCCTGCAGGGAGACTCCTTGTCGTGAGAATGCTTCCTGCCCTTCTTCGAGCTCACGATGCTCCCATCCCTCAGGAACTCGATGCGCTCGGCATGCTCTGCCACGTTGGCGTCATGCGTAACCATGACTATTGTCTTGCACTTGGTGCTGTGGAGCCTCTTCAGGAAATCCAGGACTATACCGCCTGTCTTCGAGTCAAGGTTCCCTGTCGGCTCGTCCGCAAGTATGACTTCAGGATCGTTCGCGAGGGCCCTGGCGATCGCGACGCGCTGCTGCTGCCCGCCGGACAGCTCTGTAGGTTTGTGCTCCATCCTGTCGCCGAGCTCCACCATCTCGAGAAGCTCGACACCCCTCTCTTTCCTCTGGCTGCTCGGTATGCCCTGGAATGTCATAGGGAGCATGACATTCTCCAGAGCGGTGAGGGTGCCTATCAGGTTGAACTGCTGGAAGATGAACCCTATCTTCTTCCCCCTTATCTGGGCGAGGTCAGACTCTGAGAGGTGTGAGATGTCCCTGCTGTCCAGGAAGATCTTCCCCTTTGTGGGTATGTCCAGGCAGCCTATCATGTTCATGGCAGTGCTCTTGCCGCTGCCGCTCGGCCCCATCACAGCGACGAACTCGCCTTTCTTGATCTCCAGGTTCAGGCCCCTCAATGCAGGGACCTCTACCTCTCCCATCCTGTATATCTTCCACACATCCTTTATCCTGATGACTGTCCCGTTATTCCCCATCATATCACTTTTCCAGGTCTTTCCTTATCTTCTCGAATACCTTCTCGACCTCGAGGAGCTGGCTGTAGTAACCCTGCACTATCTCTATCTTCTGCCTCTCCTCGGCGCTCATCCTGGACTTCCTGCACTTCTCTATCATCGCAGGGAGGGAGCTCCTCGCAGGGCCCAGGAACTGGTCGAATATGACATTCAACTTGCGCCGCATGATCGCGTGAACATCCTTCTCGATGAAATAGAAAGCCTTCTTTGTGCCTGGCTTCCTGACCCTCACGACCATCTGGTGCATCTCGAGCATCTTCAGCTTGTTCGAGACAGATGCGAGGCTGTAGCCTGTCCTCTTGGCGAGCTCCTCCATAGAAATCTCCTTGGGATCCAGGAATATCATCCCGACAAGCCGGCTGCTCAGCTGGTCAAGGCCGAAACCGCTGAATACGCCTGACATTAAATCTAAAAATTCCTCTTCCAGGCAGGGGTGTTCCTTCATCTTCCTGTTGTCTCTGTTATTTTTACTATGCTCAAACGGCTTTGCCGTTTGGCATCCTAAAAATCCGTCTGCGACGAATTTTTATGATTTATTAAATTTTATCAATTCTGCTATTTATAATAAGTAGTGAAAATACTTATATTTAAATGTTGCGGATATCGGGCGCGCTTGTGGCAGCTGCCATGCTGCCAGAATACTATTGGCGGCTGCTACGCTGCTAAGTTGTGGTGGCTGCAGCCACGCTGCAACGATGGCGCTGACAACCTGGATCATCGCTCAAATCCATAAATAATATAAATAGACCTATTCAACTGCTGTGCAGCATGTCAAGGATAAGGAAACACAGGGTAAAGAAGGCTCTCATCAGGCATGAACAGCCAAAGAAGAAGATGTCCAAGAAGATGCTCATGACAATAATAATAGGCGGGCTGATGGTGCTGAGCGTCTTCGGCATAATGTTCAGCAGCTACAACTCAGGCAACGAGAAGGTCGAGTACGGAGAATACACCTTCCAGCGGACAGCCAAGGGCTGGACAACAGAGATAGGCGGCAAGAAGGCTGAGTTCAGCTACCTGCCGGAGGACATAGAGGAGCTGGAGATCAGCAAAGAGGTCGCTGACAAGCTGAAAGCGTCAAAAGTAGTATACATAACCTTCAACCCAAACACAAAGAGCGTGCAGAAATTCGAGCTCATGCGCTTCGAGCTCGGCAACGCGATGTCGCAGCTCAGAGGGGTCTATACAATGGCAGGCGTCTCAGAAGAGAACGAGAAATACAACCAGCCGCTGGTAGACTGCAGCAACGCGACAGCGACCGTGCCGGTCATAAGCATCACAGAGGGCAATGAGACCAAGGCATATCTCGACGGGGAATGCATAGTCCTGGAGAGCGACGAGTATGCTGCAGGCGTGCTCAAGGACCGCGTGCTGTACGCCCTTCTTGGCATAATCAAATAAATCTCATCAACGCTTTTTCGGTGCTTCTCATGGGAAAACTCAAGGAAGAACAACTCCAGCGGATGAAGAGGATACAGGACATAGACGACGATGACTTAGAGCTGGACATAACAAAAAGGCGAAGGCTGAGGATAAAAGACACCTCAGACATGCCTGCAAAGGGAGCAAAGGGTGCAGAGGAGTCAGAAGGGTCCGGCGCAGACAGCAAGCAGGACACGAAGAAACTCCTGATACTTATCGCAGGGGTGTTAGGAATATTCCTTCTGGTTATACTCCTGCTCATATTCTACAGGCCCGGAAGGCACGTCATGACTGTCGACGAGCTGCACGAGGCCAACCTGCTGGGAGAGCTCAAGCCAAGCCAAGGATACATCTACAACGGCTTCTCATTCGTGAACTTCACAGGAGTGTGGTACTCAAGGGTCCAGAAAGGCGGCACCACATACGATATAACATTCAACAACGACCCAAAGAGCGTGGAGGACATACCTGTCGAAGGCCAGCTGAGCAAGAGATTCATGCAAGGGGGCGACTTATACATCACGTTCGATATTGATGCGACAGGCACCAAGTACATAACAGTCGCGAACGCGGGACTATCGATGGCATTGATCAGGGGATTCGGCTATAACCTCACTGCAAGCTGCACAAGCAACGAGAGCAGCATATGCCTGAGGAATGGGGTAGTCACGTGCGACGACAAGGACAAGGCAGTCATATACTTCAAGGAGGCTGCAGAGCCGAAGATATCGCTTTCTGACAACTGCGTGACAGTGCAGGGCTACGGCCCGGACATGGTCAGAGCCAAGGACAGGCTCCTGATGAGATGGTACGGGATGATGGACTGATGTCTGTCGAGAAAACCCATCCAGAAATCTGTTTTTTTTTCAAGGCCTCAGGAACATTACCTTTGCTTCGCCTGTATATATTCCTGTCTTGTTGAATCCCTCAGGAACAACAGCATATACCTTAATTTTCCTGAACTCCTTCGGCTGCATGATGAATGTATTGTTCTCGACGCTGATGAACGGGGCAGCATCACCTTTCACCCTAATCATAAGCAGAAGAGGGATGTCCCAGTCATTGAAAAGGTTGAGCTCCTTCTCTGCCTTTCCTCCTACCTCAGGGAGCTTGCCGAAATGCAGAGTGGGGTCTGCGTTGAAGCCTATCGCTTTGCTGCCAGGTACGATCTTTATCTCGATATCGAACACCTGGATATATGCCACCTTATAGAGTGCGTAGTACCACGCAGTGCCGCCCATACCCAGCAGAAAGATGATAAGGATGAGAGCGGTGGTTGTCCTCAAGCTCAATCCTTTTGATTTGCTTTTCATGCCATACCCCTCACTACTAATTATTTATAAATTTTTCCTTGTTCTTTATTGCAGATGGTGCAATACCTCTTTTTTTAAGGTGAGGATGTAGCGCCTTTAGTCGCGGATTGCGCCATCTGCAATGCTCAAAATCGCTTTGCGATTTTGGCACACCAAAATGCTTCGCATTTTGCGTGTCCCGCAGACTCGCCTGTCAAAAGCGAGTCCCGTAAATGTTGTAGGGACGAGCGGCGAGTCTGCGTTATTCTTTCTTTTTCCTGTAAATCGCGAGGAATATGTTGACAGCAGTCAGTATCACCACCACAATCACGAGAATGATTGTGAGGGCGGTTGTGCTGATCCCTGATTTCTGCGGCGCTTCCTGCTCAGCAGCAGACGGCACGGCCTCTGCCACTGCGCCAGGCTGAGGAGCAACCATCCTGATCTTGCCTTCAAAGACACTGCTCTTCTCAGCATAGAAAACATTGATTTTTACGCTGTACTCCTTCTCCTCAAGCTTTGAGGTATCTACGAACGCCTCCAGGTCAAGGGTCTTCCAAGGCTGAAGCTTGTTAGTGGATGTCTTGGCAGTCACAGAAGAGTTGCTGTCAAATATCACTATTTCAGCATAAGCATCAAGAGGGTCATTCCATACGCTCTCAACCTTGGTGACAAACCGCTTTATGCCGCCGGTCTCGAGCTCCTTGGTGTAATCGACAATCTTCACATCAAGGGTGCCAATCCTGAAGCTCGCATTCGCGTCCTTTATCGTGCCGTCGCAGTCGATGTCGGCTGTGGCAGTGTAGTTGCCAGGCAGGAGACCTGCAGTGTTGAACAGCGCATCCAGCTGCACTGTCTCGGCAGACTTGACAGGCCTGCTTATGACCTGTGCGACACCTGCCTTTGTGCGTTGGAGGTCAAACACATCAATCGTGCCTGCGCAAGATGCTATATCATCCTTCCCGAGGTTGTTCACAGAAACCTTGAAGCTGACAGCCTGGTCCCTATTGACATTCGGGGCGGAAAGAGAGACCACAGGGTTTATCCCTGGGTAGAGGACCATGAAGTTCAGGCCTGCGCAGGCGCTCGCCCTGCCGCACACAGTGCCTTTCACAGTGCATCCCTCCTCGACGCAGATATATGTCAGATGCCAGCCAGGAGGGTCAATCTCTGAAGGGAATATTATCCTGCCATAGAAAGGTATCCTGCTGCCAGGAGAGACATTCTCAAAACTAGTCCTGTCAAGCACAACATACTTGGCGAGGCCACCTGTGGCAGAGACAGTATAATCATTGATGACATAGCCAGCGACAAGCTCATAATTGAACTCATAGACCGAGCCAGGCACAAAGAGCTCGCGCCTGTTGGTATCAAGGCCTGCGATGCCGACAGCGCCTGCACTGTATGCGCATATCATCAAAAGAACAATCAATAAGGGGAATAAATTTTTCATTTTATAAAAAAAAGAAAAAAAATAAGGAACTGCCTTAATAGTTCCTCAGTGCAGTGAACTTGACTCCTTCATCCTCACACTCTCCTGCAGGACCCGAAGGCACCCTTAACTCGATGGTGACGTTCACACGGTCATCTCCAGTATCAGTAGTCAGGTTACCGCATATCCGCTGAGGCGAGCCTGTAAAGTTAGCAAGAGCAACCTGGTTGCCTGACTGGCATCCACCGCCTGTCGTAGGATCAGCGCTGCTGAACATGTACTGAGGATCGCCGCCGATGATTGTCGTTGTGGTGCAAGAGTTAAAGAAATCTGCGCTCACTGTCCCGTTAATCGTGACGTTAACCGGCACGTTTCCGTCGTTCTCAACCTGGAAGTCACCGCTGTTGGCCAGGTAGTTGCTCCCTGTGTCGTTCCAGCAGCTAGGGATTGGTTGGCTCGAAGTGAGGTTGCACTCAGAATCTGTCGCGTAGGCTGAATCCCTTCTTCCTGTACCGAAATCAACAGTGTTCTTTATCAGTGTTATCGATGTTTGCTCTGAAATGTTGACCTTTGCTGTACCGGTCGCAGTCTGTGCGCCGCTTATAATGTTTGTGACCTGTGAGACGCCCCTCATTGCGAAGAATGTCCCGGCCAAAGAAATCACGATCGCGACGACAAGCAATGTAGCCAATGTCTTGTTAGATATCTCGTCCATCTTTTCTAACCTCCTTTTACCTATTTGACTATGTTAATTGCTACTTTCCCGCCTTCCTCAGCAAGAACCGGGGCTGCAGGCGTGGCGTCATTAATATTCAGCTGCACCTTACCATGTACGGGCTGACCAAGCTCGACTGTCCTGTAGATAGTTGTCGGTTGAGAGAGAATTGTCCAAGTCCCAACAACAGAAACAACGAGCGTCAGAATCAAGAGAACTAGAACGGTTCGTTTCGATATGTCGTTATTCTCCATCTTTTCTAACCTCCTTTTGAAACTTCAAAATCCCTTACAGGATTTTGTGTGGTCAAAAACTGTTAAAGCAGTTTTTGACACATTACCCTTTGAGAAGGGCTGGTTTCTGCTAAATATAACGATAATTGATATCAACCAACATTTATTATCTATATAAATCTTTCGGTGGTCAGGGCCTTCAGGAAACCCTTTAGTTTTAGCGTCGTGACCTTTTCCTTTTCAATTCCTTTGATTTTTTTAACCTCGACGGTGTATTTTGGGTAGTTTTTCATAAAATCTTCACCTCTTAAAACCCCAGAATTATGAGCCTATCA
>JAHJSS010000036.1 GCA_018830225.1 Nanobdellota archaeon
CTTTAGGCGCCGCGCAAGCGGCGCGCGGCTATGGTCACTTCTAAAGAAGAATGAGAATATAACGTCTGCGGCGGCCTTTCAACTGCGGGTCTTCGCTAACCGCTCAGCCCACGCAGAATTCCCGGCCGCACGAATTAATAAATTCTCCGTCGAGAAAATCAAAAATATTCCGGACCACCCAGAGACTTTCCGGCACTACCTATACACCCCTTTCCTTGCCATCGCAGGCCTTATATGCGGCACCAGCCCTTCTGCATCATAAGGCGGTGTGAACACGCCTATCACCCTCCTGCCTTCCAGGCCGAGCGTCATGTTCTCCAGGGACAGACCTAATAACAGGCCTGCAGCAGCCCCTCCGAGTATGCCAAGAGTTATCTGCGTGCCTGGCCTTCCTAGGTCGAACACATTATTGATTATGCCTATCATGCCGCGGTAGAATAATCCTTTGACTGCCCACATCAGGAGGATGAAGCACACGACCAGGAGGAGAAGGAATTCCCTTGTGTGGATGAAGTTCCAGATGCCGAGAGCGAGTAGTGCGAGGATGGCTGCGAGAAGTGCTAGCTTTACCGGCGTGAGCCTCATCTCACTTCCTCTGCGAACAGGTAATGGCCTGTGAACACGCCTTTCACGACTATTCCTTTGACAGTGACTGTGTCTCCCGCAGTGGGCACCAGGTCTGATGACACTATCAGGGATGACTTGTCATCCTTGAGCGTGAAGCCTGAGAGCGTGCCCATCTGCAGCGGCGCCACGACCTTGCCCGACACCACCACTTTCTCTCCCATGTACTTCTCAGGGTCTGCGTTGATGTCCTTGACAGTCACCCTTGCTGCGCAGCCTGTGAGCAATAATAGAACAATGGCGATGAGCATCATCTTTTTCATTGTGAAGACCTCGTTTTGCCTGTCTAAGGGGTTTTCATTTATAAATCTTAGGAAATTATTTAAGCCCTGCCCTCTCCAGCGTCTGCATGAACGAGTTCCAGAAGCGCATCAGGCAGTTTGCTGAGGATAGGGAGTGGGGCCAGTTCCACAACCCCAAGGATCTCCTGCTGGGCATCATTGAGGAGGTCGGTGAGATGCGCAACATCGTGAAGTGGGAGCAGGATCCGGAAAGACTCAGGAAAGCCCTGCTCGACAACAAGGAGGAGCTGGAGGACAACATCGGCGACCTCTACTGGTTCCTTGCGCTGCTGGCCAACAGCGGCGAGGTGAACATCGACCATGCCATCGAGAAGGTCATAAGGAAGAACGAGCATAGGTTCCCTGCTAAAGAGACTAAATCCGTCCACACCAACGTAAAGCTAGGTGGTAAGGACAGGCAGTACGAAGATCATTGAATCCGGAATTCTTATTTTCTCGTCGGAAATCATCCGATTTTTTCTGCAAAACACTTATTAAGCGCGGCTGAGTAATATCCCTATGCATAAAATACCGAAAGATTTAAATATGTCAATAACATATGTTGATGACATATTCAGAGGCCTTGTCACGCCAAGGCATAAAGGATTGAGGATTGACGTCACCCACTCGGCGATGCAAGAGCTGGCAAGAGAAGGCAAGGACCTGCATGATGTCATAAAAGTGCTGGAAGAGGGGCATGATGCGCCAAGGAAAAGGAAAGCAGGGACGATAGAGAAGTGGCTGGACAGGGGCAACAAGACTTTCAATGTAGTCGTCGCCAAGGATTATAATGAGGTCAGGAGAGAAGAATGTTGGGTCTTGATCCATTTCGGGAAGTTCACTAGGAGGTCATGATGGTGAGATGCTATAAGTGCGGCAGGAAAATGAAGTATATCAGAGGCCTGAAGTTCAATCAGTATGCTGTTGATGGTTGGAAGTGCGGCGATTGCGGAGAGGTTTACTATGACGCCGACCAGGCCCAGCGCATACTCCTGCTCAACAAGCTGAAGAAGCAGAAGTTCCGGCTCAAGCTTAACCAGGTAAGGAGCAATCTGATACTGCGCATCCCTAAAGAGGTCGGTGAGGCTATGGGTCTCCGCAACGGCTCAGAAATCGAGTTCTCGCTCAAGGATGATGACAAGATAATAATCAGCACATGAAGTTCATTTCTGCTTTATCTCTTCCTGGTCCCTGTTGACATGCCTGAACACGTCCTCGTATTCAGGTATCTCTTCCATCTGGTCGAGCAGGTCCTGCGCAGTCATCTTCTCGCGCGGTATCTCCCTTATGGATATGTTCTTCACCCGCTCCGCAGGCTTCTTCAGGCTCTCTTCTTTCTTGTGCTCTTGCTTGCGCTCTTCCTTCGCAGGCTTGTCTTCATGCCTCTTCTCTGGCTTGTGCTCCTCTTTCTTGGCAAGCTTCTCTTCATGCCTCTTCTCTGGCCTGTGCTCCTCTTTCTTAGGCTCGTGCTTCTTCTGTGGGGCCTCTGATTTATTCACCGGCTTCTCTTTCTTTGCAGGGACTGCTTTCTTCGGAGCGCTCTCTTTCTTCGCAGGCTTTTTTGTCTTTGGTTTTGCCGACGGTATGACATCCTCCCATGCTGATTTCTCCTCAGCTGCCTCTTCAGGTGTCCTGCGGAAGACCCATCTCACGAAGAATATGAGCGCTATCAGGGCGGCAAGCACGACTATTATCGTCCCGAGGCCTGTCCTCTCCTTTGTCAGGGGCGCATTGCCTGATGCGAACAGCTCTGCGAGGCCGTATGCGTCCTCTGCGTCTGCTGCGACTGTCACGTAGAGGTCATTGCCGCCGGTCCACATGTATCCTTCTGACTTCTCTGCGATGAAGCTGTGCGCAGGGAGCCCTCTTACATAGTCGGGCCTGACCTCGAGTAGCGTGAACATCTCTCCGCCGAGCGCTGCCGAGAGCGCTTTCGACACGGCCTTTGTATCAGAATACCTGAGCATCCATGCGACCACTGTCTGGCCGTCCTTGTCGTATGTGTACTTCGCTGCCGAGGACATGCCTGCAGCTATCTTCTCCTTGAACCGTGATGGCGCGACCACTTCCTCTTTCTGCAGGGTGTATCCTTCTGCGCGTGCCTCTGGCGCTTCCTCCTCGGGCAGGGTCTCCTCCACTACCTCTGCCTTCTCTTTGGCAGGGATGACCGCGCCGAACTGGCTGTAGCCTGATGACTGCTTCTGGTTATAGGTCACTTGTCTTGCGACGACAGGCTCTGTGCTCTTGATCTGCATGCCGAACTGCATGCCTATGACAGCCCTCTTGTTGAGGTCTATCGTGCTGCGCATGAGCGCAGGCGCGCTCTCCTGCAGCTGCTTGACTGTGCCGTCGAGATAGTAGAATGTGATGTCCAGCAGGGCTTCCTTGTCTGACGGGTTGTAGACCGCGAGATAGCTCTTGGACTTGTCGCCCGCGACCGAATTCGCGAAATACTGCTCTGTGGCTCCGGATGTCGCTCCGATCCCGCCGTGGCCTGCTGAGTATGATGAGTCGTAGTGTGTGTTCTCCACTGCTATGTTGACGTCGCTGTCCACTATGGTGCTGAACCATTTCATCTCCTGCGCGAAGTTGTTGAGGAGTATCATCTTCTTGGACTGCGCAGGGACTGTCTCATCGAACGACCTGGTTGTGCCGTCGTCATATTGCAGCGTCACCTTCAGGTGGGCGACCCCGAGGGAAGGGTTGAGGATGTTGATGAACTCTGTGGCCTCTGTGCTGGTGTATCCGTCAGGAAACATCCATCTCTTGGCGAGCAGGCTCGTGCCTGTTCCGCCGCTGCCTCCGCTGAACTTCTTGTTGAAGTTGCCTGCGGACGCAACTATGGGGACTGTGCTCGTGACCTTCATGCCGAAGCGCTTCTCAGGCATGGTCTTATCCTTCAGGTCGACGCGCAGGTGCTTCTGCGCGGGCACGTTCAGGTTGAATGTCTTCTTCTCGCCGCTGTCGTAATATAGTGTCACGCCGATGTTGGCCTCTCGCGCGCCAGGGTTCAGTATGTAGAGGTATGTCTTGACCATGCCGCTGGAGTATCCTTCTGCGAAGTGCCACACATAGTCTGGCTTCAGCGCAGCGAGCGTGCCGAAGCCGCCTGAGTATGTGGTGTCGTACTGCACTGAGTCGACGGCCAGCGGGCTCCCGGACGTGATCTCGAGGCCGAAGTTGCTGTCGAGGTGTTTTGAAAGGTCTGTGTTTGACGTGCTGTGCGCCGGCACTGTCAGCTTGAACCCTCCTGAGTCGTTCTTCTCGTAGAATATCCTTACCTGCGCATCCGCAGAGGTATCGCCAGGGTTGAGTATGTTCAGGAATGCTGCCGAGTCCTGGTTGATGTAGGCTCCTGCTATGTAGTATTTGTGCTCCTCTGCAGCGATTGCCGCAGGCACCAGGAGCAGCAGCGTCAGAATGAATATGATGAATACAAAGACCCTTTTTTCCATTGCCACCGAACACCTCTGAAGCTTTTTGAGCGCTTTCTGTCCTCTTTCTCCCATCAGGAACCAGAAAGGGGATATATTTAAAATTAACTGAAAGAGACTATTATAAAGTGGAGAATGTTTTTAAATGAGGCTGGGCGCTATCCTTGCTGTCAGCGCTTATGCGAACAGGTCAGGCAGTGCTTCTTCAGCTTCCTGTGCTGCATTTTCAGAGGCATACTGCTGCAGCAGGTAGTCGATCTGCCTCTCGAACAGTGATATGTATACCACAGGATCCTTGCCGTGCGACTTGCACAACAGGCGTATGGTCTCGATATATGTCCTTCTCCGGGCAGCGACTTTCATTATGTAAGGTGTCGGGTCTGCCCCTTCTGTGTCGTGCATGTGCATCTTTATCTCACGCAGTGTGCTGAGCACAGCAGTGTCTACTGTGTGGTTCCTTCTGCTCTTGATCATCTCTGCCATACGATGCGCAGAAAGGAGTGCCGTTATAAATTTTTCTGTTAAGGATTCCTGTTTGGAGTTTTGCAGGGCATCCCCCTCAAGAACAAGTTTTTTAAACATTGTTGCGCACATCAGTCTGCATGCATAATGGCGTGCGCTGCCATTTTTTAAGGTGTTGAGGGTGGTTTGATGGAAGATGCGCTTGGTATAAGGGTTAACTCAGCTTATTCAGGGGTTAAGGATACCTATATTCCCGCGAAGGTTGTCCATAAGGACCGGCCGCCGTTTTCTGTTGAATTGTTCAAGAGAAGGGTATGCGGGACAGTCACAGGCGTCTTGAGTGGGCGTTTCAGGGGGCAGAGTGTCAGCCTCTATGAGCTCGCGAGCGATGAGCTTCTTGACCCTGGTGAGAGCAGGTTCAACAGGCACAACAGGAGGAAGTATCATGTCGCTGGCGGCCCTGGCCTTGTCCAGGACGACAGGATCCACGCGTATGTGAGCCGCCTGCGCCACCCTGTCGTGGCAGATGATGGCAAGACCGTCCTCGCCCATCTCATATCCTGGTATGACCTGATCTACAACACCGCAGCAGGCAACCACACCTAAACTTCTTGGCAGCTACCACTGAATTCATCGTAAGCAGTGCCGCCGCTTCTTGATTGGCAGCTGCCACCGCTTGTGCGTCGGTTGCTGAGAGAAGTGGAAACCGGCCTCATTGCCAACAATACGCGGTCAGGCGTGAGCCTCCCGTGCTGAACTGATTAATTCCTTGCCGGCAAAGCGCGTTAGCAGCGCGGCAGCTGCCGCTTAAAATGCGGCGAGCGCTGCTTTGGCGCTTAAGTTAACTTGGCTGGTGACAGGAAAACTTTTTATACTACAGAGACAGATTCTCAGGCATGGCCCTCAAAGAGTTCCGTGTCACCCTCAATGATATCAAGGAGAAGGTCCTTGTCGCTTCTCAGCAGAAGGGAGACCTCAAGAAGGCCATCACTTCCGGGAACTATATCTATGATTACAGGATGAACAAGACAAAGTACCTGACAGACCGCATAAAGAAGAGCGCGGATGATCTCGTCTTGATCATCGGGAAGCTGCATAAGCAGAACAGGAACCCGCGCCTGAATGACTTCCTGTCGAGGGTGATGGTGAATGCCAAGTTCGTCAGGGAGCAGTATCTTGAGCCGCAGAAGCTCCTCCCGATCATAGAGACTGTCGAACGCGACCTGACTGAGATCGAGAAGGTAGAGGAGCTGGAGAAGGAGATCAAGGATTTTGAGAAGGAGGCTGCTGCTGCCCCTGCGCCCAGGTCCGGGAAGGGTGGTGTCAGGATGGACTTCACGCTCCCTGCGCTGCCTGAGGAGATCGCTGAGAACATACAGGCTGATGTCGACGAGCTCCAGAGGTGCTTCGGCTCAGGCTGCTACCGCAGCGCAATCATCCTCTGCGGCCGCATAATAGAGACTGCCCTGCACCGTAAGTATTTTGAGGTCACAGGCAATGACGCGCTTGAGAAGGAGCCCGGCATCGGGCTGGGCAAGCTCGTCGCGAGGATGTCTGAGAAGAGCATAAGGCTCGACCCAGGGCTTCCGCAGCAGATACATTTCATCAACCAGGTGCGCATATTCTCTGTCCACACCAAGCAGGAGTCTTTCGCCCCGTCGCAGAACCAGGCGCAGGCCACGATGCTCTACACAATGGACGTGCTTGGCAAGCTCTTCTCTTCAGAGTGATATTCTTGTGTCTGTCCAGCTTCTCGCCTCAGCGCCGCCAGCCAGGCCTAGCGAGCTGACAGATTGAGAAGCGCTTGTTATCGCAGTTCAGCAAAGATCGGCAGAAAGAGTATCGGAGCGAGCGCCGGTTGGCGGCGCTCTGGAGCGGCGGTGCCGCTGGGCGGATGCTTGCTGTCAGTTACCCTTGTGCCACTTCTTTATCATGTACCTGAACACTATGGGCGATATCAGCGTCGTGAATATCGCCATCATTATCAGCGAGGAGAACAGGCTCTCTGATATCAGCGCCTTGGTCAGCGCCAGCGACGCTATCACGAGCTCGACATCCCCTTTCGGCGTCACGCCCCAGCCGACAGTGAACCCTTCCAGCCAGGTCCCTCCCTTGTGGAGCTTCACGCCTATCATCGAGCCCACCACAGTGCCGACGACAGCTATGCCGACGAGCACTGCTATCGTGCCGCTGCTGTGTATGATGCTGGTGAGGTCTGTGTTTATGCCGACCCATGCGAAGAATATAGGGACCAGGAATCCGAACGACGCTATGTGTATCGCCTTGGCTATGTTGTGCTCCTCCCAGGGCTTCTTGTTCTTGCCTGTGAGCAGCACCTCCCTGACGATGATGCCTGCGAACAGTGCGCCTATGATTGCGCCGAGCCCGAGGTAGAACGTGACGAGCGCGAGGATCAGCGTCACCACGACCGCCCCTGTGAAGAGGTATGTTATGGATTTCTCCTGTGCGAAAAGGTGCATGAGCACAGGTATTATCAGGTAGCGGAACAAGACTATGGCCGCGACGAACAGGCTGATGTCAATCAGGACCTTTATCGATGATGACTGGCCTATGGACGCGTGTATGAGCGTGAGCACGACGCTGATGAGTATCAGCTCGAAGACGTCGTCGACAGCGCCCGCTGTGATGACCAGCTTGGCTATCTTGCTCTTGAGCATCTTGAGCTCTTCAAGCACTGCGACAGAGACCGACTGCGAAGATACTGCGAGGCATATCCCGACTATCACAGAAGGCACGATGCCGAAGCCGAGGAAATTGAACAGCAGGAAGCCGCCGATGAGCGGGAGCGCTGTGTTGAACAGGGATATCAGCGCGGATTCCCTGAAGTACTTCTTGAATGAGTACATGTCTATCTGCAGGCCGACGAAGAAGAACAGGAGGAGTATGCCGAGGTCTGCGAGGAAGGATATGAGATCTGCGTTACTTCCTGACAGCAGGTATTGCTTGATGTATGGTATGCCCAGGACGATCCCTGCGAACAGCTGGCCCACGACGCGCGGTATCTTGAAGTAGCGCGCGACCTCGCCGAAAGAATATGCGAGCATTATTATTATGAGCAGGGACAGTAATGGGTCCATTTCGCACCTCTTTTTAAAAAGCAGGTCTGCTTTTGAGTATTTAAAAGTATTGGTAAAAGTATTTAAATACACAATGTCTAATGTTCCCAGGGGTTTTTCGGATGTCTCTTTAACATGGTCGCTACTATTGATGATTATGAGCCTGATTCAGAGAGATTAGGCGGCAGCTTCACCTACAGGAACAGTTCCCTTGTGCTGTATCTTGCGCAGGCAGGCAGGGCCCCTCTTCTTACGCCTGAGCAGGAGCTTGAGGCCGCGTACAGCATAAGGGAAGCGAGGAAGGGGCTGGAGGACATAATATTCTTGACGCCTATGGGCGGGAAGGCTGTCCTTGCTCGCGCAAGGGAGATTCTCAGCAATGGGCATGACATCAGCAGTCTTGTCGCTGGCCTTGACGAGTTGGAGGACGCAGGCAAAGAGGTAGACTGTGAGAAAGCATTCAGGAGGTTTGTGCTGAGGGTAAAGAGAGGCGAAGACCCTGAGTCGATAAGGGAGGCTGTGTACGGCTGCTCGCTTGACCCTGCATTCGGCGACAGGGTCCTCGCGGCGATAAGGTCCAGGCTCGGCGAGTATGCTTCTGCCGCAGACGAGCATCACAGGATGCTTGCCGCGTATAAGGGCAACGGGAAAAGTGGCTGCAAGCGCCCTTCGACCAGCCGCGTCAAGGGTTTCTTGGATGATTTCGGCTTCCGTGCGCGTGATGCAGGGAAGAAGTATGCTGGGCTGCTGTCTGCTGAGAAGATGTATCATGCTGCGAGGCACAGGCTCGCGACATCTAACCTACGGCTCGTGATCAGCATCGCGAAGAAATACACGAGACGCGAGTTCCCTCTGCAGGACGCTATCCAGGAGGGGAACATCGGGCTGATGGTCGCTGTCGAGAAGTACAACCCTGACCTGGGCTACAGGTTCTCGACGTACGCGACATGGTGGATAAGGCAGGCGATAGCAAGGGCGCTCATGGACAAGTCAAAAGTCATCCGCATACCTGTGCACATGGTCGAGTCCATCAGCAGGATGGCCCGCGCTGAGAGGAACTATATGCGGGAGCATGCTGTTGACGAGGTGCCTCTGGAGGCCATTGCTGAGAGGATGGGTATCCCTGTCAGTAAGGTGCGCCTGCTCAAGCAGTATGAGCTGATCCATCACACCCCATCATTGAACGCGCCTGCATCCAGGAACATGGAGATAGAGGAGAATGCCGAGTGGCAGGACATGGTCGAGGACAGGTCATCCCCTTCGCCAGTGGATGATGCTATTGCGGTCAGCATCAGGGAGAGGTTGGATTCTGCATTGAGTAAGCTCAACAACCCGCGGGAGGAGAGGATACTTCGGCGGAGGTTCGGGATCGGCGATGACAATGACCTCACCCTGCAGCAGGTGGGTGAGAAAGAAGGGGTCACGAGGGAGAGGATCCGTCAGATAGAGGGCAATGCCCTGAAGCGCCTCAGGAAGCCGCAATACGGCATCACAGATCATAAGACTGTTGATGATTTCCTGTCGCAGGGCTGAACAGGCCTGAGCACCGGCCAGCATGATTGATGACCTGAAAGAGAATGCAATAAGAAAAAATATTTATCGACAAGCCGCGAGGCAGGTATTCTTTGCCATCGCAGGCATGCCTTCGCAGTCTGCGCAGTTGAAGTCGACGTCCTCTCCTGTGCCGCGCTCGTATGTGCTCGCTTCATAGTTCTGGTCTTCATCTGCGGGTTCTGATTCGTAGTATGCTTCGTAGTCGGTCTGCTCTTCCTCCTGTTCCGGGGGCGCGGCCACGTAGGAGACTTCCTCGCTCATGTCTCTGCAGTCCTCTGCGTCTGCCTCGTCTATCCTGCTTTTCGCGCCTATGGTGCCGAAGTCATACAGCGATGAGACTGTCTTCCCGTTGCTGACTGTCTTCACCAGGCCGAACGGCACCTCTGAGGATACCCATATCTCGCCTGATGATGTGGTGAACTTCGCGACTGTCACTTCTTTGCCTGTCGGCGTCGGGTAGGTCCCGTGCGTTATGCCTGGCTTGTCTGAAGGGTAAGCTCCTCCCTCTGAAGGGACAGCGCCTTTAGGCATCTGCGACACGTCGAGGCACATGACCTCTTCGCCGGACTTCACCAGGTACTTTGTCGGCTTTCCTTCTCTCCTGTCGAGCCAGAACTGCGCGACTGTCTCCTGTCCGTCCGCCTCTGTTATGATCTGGAATTTCGCTAGTGAGGGCGAGCTCTCGATCACTTCTGTCCTTGTCTTTACTGTCTCTCCTCCTGATTTTGTCACGACCTCTGCCCATTGCCCTGCCTTTAGGTCCATGAAACCTGCATACTTTGCAGGCTTTGCTGTCGGCTTTGCCTCTGTCTGCCCGCCTGCGCAGCCGCTGAGTGCCAGCATGGCAGCGACGACCAGAATGATCACGAAATGTCTCATGTAGTACGCACCCCCACTTGATATTATTAGGTATAGTGGAAGTATAGTAGCAGAAGTCGGTATTTAAATTTTGTCCCTTTATTTCTTCTTTTTGGCAGCCATCTTGGCCTTGCCGCGCGCTGCCTTTCCTGCCTTTGCGGCTGCCCCGCCTGCCCGGGTCGCTTTCTTTGCTTTGGCCGCCGCAGCCTCTTTTGTTTCTTTCGCCGAAGGCTTATCTGCTATCGATCCTTCTGAGGGGGATTCAGCAGGTCCAGCGATCTTGCTCCGCAAGTGTTCAGCGTGCCTCTTCTCCCCGAATATGGTGTAGAGCAGTATGCCTGCGAGGAACATGAGTATGCCGAAGAGGAAGACTTTCTTCTCGAAGCTGAACAGCAGTCCTGCGCAGGTCAGCACTCCCAGCGCAGGTATGACCGGGAACTTTCCTATGTTCAGCGGGACCCTGAACCCGCGCGGTATGTGGTGGTGCGAGTACCTGAGGACTATCAGGCAGAGGTTTATGACCATGAACAGGAACAGCGCACCGAAGTCAGTGAGGAACGCCACAGATGTTATGTCGCCGGGTATGACAAAGATGGCGCATGCCAGCGCGACGAGTATTATCGCGACATAGGGGACCCTCCTTTTCCTGCTGACCTTCAGGAATATCCCAGGCAGTGTCTTCTCCTCTGCCATGCCGTACACCATGCGTGAAGTCCCGATGAGCAGGCCAAGCACAGTGGACCCTGTGGCAGCCAGTGCCATCACTGCCATGAGTATGCCTGCCTTGCTGCCTAGCAGAGCGGTCATCACGTCGGAGAGCGGTGATGTGGATGTCCCGAGCTCGTTCCACGGCACTACGCTGACTGCGATGACCGCGACGAGGACGTAAAGTATCGTCGATACTATGACTGATATTATCAGCGCGCGGGGGAGTGTCTTCTTGGGGTCCTTGACTTCCTCTCCGATGTTCCCGACGTTCTCGAAACCGAGGAACGCGAAGAACACGAGCGCTGCGGCAGTGATTATGCCCTCTGTGCCTGACGGCATCTCAAGGTAGAAGTCGAAGCTGTGGAGCGAGGAGGCTCCGAATCCTATGACTATGATCAGGCCTATGATTGCCACCACTACCATGATTATGTCTATCCACACTGCCTGCTTGACGCCGACGAGGTTTATCAATGTCAGGACAAAGAGGAGGAGGAGCGCGCAGAGTATGAAGTTGATGCCTGTGAGGTGGGCCAGGTACCCTCCGAAGCCCAGCGCTACCGCTGATGTCCCTATGATGTGCGTGACCAGCTTCAGCCAGCCTATGCCGAACGAGAAGCGGCGGTCCTTGAACGCGCGCTCTGTGTAGACGTATTCTGCCGCGTCGTATGGGAACGTGGATGAGAGCTCTGCGTAGCTCAGGCCTGTGCATGCTGAGATGAGTGCCGCGATGAGGAACGCGAGCCAGATGGAGTTGCCTGCGATGCCTGCTGCCTTGCCTATTATCACATAGATTCCCGCGCCTATGATCACTCCGAGAATGTACATTGTCGCGCCGAACAGGCCGACCTCGCGCTTAAGCTTGAGCAACCGATCACCTCTTTGTGCAGCACCAGAAAGAACGGTGTTTTAAAAGGTTTTTCTTTTTTTTATTCTTTTTATTCTTTTTATTCTATCAGCGTGAACGCGACCATGAGCGCGACTCCCAGGACTATCGCGAGGAACTGTATGACTGATTTGGCAGGTGCGCTTTCCTTGTGCAGCTCAGGTATCAGGTCAGAGCCTGCTATGTAGATGAACCCTCCTGCTGTGAATGGGATCATGACCTCTGTTATGCCTGCTACTCTTGTTCCTATGACAAGGGTGACGAGCGCGCCGAGGACTGCTGCCAGTGCTGATGCGAAGTTGAACAGCAATGCCTTTGTCTTCTTGAAGCCTGCGTGGAGCAGTATGCCGAAGTCGCCTATCTCCTGCGGCACCTCGTGGAGCAGGACTGCGAATGTGGTCGCCATGCCCAGCGGTATAGACACGAGGTATGACGCTGCTATCACAACCCCGTCTATGAAGTTGTGGAAGCCGTCGCCCACAAGGTTCATTATCCCGAGCGGGTGCGGGTGCTCTTTCGATGTCGGTACGTGGCAGTGCCTCCAGTGTACGAACTTCTCGAGTATGAAGAAGACGAGGAGCCCGAGCACGACGTATGCTGCTGCTGTCGTTATGCCGCTCGCCTCTGTCGCTTCAGGTATGAGGTGGAAGAACGCCCCTCCGAACAGCGCGCCTGCTGAGAAGCTGACCAGGAACAGCAGCATCTTCTTCAGGAGCCTGTCGCTCATGCTCAGCGTGATCACTCCTATGAACGATACGATGCTCACCAGGAATACGCTCACGAGGGAGTATGTCCACAGTTCTGCACTCATTTTGCTGTCAAATAGAAGGACGCACTATTTAAGCGTTTTTGTTGCAAAAGATATAAAAACACTCTCCCCTTGTCAAGCTAAAAAAAGGTGATATGTTGAACAGGACCCTCAAGACTCTTCTTTTGACTGACGCGTGCTTCATATTCGCGGTAGGCCTGTTCGGCCCTATCTATGCAATCTTTGTGGAGAACATAGGAGGCGACCTTCTTGATGCCGGCTGGGCCTGGGCTGCGTTCATGCTGACCGCGGGAATAGTGGTCTTCCTGATGAGCCGGTGGGAGAACCGTGTCAAGCATTACGAGCAGCTCATAATCGGAGGCTATGCTATGAGGTCGGTGGCCATATTCGGCTACATCTTCATCAGCAGCCCTCTGCACCTCATGATCGTGCAGGTCTTGCTGGGCCTCGGCGAGGCGTTCACCATCCCTGCCTATGACGCGCTGTTCACCACTCATATAGACAAGGGAAAGGAGGCTTCGCGTTGGGGCGACTGGGAGGTGATGTATTACATAGTGACCGCTTCCTCTGCGATAATCGGCGCTGGTATCGTCACTGCGCTGGGTTTCCAGACGCTGTTCCTAATCATGTTCGGCGTCTCTATACTCGGACTTCTGCTCTCGATAAGGCTCATGCCTGAGATAATCAGCAGGCTGCCTAAGACTGCCGCTGTCTTGATCACCGGCAAGGTCCGGAAGGGGGGTGGAAGATGAAGGAAGCGATGTTTTACGAGAAGCTTGACAGGATGAAGGTGCAGTGCCATCTCTGCCCTAATGAATGCATCATACTGCACGGCAAGAGAGGGAGCTGCAGGGTGAGGGAGAACCGCGCAGGGACTCTATACTCGCTTGTCTATGGCCTGCCCTGCACTGCCGGCGTGGACCCCATCGAGAAGAAGCCTTTGTTCCATTTCCTGCCCGGCACTAAAGCATACAGCATAGCTACTCCTGGCTGTAACCTGCACTGCAAGTGGTGCCAGAACTGGCAGATATCCCAGCGCGGTCCTGAGGATGTGGATTGTTTTGAGATGTCCCCCCAAGAGGTCGTCGACAATGCACTGAAAGCGGGTTGCAAGACCATCGCTTACACTTATGTTGAACCAGCTATCTTCTACGAATACGTCCTTGACACCGCAAAGCTGGCGAAGAAAGCTGGCCTGAAGAACATCATGGTCACGAACGGTTATATCAACCAGAAGCCGCTCAAGGAGCTGTACAAGTACATTGACGCATGTAATGTTGACCTGAAGGGTTTCACAGAGGAGTTCTACGTGAAGTACTGCCAGGGCCATCTGAAGCCTATCCTTGATATGATCAAGACTGTTAAGAAAATGGGCGTGTGGGTGGAGCTCACAACTCTGATAATACCTGACCTGAATGATGACTCTGCGACGATAAAGAAGCAGTGTGATTGGATCGTCAAGGAACTTGGTCCTGATGTGCCGCTGCATCTTTCAAGGTTCTTCCCTTACTACCAGCTCGCGCACCTTCCGCCTACTCCGCCTGAGACATTGAAAGCTGCGTACGACATAGCTAAAGGCACAGGGCTGAATCATGTCTACGTGGGTAACATGAAACTGGACAATACTGAGGACACGTTCTGCCCTAAGTGCAGGAAGAAGCTGATTGACCGCAGCGCGTTCTTCACCGTGAACAGCATCAAGGTGCATGATGGCAGGTGCGGTTTCTGCAACGCTAAGATCGCTGGTGTTTTCTCTGAAAAAGCAAAGCCTGCTGTAAAAAGAGAAGTGAAGTCAAAAACCAAGAAGAAGTGATTTCTTATCCATACAAGCCCGAGCACTACTGCCTAGCAACCCCTACGAAAAGATTCGCAAATAAAGTGAGTTAGCTCGATAAATAAATCAAGAAGATATGCGTCGGTTGCGCAGTAGTGCTCTACCTATTGCGCAGCATAACCACGCAGCTATGGAACACCAGTTAGACCTGTTAACCGCGCTACCTCTCTGTTACTGCTGAGCTCTTAGAAGCGCTGCTAGGTGGTTGTGCTGTGTATAAGAATAAGATCGTGTCTTACGGCACTTTCACGATGAACTGCAACGGGTTATCATAAGGTCTTTTATCTGGTATGGGTGGTTCTGCGCTCGGGTTCCCTTCATAGTCCACGACCACGTTGAAGATGTATGTGCCTTTCTCTGCATCTTTGGGGACTTCGACTCCTATGAGGAACTTACCTTTCTCGTTCTTCTCGAGCTCCACTTCAGTCATAGGGACCTGGAGGTCTAGTTCGCTGCCGGTTATCAATGACTTGTCTTTCCTGAACGCCTCGCC
>JAHJSS010000037.1 GCA_018830225.1 Nanobdellota archaeon
ACGTTAAATCGCGCACAGACAAGCTCCAAAGAGTAGAAATCCTCACAAGAGTCATAGCATACAACATCGACAGGCTAATAAGAACAGGAAAACAGGTGATTCTGATATTCATCAGAATCACAAGGATTTCATATTAGCCGTATAGAAATAAAAAAGAAATAGATAAAAAAATATTGGAAAAGATTTGAGCGCTTACTCCTCTGTCTCGAAGTGCGACTCCGGATACTGAGGGCACTCGACGAGGAGAGCCTCTGTCTTGCCCGGCACCTGGACGCTTATCCTGTTGATGCCTGGCATGGTCGCATACCTCTCGAGGTCGAACCCTATCCTCTTGCACTCAGTCCACTCGCCCGGCTGCACCAGCTCAGTGCCGCATCCAGGGTCTGTGTCGACAACACCACGTATAAGGAAATAGGTGTTGTAACCCTTCATCACTCCCCTCGGGCTGATCCTGATGTCCTCATCAAGGACATTGTAGATCCTGAGGCCCATGTACAAGAGCTTAGCATCATAATCATACCCGCACTTCAGGTTCGAGAACAGCTCTGGCTCGATGGTGGTGTCAATCACCTCTTCCACCTTCGGAAGGTCCTCCTTAGGCACTACATCAGGTCCTGGAGATTCCTTGGGTGCGTGATAAGTGTCAGACTCGACGTCCTCGGATTCTGCACTCTTCTCAGGCTCAGGCATGTAGACATTCTCCACCTCTTCAGGAGGAGGCAGCTCCTCAGAAGCAGCTTCTTCTGCCTCAGGAGCAGCATACTTGAACCTGATGACCAACAGTATAGCCAGAATGACAATGAACGCGACGATCCATGCGATTATCTTCTTAACATTCTTGCCTCTTTTCTTTCCGCCCTTCTTCTTCTTCGGCTGCTTCTCTTCAGCCTCATCATCCTCAAACCAATCTTCTTCAGGACTATCTTTCTTCCTAGCCATTTTTGGAGACCCCCGTTTTTTCTTTTTTTTCGAATAGGGTGTAAAAGGTGTAAAATCCTTTTATTTTTTTCTCTATTTTAGAGTAGGGATTTGCGAAGAGTTTATGTATAAATAGTTTTCCTAAGATTTTTTGCCACTGTGTAGTGATTAAAAAACGAAAGATTTAAATAGGGGTGGTCATTGTGCTCAATAGAGGTGGTTTGAATGCCCACAAGGCCTAAGATTGACAATCCTGTAGTTCTTTATGATGTGTTCAGGTCATATTCTGGAGTGCCTCAGCACGCTGAGGAACAGCGAGCACTTGTAGGCAGGATATACAACTATGTCTGGGCAGAAGCCGGAACAGTGGCTACAGAAGACGCAAAGCCCAGCAGGGTCTATCACGTAGCAGGCAATATAGTGAATAAAGCACGTGGTGCTTACCAGAACCTGACCGAGAGAGAACGATTCCTACTTGACAGTCTCCTGAGGATACACAAGTCCCAGAAAGAACAGCGCGAGGCAAGGACGGAAAGGCTCTGCATCCAGATAGAAGACTGGCCTGATTCTGACATAAGCGCAAGAGTTGAAAGAGTCGCTGTGCAAGTTCTCGGCCACAGGCTGGGCATAGAAGGACAGCCAGGTTCACGCACAGGCATCTAAGCAAATCTTTTTATTGGCATACTGTTTTCTACCACCCATGAACAGGCTCCAGAAGATATACTCCGTTCTTCACAAGACATACGGCCCGCAAGGCTGGTGGCCCCTCACGCCGCTAGGCTCGACGAGGACAAGGCACCATTCAGGCAGGCCAAGGAAAGACGCTCATAGGTTCGAGATAATGCTCGGCGCGATACTCACGCAGAACACCGCATGGACTAACGTCGAGAAGGCGCTCGAGCAGCTGCACAAGAACAAGTTGGTGCGCCACGACAGGATACTCAAGACAAAGAAGGAAAAGATAGCTGGGCTGATCAGGAGCGCGGGCTACTACAACCAGAAGGCAGAGCGGCTGGCGATCATATCGAAGTTCATCAAGGACAACACCCTGCGGTCACTCATGGCGATGGATGCTGTTGGCCTGCGCAGGCTGCTCCTCGAGGTGAAAGGCATCGGCCCGGAGACAGCAGACTCGATAGTGCTGTACGCATTCGAGAAGCCAAGCTTTGTCATCGACGCGTATACCAAGAGGATATTCTCGCGCGTCGGCCTCTGCGCAGCAGATGCAGACTATCATGAAATGCAGATCATGTTCGAGCAGGATGTCAGGAAAGACGTCGATGTCTACAAGGAATACCACGCGCTGATAGTAGAGCATGCAAAAAGGCACTGCAGGACAAAGCCAAAGTGCGAAGGATGCCCTATTTCTAAGCTATGCAAGCGTAACATTTAAAAACCCTAATATATAAATACTCTATTAGATTATAGGTTTGAGTAGCTTAAGCACAGCGAATTCGCTGTCGGATACCTAAAAGAGGTCATTGAATGGAGCTGTCGACAGTAGTTGTCATCCTAGTTGTTCTAGCAGCAGCGATGCTATTGATGAAATTCATAGGCAAGATGTTCTCTTTCGCCCTAAGCGTGATAGGCATAATAGCGGTTGTCTGGCTTGTGGTGATCGGCCTGAGATGGATTGATGAGAACAACATAAGGGACAACCTGCTGGAATCAAACAGCCTGTTCCTGCTGGAGGACGGCGGCAACATCATGACAGGGTTCGCGACACAGGAAGGCATGCCTGACCCGGACATCGCAGAGGTCAGCAAAGAGCTGGCAGACCCTGACTCGGGCATATATGATGATTATTACAAGGTATTCATAGTCAAGAAGGATGCGCTTCCGGAGAAGACATCGATACTTGTCGAGATATCTGATGCGGAAGACAAGAAAGAGCTTTTCAGGCATTATGTCGAGAACAACCTCCTTGAAGGGGACTTTGTCAGCACCCTTGTCAACAAGGAAAAGCAAGGCGACATCGAGGTGCGCGAGGAGACGTTGGCGTTCAGGCACGGAGTGGCTGAAGTGCTCAGATCATAAAAAAGCAACCGAAACATACAAAATGTCAGTGAAAAAGAGGTGTGCGGCAGTACTTGTCATACTCCTATTTGCAGCCTTGTTCTCAGCATCAGCGACAGCGAAGACCAAGGTCTTCGACGACAGGATACTGTCAGGGGAGAACGTCGACATAGACGACTTCACTTTCATAATAACCATGAACAAGTACGCCAGCGCGATATTCGTCGACGCAGGCACGATGTACCAGTCAATCCGGCTCTACCAGTGCAAGAAGATGGAGAGTTTTGAGATCTGCTTCAAGAACACGACATTCGACGAGGAGGAGAACGAGCTCTACGCCGAGGTCAACATCACAAGGTCAAAGCCAGACCTTACGGTCACGCGCACGATGAACGACACCGAGCTCTATGTCGGCCAGGAAGCAGAGGTCACCATAAAGATCACCAACACAGGAGACACTGCGCCGAACGCCATACTCACCGACGATTACCCTGCGGGCATAGAGATATACGACCTTGAAGGCGGCTGCCAGGTGCATGAGAACCAGGTATACTGGCAAGGCCATCTCGACGAAGACAAGGAGAAGGAATGCAGGTTCATCATAAAAGGCACAAAGGAGCTGCACCAGAGCTTTGTCGCACACCTCAAGTACTGGGACGGCTTCAAATGGGTCGATGACTACTCCTCAACACTAACTGTCGACATAGATCCTGTCATCGAGATATTCTCATCAGTCGTGCGCGAGGATTATGAGGTCGACGGCACCACGTTTGACTTCGACGAAGACAATCCAGGCATAAACATAGGAGAAGAGCTCCGCCTCATAGTCAACATAACCAACAACTACGACGACTACATAGACCTGAACGCATTCGAGCTGCTCCTTCCCCCTGACCTGGCCTACAAGGCTACAGGACATCTGAGGTTCAACTACATCAACGCAAGCGGGAACCGGTCAAGCATAGTCTGGTACTCAGACAGGCTGAGCAAGATAAGCGGTAACCTTCTGCGCTGGAGCGGAAGGATAAAGGAAGGGAAATCAAAACTCTTCATAGTGAAGCTCGAGGCAAGAAGGACCGGCGACCAGAACATAGTGGTGCGCACGGACTACAGCTATGACGACATGCATTTCAATGATACCAAATACGAGAGCCTCACTGTCAGGGATCCTGGAATCGCCATACGCATGACAGTGGAGGACAAGAGCAGGCTCTTCTCGGCTGCGGAACGCCTTGACGAAGATGACGACTCGATAGACCTCGAGGCGCTGCACCCTTACAACATCAAGGTCTATGCGCAGAACGTCAACAAGTACGCGAAGCTGAAGAACGTCGACGTCAAGGTCTACACAGAGCTTGCAGGATTCCAGCCAGTGCATTACGCAGAGATAGATGAGGAAGGGCAGAGGATACCCTACAGCATAGTCCTTATACCCTCCAACCTCGAGGCCAGCAAGCAGTTCAAGACAAATGTCTCGATAGAGTATACCAACGAGTTCGGGGAGAAAAAGGATAACAGCACAGAGTTCCTGATAACAGTACAGCCGTCCAAGGACCTCACCATAGAATGGGACTCTTCCGAGGGAGAGGTGCTCGAAGGCGGCGAGGAGACTGAAGTCAAGGTCTCGGTCACGAATGATAGGCTTGTAGACCTGAAGAACGTCGAGGTAAAAGACAAGATACCCCCCGAGCTCCACATAGAAGGTGTCCATGCCAAGAAGGTCAAGCTGAACAAGGACGCGGACACGGAAGTCTACACATACAGGCTGATCCCCCCGATAGTGCACAACAAGACATACTACAACATCACGACGACAGTATCTTTCTTCGACCCTGACCTCAGGCAGGACATAAACTTCACCAAGACGACAACACTCACGATCAACCCCCTGAAGCCTGACATAAGCATAGATGTCACGCTTGAAGAGCCTGACAACATATACCCTGGCACGCTCATACCTGCAGAGTACACCGTGCGCAATGACGAGGAGAAGGAGATAGTCAGGCAGCTCACGGTGTTCTTCCCTATCCAGGAATATATAGACTTTATAGGGCCTAAGACCTTCTTCATAGACCGGCTCGACCCTGGCGAAGAAGTGGTCATAAAGAACCTCGTGAAGATAAGGCCTAAGATAGTCGATGACGCCCTGAAGCTCAACAAGACAAGAGTGGAGTACTACGACAACTACGGCAACCTCTTCGACGAGAACAGCACAGACGACACGATAGATGTCGAGGACGCGCTGATAAACGGCCCTGCGATATTCCTCAGGACGGTTGTCCCTGATGTCATGAACAAATCTACAGCCACCATGGTCAGGGTGGAGGTGAAGAACAACGGCACCGCCGCAGCAGACGTCACAGTGGAACAGGGAGACAAGATGTGGAACGTCACAGTGGCGGAAAGCTCGACCGCAGCGATAGAATATGCTGTGAAGTATGACTCAGAAGGCAATTACACAATACCTGACCCTTTCGCGCGTTTCACTTTCCAGGGCCTTGATGCTCACACAAAAGGGACCGGCGCAGAGGCGCACGTGCGGCTCATGCTGGGGCTTGCCGAGCAGATAGTTGAGGAAGCCGCACCTGTCGTCGCCGAAGAGATACCTGAAGCTGAGAAGGAAGAGATGTCTTTTGAGGAGTATGAGGCTAAGGCCGCGATAGAGCAGCGAAAGCTCATAGTCAAATACGGCACGATGGGAATCATAGCAGTACTCGTCCTCGTAGTCATCGCGGCATACATAAACTACCGGAGGAAGAAAGGGCCTTCTGCGCCTTTCGTCGAGACTTAAGAAAAAAAGGTGTTCAAATGGGACTGCTGGACAAAGCAAAATTTTGGAAAAAGCAAGATGAGGATTTAGGTGACCTGAGCGACCTCGGAGACTTCGGGCTGGACGAGAAGCCAGGCGCTCCAGGCGGAGACAAGGGCCTGGGCGGCGGACTTGATGAGGGATTCGGCGATTTCCCTCCATTGGACGAGTCTGAAAAACCAGGCATGCGGCCAGGTGTCCCGACGCACATGGAAGAGGTCCAGCCGACGCAGGCATCAAGGGATATGGGAGAGAGCCTCGGCCTGAAGCCCGCGGGCGAAGAGGCAGGATTCCCGACCCAAACCGCAGCGCGGCCACAGGCAGCACCCGCAAGGGCAGCTTCTCCTCCACAACAGCAGTACCCTCAGTACCAGCAACAGTACCCTCAGCAATACCAGCAAGGACCCGACCTGACAGACCTTGCGAAGGAGATAGAGATAGTCCATGCCAAGCTCGACGCCATAAGGTCATCGCTAGACTCGATAAACCAGAGGCTCGCGACACTAGAGCGCATGGCCTCCGGCGACACCGGCAAGACAAGATACACCTGGTGAACATGGCATCCCCAAGGACATACAGGCTGATGAACTTCATCGAGAACAACCTGGCGTTAGTCCTGATATCAATAACAGTCATAATCGTCGAGCGCATAGTCAAGTTCTACATAACAGAGAGCCTAAGGATAGGAGAGTCCATACCTGTGATCGGCAGCTTCCTCATGATAACGCGCACAGAGAACATAGGAGCGGGTTTCGGGGTCCTCGCAGGGCAAAGCATCATATTCATAGCTGCAGCGATACTCGTGCTGCTGCTGATAGTCTACTTCTACAACAAGATAATATACGACAGGCTGCTGGTGTTCGCGTCGGCATTCATACTGGCGGGCACAGTGGGCAACATGATGGACAGGATATTCTTCGGCCACGTCATAGACTATATAGACTTCTCGTTCTGGCCCACATTCAACCTCTCAGACATCTCGCTTGTCGTCGGGGCAGCGTTGCTGCTGTTCTACATGTACAGATGGCAGCAAGAGCCTGAGAAAGAGAAGACATACATCCATTATTGAGACAAAATCAGTGTTTCTCGGTCAACCTGAATATAGAAAATAGAAAACCTTCAGAACTCTTCGAACTCATCCCGCACAGCCGGTTACGCTCGGCTGGCGCGCAAGGCTAAGGACTGCACTCGCTGACGCTCGGCAGTCCGACCAGGATCATTGTCTCATCTGGCACGCTGTATAAAATCAGAACTCCTCGAACTCATCCAGCATCCTGAGGTAGCCTTTCTTCCTTAGGTAATCCACCTGGTTCCTGCGGTACTTCAGGATGACATCACCCTTCTCGTCGCCGCCGAACTCCCACGGCTCCACAACGACGAGATCGCCCTCGCGCACCCAGAGGCGCTTCTTCAGCCTGCCAGGGATCCTGCAGTTCCTTGTCTTGCCGTCCATGCAGCGCACAATCATCCTGCTGCCGCCGACCCTCTGCTCAACGATACCGAAGACCTCCTTTCCCTTAGGGACCGGAGTCCTCATGAGATATTCCTGCTCCTCTTCAGGGGTCTGGCTAATCTGTGGTTTCTTTTTACCGCCCCTTCTCTGGAATGCCATGCATCATGTGAATTGTGGTTTGTTTATAAAGATTGTGGTGATTGGTCTCTTTTGCCTCTTCCCTCTTTCCGACCCACAACCACTCGCCATGACCCTCGACTAAACAAGTCAAAAAGCTTATATACATTTGATTGTTGTTTCAACTCATGGACCTGAACCTTCCAGAAAAGAGCGTGTTTTACGGGCCTGCGAACCTGTGGAAGAGGATGCTCGCTTTCCTCCTCGACATATTCATACTTGACTTCTTTGTGCTCAGCATATTCAGCGGAATCACTGGGAAGATAGTGGGTGACACAAAGGAGGTCCTGCTGGTCTACAAGATGCTGCAGCAAGACACGTCACAGGTCCAGGCATTGACTATGCTCTTCATGATAATAATCATGCTCGCGCTGGCGTATTTCGTGCTGCTCCAGTACGCCGTCGGGCAGACCGTCGGCTGCATGCTGCTCAACATACACGTCGTGGCGCAGACAGGCGAAAACAAGTTCGGAAGGCCCAGCCTGCTCCAGTCCTTTGTCAGGAACATGTTCATCATACCGACGATACCTTTCATACTGCTGTGGATCGCAGACCCGGTCTATCTTCTCTTCGCGAAGAAAGGCCAGAGGCTGACAGAATGGCTGTCAGCGACACGAGTGATAGAGAAGTTCGAGATATGAGATTCATGATTACCATAATTACCAGAACCATATTTACCAGAAGGTGAGCCCATGAAAAAGACCGAAACGCCGCAGATCAATGTCGGAGGGAGGTGGGCAGTCGTGATAATCGTACTGCTGTTCCTCGCCCTCATAAGCTTCATAACAGCGCTGATAGTCGGGATCTTCATCTCTACATCAGAGGTGGAGGAGTCTGGCAATGTCGCGCACATAAAGATAACAGGGCCGATAGTCGCAGAGGCTGACAAAGGCCTGTTCAGGGGAGGCGCTGCAGACAGCACAGAGATAGTCAGGCTGATAGAGAAAGCCGACGAGAACCCTGATGTGAAAGCGATACTCTTCGAGATAAACTCGCCCGGAGGCACAGCAGTCGCCTCATACGAGATAGCCCATGCGATACAGAAGGCGAACAAGACAACCGCGGCGTGGATACGCGAGGCAGGCGCGAGCGGCGCGTACTGGGTCGCGACAGCCACAGACCACATCGTCGCGAACCCGATGACGATAACCGGCAGCATAGGAGTGATAGCGTCATACATCGAGTTCGAGGGCACGCTGCAACGCTACAACGCCTCATACAGAAGGCTTGTGTCCGGGGAATACAAGGACATGGGAAGCCCCTTCAAGGAGATGACCGACGAGGAAGAGCTGATAATGCAGGACAGCCTCGACCTTATACGCCAGATATTCATCGAAGATGTCGCGAAGAACAGGAAGCTGCCGCAGGAGACTGTCGATGAGGTGGCGGACGGAAGGTTCTACCTCGGCGTGCAGGCAAAGGAGCTGGGGCTGATCGACGAGCTCGGCGGCAAGGATGAGGCAGTAGCCTGGATAGAGAAGAAAGAAGGCATCGAGGCAGAGCTTGCAGAGTACAGGAAGCCAAAGACGCTCGCAGAGGTGCTGACAGAAATCTTTGCAGACAACAGCTTCGAGCTTGGACAGGGGATAGGCAAGGCATTCCTCGACGCGAAAGTGGTGAAGGGAGTGCAGATAAGCACTTAATCAGCTTTCTTTTTTTGCATTCTTTGCAGAACTAGTCATACATCCAGGTTGACGACATCCTTGGCGTGCTTCATGATGAATTCACGCCTGGGCTCTACCTCCTCGCCCATTAGGATGGAGAACATCTGGTCTGCCTTGACAGCATCCTCTATCATGATCTTCTTGAGAGTGCGGGTCGCAGGGTCCATGGTCGTCTCCCAGAGCTGCGGGGGGTTCATCTCACCAAGACCTTTGTAGCGCTGGATGTTCACGCCCTCACCGCCGAACTCAGCGGCTGCCTTGTCCTTCTCAGCGTCGGTGTACACATACTTGTGGGCCTTTCCTTTCGCGACCCTGAACAAAGGAGGCATCGCAATGTACACATAGCCCGCCTCGATGAGCGGCTTAGCATGACGGAAAAAGAATGTGAGCAGCAGAGTCGCGATGTGGGAGCCGTCGACATCCGCATCAGTCATTATTATTATCTTGTGGTACCTGGTCCTTTCGATCTTGAAGTCATCGCCGATGCCGCAGCCGATCGCTGTGATGAGGATTGATATCTCGTGGTTCTCGAATATCTTGTCCAGCCTGGCCTTCTCGACGTTGAGGATCTTCCCTCGCAGAGGAAGTATTGCCTGGAATGTCCTGTCCCTGCCCTGCTTCGCTGAATTATGCACAAATACACCAGAAGCAAGCGCGAAGTTATGTGTGCCTTCGACTTCTATATCATATACGTCCATCTTCAGGTCTAATTTGACTATTCTCTTGACCTTGTGGTTATAGCAGGCCACAGCCTCAATCATGGTATATTCATCATTATCAAAGAACCTTTCAGCAAATGTGTCTTTCCTCAAAAGATTCTTATCCCCTGATCGTACCCTCTCAACATCATAATTCTCTAGGTTCCCCTGTTCTTCCAGCAGATTGAGCATGAATAGTATAGTGTGTCTGAAGTATGTCTGATCGTATGCTTTTTTTCTTTTTTCCCTGAACCCGTCAGTCCATTGCTCCTTAGTCTTCTGGCTTCGCCATATCTTCAACTCATGGTCGTCCCATTGTCTTTTGGCGCTATTACTCAGATTGTCTTTTGCGTCAGGATTCTGTTCAAAGAATTTCTTAGTCCTTTCAGCCTGTCTTTCCCTGTTCTCTCTTCTTGACCAATACTCATTCTGAGCGTCATTCAAGCGTTTAAGTGTCGCTTCTCTATACTCTTTATCTTTATTATATAACTCTCTGGACCTATTTATCATGAACTTTTTGTATTGCTTGTCATCCCATTGCTTCTTAGCCCGTCCAGAGAGCATCTTCTTCATCTCTGGCGTTGACATGATCCTGCTCATCTTATCCCTGAACATTTCTGTCTGCCTGATTTCTCGGCACTTCTGTTTGACATCATCCCTGAGGATAGTCATTTCAGCCATCTCTGCGTGCAGTCCAAGATGCTGCTCTTTAGGCATCCTGGTAATATTGTCAGGGCTATTATTCAGTTTGTTGAAGTCAATATGGTGTTTGTGGGCTCCTGCGGAAAGGGAATATTCCCCTTTTTCTAGGTTATACTTATCAGCAAGTGAATGGGTGAATACCCACCTGTGACTCTTAGGATTCAGCACCATCTCATAGCCTTTGATGGTTATTCTTCCTTTGATCTCAGACAATCTCTGGTATAAAGGCATGATGCTGGTGTCTGCTGTCAAGTTTTGGGCTTCAACATAAGTCCCATCACGAATCATGAACCTGTGGTCAGGTGTACATATTATCTCTTCATCATTGTCCAGCACGACTTTGATGACTTCTGTGTTGGATTTAGTCTTTCTAGGGTGCTTGATGAGGCCTATACCTACAGAACCATCTTCTTTGATAGTGTAACAGTAATTCTCTTTGCCTTGCTGGTCTTCCTCGATAAGCTCAATGAAAGAAAGCGCGCAGCCATCAGCCAGAGCAACCCTTGTGTCGCCTGAAAAACAGCCGCCTGCAGAATCGCCCTCGACGACAAATATCTCAGACTTCGCAGGGTCGCGCTCAGAGCAGTCAGCCAGCTTGCCTGGCAAAGAACCGCCGTTCAGCGCGCCTTTCCTCCTGGCGAGGTCCCTTGCCTTCCGCGCAGCCTCCCTTGCCTTGGCAGCCTGCACAGACTTCATTATGATCAGCTTCGCGACATTAGGGTTCTCCTCGAGGAACGTGCTCAGGCCTGTGTTGACCAGCGACTCGACGATGCCCTTCACGTTGGAATTGCCGAGCTTTGTCTTTGTCTGGCCCTCGAACTGGGGCTCAGCGAGCTTCACGGATATGACTGCGACAAGACCTTCCCTCACGTCGTCGCTGGAGAGCTTTACGTCCTTGTCAAGCTTGTTCTGCTCAGCATAGCGGTTGAGGGTCTTTGTGAGAGCTGCCTTGAAGCCCATGAGGTGCGTGCCGCCCTCTGTAGTGTTGATGTTGTTCGCGAAAGTGAATACGTTCTCCTGATACCCGTCATTGTACTGCAGGGATATCTCAAGATATATCCCTTCCTTCTCCTTCTCAAAATAGATAGGAGGGTGCAGGGGGTTCTTGTTCTTGTTGATGAAATCCACAAAAGAGACGATACCTCCATCATAATAGAAGTCATCTTTGCTCCCTGAACGCTCATCAGACAACGTGATCCTGATGCCCCTGTTGAGGAAAGCCAGCTCCCTCATCCTGGCAGATATAGTGTCATAATGGAAGTCAGATGTCTCCATTATCGTGTCATCAGGCCAGAACCTCACCAATGTGCCTGTCCTGTCAGTGTCTTCCAGCACCTTGAACTCGCCAGGCTCGCCGCGGGCGAACTCCTGGAAATGTTTCTTGCCGTCCCTGCAGACCTCTACATCCAGCTTTTTTGAGAGGGCGTTGACGACAGACACCCCTACACCGTGCAGGCCGCCAGAGACCTTGTATGACTGCTTGTCGAACTTGCCGCCTGCGTGGAGCTTGGTCATCACCACTGTAAGCGCAGATACATTGAACTTCGGATGGATGTCGACAGGGATCCCCCTGCCATCATCAAGCACAGAGACAGAATTGTCAGAATGGATGGTCACCTGGATGTTCTTGCAGAAGCCTACCATAGCCTCATCAATGGAGTTGTCGACCACCTCATAGACCAGGTGGTGCAGGCCAGGAAGCCCTGTAGAGCCTATGTACATGCCAGGCCTTTTCCTGACAGCATCAAGCCCTCCTAGGACAGTAATAGAAGATGCTTTATAGCCTTCCCCTTCCTTTTTCTTTGGGTTGTCATCCATGGTGGTTTCCGGACTAAACTCATATTTTTCTCGACGGTGATAATCACCAGAATCTGGTGTCCAGTAATGAACGCTGATATATATACTTTTCTGTTTGAAAAATGGCTTTATACGGCTTGTAGAGCCTGAATTCTGGCATTTCAGCTTTCTGAAAAATGCTGTTCCGGAGGCTGTTTCTGATGGTGTTTTTTCGAGCTGGGCTATTGTGCTTTACAGCACTTTATAATTTATAAAGCTCCCTTTAAAAAAGCAAAAGATTTAAATACTAGAATGTCTATAATACATTGAATTCTACATACAACATATACCTATGCAAATCTGTCTCGCAGGTGAATGATGAGAACAACCCCCCTTTGCATCACTGGTCTGAAATACCTCCTGAAGCCAATCAGCAGGCTTGAGAGAGTCTTTTCGTCTATTTACCTTAAATCTTGCCCAATACCCTCAAGAACACTTCTCATACTCATTTTTTGCCACAGTAGGAATGGTAGCTGCACCACCCGAACCAACAACTGACGCCTAGTCTGGTTACACAAAGACAACAAATGAAGAGCGTTGAACGACAACAGCGGGGGCGGACCATTCCTGCTTTTTTTTTTACAGCGATCTAGCTGCCTGACTCAACCACTTCTACAGCAACGTCAAATGCGCCTGAGTTGTCCTTGTAGTCCCTGCGGACGCAGAACTCTTCATCACCAGGCCCTATTGTGCCTGCGGGCCTGTCGCTGTCAGGGAAAATGAACTTAAGCTCAGCCTCTTCAGAGCCATCATACGCAAGCTCTGCATATGACCCCACTGGGAAATAGCTCTCTCCTATCCTTGCCCAGATGCCCCACGTGGATGGTGTCTGGTCAGGCCCCGCACACACATCATGGCTTCTCCAGCATGCATTCCCCTCTGCGCGTATCCGCACAGTGCTGCCCGGAGAGACGCGGATTCCCGTCGCCTGGAGGTATATCGTTGACAGCACCCTACCGAGATAGATTCCTCCATGCCCTACAAAAGGATTTGCCATCTCAGTGCAGCCGTAGTTCATCGCAATGGTCAGACCTGCTGAAGCACGCCCGCAGGGGTTCTCAGCGACCAGGCCGAACGAGTTGCCTTCAAACACCAGTCGGTCTGGTGCAACTATACGGAGCTTCAGACCCTCCCCATCAAGATAAGGTTCTATTACAAAAGGGGCAGGGTCGCGGCCAAGAGAGAGCATTGTGCAGGAGCTGTCGCTGCGGAGCCTCCCCTCCAGGTCAACGACCTTCTCCTCCATGATATCAATAGGCACGTACACAGGATTGACCTCAAAACGCGGCAGGTCAGCCTCTGTGCAGTCATCCTCTGCGCAGCCAAGGGATGCGGCGCCCAGCCCTGCCGCCACAGCCAACAAACAGACAATCCTTCTTATTCCCATAACCAATCACCTTCAGACCTTCGCATACTCTTCATCACTGAGCTCCTTAATGGCCGCCCTTCAGCGCCTCCACAAGCCTGTCCCGCAGGCCCTTCCTCGCGACTATGAGAGTAAGAACAGCATCGTCCTTGCCTTGCGTCTCTATCTGTCTGCCATGGATGTCAGATATCTCGAGGCCGCAACCCAGCGCGATGGGAATCACGCCAGCGACATCGTACGGATGGAGCATGGCGCCGCTCTCAGGCGGCCACAACCCTCTCGGGTCGACATAGGCGTCATACTGGTTGCGGAGTATGCTCAGGATGTCAACGGTGGTTGCGCGAGACCCGTCATACACCTTGATCCCCGGGTCTGCATCGACGATGGCCTGCTCGATGTCCCCCTTCCTCCTGCGCTCCCTGTTCGAGTAGCCCACCACCATCACCCTGAAGTTCGAGTCCCCTTTCTTGTCGACGAAATCCTTCGGGTCGAGAAGCACCCTGTCGCAGAATGCCAGATAACCGCCGTCGACCTGCACGCCTGAGAACACATTGCCGTTGTGCATGTCATAGACGACGCCCAGGAGTATGGAGTCCATGGCCTCATTGTCGCAGAGCGCGACAGAGACTGTCGCGAGAGGGGAATACCCTAGGACAGAGGTCTTGCAGCGCTTTGTGTTGGTCGTGCCGTCAATCTCGTCGATGCGGAGGACGCGCTTGCCGCCGTTCTCCTCTTCTGAGTGGCCATTGTCTATATCCTGCAGCTCGTGCAGCTCAAAAAGATACTTGCCCCTGAACCTGTCATTCTTATGGAACCTGCTGAACTTCTCTTCCAGAGAGCCCAGCATCCACTCGTATGCGAGGCGATCGATGCTCGACTCCTCGTGGCCACGGACGAGCTTGGTGTCGACGATGGTTCCGTTGTAACTGAGGATGCGTCCGGCCACGTCGGCGACGACCTCCTCCAGCGCAAACATGTAATCCTGCTTAAGCCTCAAAGACATAGGCATATTAATCCCTCCTTGTGTTTCATCGAACGTTCATAGTGATGATTCGCTGCTATAATTCGATTCGGTCATCATCTTACAGACCCTTGACGATGCAGCCCTTGAGCCAGACATCATCCTCTGCCTGAGCACTAGGTTGACCTCCTCGCTCTTCCTGTCGCACTGGCAGTCAGCGGCAGTAAAGTCAAGAGGCAAAGCGCGGTAGTATGCGCCCCAGAAATCCTCCTTCTTCAGGTCTGCAATCCTGACTGCGCTGAACTCCTTCGAGGCAGTGAGGCAGCAAGGATAGAGATTGCCGTCGAAGCCGACTGTCGGGTAGAGCCACCTGCTGTAACACGGAAGAGTCCTCCTTGTCCTCTTCTCGAAGCGGAGATAGACAAGCCGCTCGCCGAACCTTCTACTCAAACCCTTAAACCTCTCCTTGAACCCTGAAAGCGCCTGGTCTGAGATGGATGGAAAGTCGGAGTCTCGCGACTGGTGCGCCATGGTGGGCAAGATAGGCACAGAGAACCTCAACGAGTCCATGCCCATATCAAGGAAGGTCTTGACGAACGACTCCACAGACGCTCCGCAGTTCTCTTCAGTGAGAAGGTACGTCGCCTGAATCCTAAGAGGAGAGTGTCTCTTCCTCACACTCTCTACCAGCTTCCTCACATTTTCCACAACATGATTATATAATCTGGATTGACCGTTTGCGTCATGCACTGAAGCATAGGTGCTGTTGTCCCCAGCATCGACGCTGAATGTCATGTAATCCCCCTGGATGGATTCCTCTGCCAATGCACGAATCGCTTCTTCACCCAAGACAAGCCCTTTTGTGTGGAGGCCTGTGGCGAAGCCACGCTCTTTTGCAGCCCTGAATATCTTGACGAAAGAAGCCGAATTCAAAGGGTCTGTCCTGAAACCTGAGATGACTAGCTGCTTAGGCCTCTCGCCCGTCCTTGGGCTGCCCTTAGAGAGGTCATCTATCACATCCACCAGGCGTTCGCCCGAAACCCTCTCCGCGTCGTCTATATCGCCTTGCATGTAGCAGTGGCTGCACTTCAACCAGCAAAGCTCCCTTCCGCTCGGAGCGGGATGGAGCTCCACCTGGTAAGGCACGACCCTTCCTGAAGCAAGACGCCCTTCCAGGTCAGGAAAAGCATCCAGCAGATTATCACTGTATGCATACTGATTGCCCATATCCCAACCACCTCGTAAAACCACCTAGCATAGCTCACGCTACCCCAACACATCCTCCCAGAGGATCACACCTGTCTCGAAAGGAAGCTTTCTTTCTTCAGCTCGTCAATGACATCAAATAGCTTCAGCTCCTGGAGGCGGAAGCGAGAGTTCACCTCGCTCAAAAAGAATTTCAGCCCATCTATGTCCTGGAAGACGAGATGGGCCAGGAAGTTAAAGCCATGGTTGACGCGGTAGAGGGAATTCAAGGCGGGATGTCTCTCTAGATGCTCCTGAAGGGCATCCCTGTCACTAGTACCCACCTTGAAGCCCATATAAACATCGCTCTTGTAGCCGATCTTGTGGAAGTCGACAAGCGCAGTGTGGCGGATGCCTGCCTGCCTCTTCAGCGCTTCCAGCCTGCCGTAGAGCGTGTTGACCGGCATCCCCAGCTCGCGGGATATCTCTGTCGCCTTCTTCCTGCCGTCAGAGCGCAGGTGCACAATGATGTCAATGTCGGATGGATTGAGCATGGCCTAAGCACCGTGAGGCTCACGGAAGACGCCGTGATTATCATGTACTTTGTTATATCATTTATAAGAAATCTTTTGGTAAAAATTAACCTAAAATGATAAAATTTAAATAATAAATATCATTATTGTATTAAAATGGCAGAAAACGTGTTCTTAGGGCAGATAAGGTCTGAGCAGGGAGCGTCCAGGATGGACCTTTTGGACAGGAAGATATTCTACCTGCTGTGCAAGAACGCGCGGTATTCCGACACGGCGATAGCCAAGGCGCTGCGCATAAGGAGAGAGACCGTGAGCTACCGCATGAAGCGCATGAGGCAGAATGGCCTACTGTACGGGTTCCTGACAATGATCGACTCGCGGAGGCTCGGATTCCGGATGCACCTCATCTGCATGAAGCTCAAGCAGCTCGGCTCGCAGCACATCAACATCGACGACCTCATCACGAACGAGAACATCACAAGGATAAACACATTCGGCGGCGGGTATGACCTCCAGATAATAGTCACATCGAGGACGCTCGAGGAGTTCGATGCCTTCCTCGAGGGATTTCTCGGGAAGTTCTCCGATACGATACAGGATTATACCGTGCTTGAGATAATCGACGAGAATTTCATAGGGATTGAGATAATTCTCTCGCCTTCTGAAAGGAAGCTGCTCAGGATAACTGAGAAGAAAGGAAGCACTTTCGAGAATGAGTTCGCCTCCGCAAAGAGGGCTGAGGAGGTTGTCAGGATAGATGAGAAGGACGTGAAGATACTCAAATCGCTTAGGCTCGACGGCAGGATGCCTATTGCTGAATTGTCCGAGAAGGTCGGATTGGCTGTGCCTGCGGTCACCAACAGGATAAGGCGTCTTGTGAGGGAAGAGGTGATCAAGGGGTTCATACCATACGGCTCTCTCGATGGGATAGGATACCAGTGGTACATGCTGTACCTCCAGGTCAGGGAGATGGACAGGAAGAGGTTCCTCACTTGGATGAAGCAGCACGGCAATGTCCTCTGGCACATGAAGCTCGTCGGAAAATGGAACTACTCATTCAGCATATTCGCGCAAGACAACACAGAGTTCAACAGCATACTCAACAGCATAAGGACAGAATTCGCATCGAACATAATCAGCTACGACTCGGTGCTCGTCTTCGGCCAGCAGAAGTTCATGCATAGGGTCTGCTAGGTATGCCTTTTCTCTCTGCGTATCGCTTCACATCCCTCAGCACCAGCGCCCTTACCCTGCCGCATCCCTTGTTCCAGAAGGAGTCTCTTGAAGGAGGACCTGACAGCTCATTCTCGAGATACCACGAGTGGTAGAAGCCTGAACCGTCCCAGACGCCCTCCAGACCCCTGTTCTCCAGATCATGATGTATCATGAACTCCTTTCTCAACTCAATGCAGACCTCGGTGCCGAAAGGAAGCTTCGACCCGTCTTCTGTCGCCAGTACCAGGCCGAACTCAGGATGTTCAGGATGGAACCTGATGTCCTCCCCGTATCTGTGGCCGAAGACCTTCTCGGCGACAAAACGTGCGAATTCATACTGGCTGCTTGATTCCTTCTTCCCGTGGCTGATATTGAAGGCCAAGACGTCTGCGCCGAGCCGGACAGCGCGCCTTATCACCGCCTCGAGCATGATCTCTCTCCAACCCTGGCCTCCCTCCCTTGACGTGATGTACTTCGCGTCCTTGCTGTTGGCCATCACGCCGTCGACAAGGATGACATCCTCTCCCGATCCTGATTTCGTCTCGACCAGTATCGCTGCTGCGACATCCTTCTTCTCCTGCCTCTGGCCAGAGACGTGCATCTTCAGGATGTGCACATATCCGTCGACGATGTAGGACAAGGAGGCTTCGGCACTATCCTTCACGGGTTTTTCCGGGTCCTGCGCCCTTGATTGGAAGACACAGGCAGCACGTTGGTCCAGGTCGCTCAGTATGATCCCTGAGGGAGCGAAAACCTCTTCAACCTCGACAGTATCGACATCGAGAGGGTACAGCTTCTCCTCCAGTCTCCTGATGTATGCCAAGAAGCGAGGCATCGAAGCTGCCACGTCCGTGTCTATGAAGCGACGGAGGTCCCACAGAAGGCCGCTTCCATTACTGTCGACAAACTTCCTCAACTCCCTGTCACGCCTCTTCCCCGCGGTCCTCACCGCCAGAGCCAGCCTGTCCACGAAAGGGTACCTTTTTGCGTTGTAAAAATCTGAGAAGTCACACTTTGCGAGGGTGGAGGTCTCTTCCGCGCCGATCTCTTCCTCCAGCTCGGGAAACTCTTCCATGGTGCTCTCCAAGCCTCTCCTATCATCCTTAGGCCTGACACACAGGACATCTCCATGACCCTTGAAGGTGACGCCCCTCCTCTTCTCTATCTTGCGCAGCGCCTTCCCAACCTCTGCGGAAAGCGCTTTCAGATTCTCGTCCTTCAGCTGCCTCCTGTCGTATTGCGCGCTAAGATGATAGAGCATCCTCATCAGTTTCTGCAGGTCATGCCGATCCTTCCTTGTCGCATCACTCCTTCCTGTGTAGTCTGCACGAGAGGAGTAGTCTGGCCGGTCATGCTTTATGAATACCACTTTTCCGTGGAGCGCTATAGGGAACAGCCCCAGCTCGTCCTGCAAGGGAGCCAGTCCGCGGACATCCTTGAAACGGTATTCCAGAAAAAGATCAAAATCCTGATTATTCCTCTCAAGCACCTTGTGCGCAGACTCGAGCCACCTCCTCAGCACGTCCGCGCTGCTGATTGCAGAGATGATCCGCGCTGTCCGAGGGAGGTACGCGTTCACCTTCCGCGGCCTGGCTGCCGAATAGTCAAGCAATGATACGAGCAGCTCCCTTGTCCTCGCGTCCATCTCACCGAGCCGCCTGAGCGTGTCGATGTAGATCCCGAATATCTGCTCGTCATCAAGAAGGGTACACTTGCCGTGGTAATGCGTCAGGTCCTTTATCCATGGCGACCTGAGGCAGTCTTCAGCGACCGTCTCCATGAGCTGCGGATCCTTCTTTTCAACTCCCTCCAGGATGTCCAGGTATCTCGACGCGGTCTGGTCCCTGCTCAAGGCGCCTATCCTGCTGACAGCCTGCCTGGCTACCGCCTGCGCAAGCCTCTCGCTAACCTTGTTGGCGCCGGTCACGAGCGCAACGTATGTCTTCGCGTTCCTGTCGTATTCGGCATCAGGGTCCCTCAACCTAAGATGGTCCGTCTCTATGAACCAGTCGATGTGCGGAAGCACGCTCGCGAGCACAACATGCATCAACCCGCTGTTCTCCTGCTCGATGGGCATGAAAAGCTCATGTATGAATGACCTCCACACAGGGTCTGCGCAGTGTTCCATCGCTCCGCTGTAAGTGATTATCTTTGAAAGAAGGTCGAGGTGACCCAGGGCCTGCCCTGCAGCTAGCTTTCCGGCATCCTCCCCGAACTTTGCCGCATACGCGACGGTCCCGAAATAGGGCGCCAGAAGATGATCCCAGAAACACATCATCTTCACAAATGGGACAAAATAATTCACACCTGTGCTGTCCCTTGACGAGATGACCCTGGAAACCTCTTCGCAGACTGCTGGCTGCAGCGATGTCGCGTGTGTCTCAAGAGCGCTGATTACAGCCTCAACATTCCTCTTAGGCACACGAACCCCTGAGTCCACGGCATATCCCCTGAACTGGTCCACTATGCTCTCCAAAGAGCTGTCTCTTGCATAGAGCCTGCGTGTCTGTTGCGCAAATTCCTCGCCCTGGAAATATTCCTCTGTGGCTATCGAGGCAATGGGAAGCCTAGCGGCCTCACGCATAGCGTCTGCCAGCGGATGGTTTATGCACACGGTTGACTTCCGTGTTACCTTTCCCAATCTATCTAGCTGGCATTGCGAGCTTTCTATCATGATTCTATTCTCTAATTCTCGCGGTATCCGGGAATTTCCATCCTCACGAAAGGCTTCTTCTTTAGGCGCGTCTAGTCCGTCTGGCAATTTGACTCCTCTAAAATCCTCAGTCTACCTTCTTCACCCCAGTCTCGATCCCGCTGACACAATCCCCCCAATCATTCTATACTGGCAAACCAGCCCCTCTTCATCCAGTGCCCTCGCAAAATATTAGCACTCTATTCAATATAAACTTTATCATCAAATGGTGGTCACGGATTCTTTGAATCGTGGGCATAATTACCCATAATTAATCATCCTTATGCTGAAATAAGCGGGTGCGCGTGGTTTTTAAGACTTCAGAGCGTTTTTCTGCCTTCAATCCGTAATAAAACTGCTATCCTGCTTTTTTTCCACGTGAAGGGGGTGCGCGGTCTCAAGATTGACTTGTTCTCGGAGAGAGATGTGCGGTCATTGGATGATCATGCCGGGCAAGTATGCGCGCTTTACACGGGCCCAGCAAGATGAAGCTCAAGATTAGATTCAGTAGTTACTTATTAGTGATTAATGGGGGAAAAGTTTAAATATCTGTGCAGCACTCTCCGGCACAGTCAGTAATTTCCCAATTCTGGGTTGACAAATAAATAGTGTTGAGGGATGAGAATGAAAAGATCAATCGCTTTGGTGACCATGATTGCGGTGATGGGCTGCGGAAGCATAGCAAGGGAATATGACATGTACGAACCAGACGATGACGGCGGGGATGCTGGTGCGGATGTTTACGTGCCGGATGCTACACCTGATTCTTCACTGGATTCAAGCCTGCCTGACGCGGATGTGGATGCCGGAGACGGCAGCCCGACTGATGCGGGCCCGGATGCTGATGTGTGCAGCGGCGGACCGCTCAATTTCCTCAACCAACAGGGCATAGAATACCTTCTCGGCGATGTCCTTCTCAACGGAGACGGATCATTCGAGGCAGAATCCGCAAGAGGCTGGTACAGGAACTCAAATGCGCTCAATGAGTACAATGTCGCGCCTGGAAACCTTGTCGTGTTCAGCAGGGAGACTGCCGATGTCCCTGGCATGAGCGGAGTCACCAGGATACTTGAATATGTCGGCTATGACAGCACGTACAACCTTGTCCAGTTCCGAGACCTCAGCACAGGCGGAATGATAACCGGCACGGTCTACCATGACGGTGCCTATGATGCATGGGACATAAACGTCGGCGGGTACACGTTCGGCGGCACAGTCGACACGGCAACAGGCAGGATCTCGCCAAGGCTGGACAGCGGGGATTTTGCAGACGGGCGCGAAGTCCTTATCCACACAGCAGAAGGCGCAAAGACAATGGAAGAGCTGCTGTGTCCGGATGCTTGAGATATTAGTTCTTTAATTTTTTTTACTTCTCACTTTGAATCGATATCATATCAGCCTTCGGCAGAATGATACGTTTATGGTTCTTAGCTCCTGACTTAGTGTCGGGTCTTTGCGTGCTAAACAGCGTAACGCAGAATCAGCCACACTACCATCGTGAACACTGCAAGGCCGATGACAACGTAGAGGGCTGTCCTGCTGTTGGCGAAGCCGAA
>JAHJSS010000038.1 GCA_018830225.1 Nanobdellota archaeon
CCACCAGGTACATGTACTCATTGCCCTTTATCCGTTTTGTCACTATGCTAACCATAGAAGAAGTTAACCACTACAAATATATAAATGTTACGTCTAATAAACGCCAATTAAGACAGATTAGTGAGAGTTTAACCACTACATTTCAAGGCATCCTTCTCAGCTGCTTTATGAGATAGTTCTCCTCTTTCTCTTTCAGTGCGTCAGGCTCTTGCGCTTCAGGCTCTGCTGCTTTCTCCTCTGGCTCTTCCGCGGCAGGTTCTTTCCTCTCCAGCGCTTCCTTCAGCTGGAGCTCTACTGTTGACATCTCCTCTTCGCTGAGCTGTTTGGGAGCCCATTCGAACATGAGCCCGTCGCCTGTTTTCCTTGCTATTATGTTGACGCATGCGTGAGGCTCTTCCTGCCCTGCCTCGATGCCGTTCTGTATGAGTATGTTGGTGCCTTCGCACTTTATGGCCTCGAACACTGCCACTGATATCTTGTTGGTCACCTTCGCGAGGTGCGAGAATGCGCTGTCGCTGAGCGCCTCGACTATGGGCATGTGCTCTTTTGGCGCGATGATGATGTGGCCCACTGCTGCGGGCTGCTCTGCCAGGAACGCCGCCAGCTTCCCGTCATCATATAGCTTCGCAGATCTCTTTTTTCCGGCTATCGCTTCGCAGTGTCCGCATGCCATTTTCCTATCCGAAAAGCTTTGATATCGAGTCGATATCGAATTTCTTCTTCTTGGGCTTCTCTTCCTCTTCCTGTGTCTTCTCGTAGTGCTCTGGCGGAGGGATGTTCATCATCTCCTGCTCCTCTTCTTGCCGGGCTTCCTGCTCTTTGGTCGGCTGGGTCTCTTGCTGTGAGAATTCTGCCTCTTCAGGCTGTTCCAGGGCCTGCTCCTCTTCCGCAGCATCCTCGACACCGGTCTCGACGTGTTCTGGCTTTGGTTTGTCTGCCGCTAAAGGCTCTTCCTCAACCACTCCCATGTGCTCGTCGACCTTTGTCTTTATGGCCTGCCTTAGTTTTTCCTGGTCTTCATTGCTGATCTTGTTCTTGGGCAGGTTGAAGCAGGTGATGCCGTCATTCTCTTTCCTGGGTATGACATGTATCATGAAGTGCGGGGCTTTCTGCCCTGCTGCTGCGCCGTTGGCCATGAATATGTTGGTGCCGTCTGCGTTCAGGCTGCGTATCTGCGCTGTGGATATCTTCTTCGCTATCCTGAACAGGTGGGCTATCTCCTCTTCAGGCATCATGGGCATTATCGTGTAGTGCTCTTTCGGGAGAATGAGCGCGTGTCCCGGGTTTGCCGGGTTTATGTCAAGCACTGCTATGCACTTGTCGTCTTCGTAGATCTTCCTTGATGATATCTTCCCTGATATGATGTGGCAGAATATGCACTGCTGTTTCTGCGTCTCTGCTGTGGGGTCCGGGGAGGTGTTGTCGGTCATTTTCGTTTTGTCCCCTCTTGCAGCAGCTTTGTCAGCCGGTTCACTGTGGTTTCTATCTTTTCTGAGTTGGTCTCTATGAATTCAGGCCTTACGATGAATCCTTCGTACGATACCCTGTTCCTGTATTCGCGCAGCTGCTGCAGGAACTGCCTTGTCTGTTCTCCTAACTTGTATCTCTCGCAGGTGTGGTCGATGAGCTGTTGGTGCGCTCCTTCTCCCTTTACCTTGATGCCTTCGTTTGCGGCCAGCGCTTCCATGAGCTTGTGGATTATGTCATAATAGTCGGTCAGTGTGTTGGATGGGTATTTCTGCTTGTCAGACTCGTTGAGCCTCTTCAGCGTGATTTCAGCCATCCTCATGAGTGAAAGCGCTTTCTGCCTGTCCTGCTGGTTTCTGGTTATCATCTAGAATACCTCCAGGTAGCCGTCCAGCACTGTTCCGTTTATTATGTTGTTCTTCAGCTCTGGCGGGTAGTCTTTGAGGTCTTTCTTGAAGTGGAGCTGTATCTTCCTGTTGAGGAGCTTCTCGAACTTCTCGAGCCTGAGCGGTTCCTCTTTGCACATCACGAAGATGTCTATGTCGCTGTCTTCTGTGTCCTCGCCTCTCGCATAGCTTCCGAACACGATGATCACGGATGGCATCAGGCTGTCTTTGAGGTATCCGACAAGTCCTGATGTCTTCAGCCTTATGAAGTTGTCTGTCTTCTTGTAGAGCGTGTATTCCTTGTTTTCTGTGTCTGCCTTATACAGGGGGAAGTCCCTTTCTCCTTTCTTTTCAGCGGTCTCTTTGATTACGCCTTGTCTCTTCAGTGTTTCCAGGTGGTTCTTGACTGATGTGTGTGCTATCTTAGCTTTCCTGCTGATCTCTATCAGGTAATGCTCTTTGGTGGGCTCGTTGAAGAACACTTCAGCCACCTTTAAAATGCTACATTTTTGTAACATGTGTGACTTATTTGTATCACTTCTATTTAAGCTTTGTGATATATTTTTGTAATATGTGTTACATTTTTATAATTATCTAATAAAAAAACTTATTATCAAAATAATTATTTCGTGTTTTGCTATTTCGGGGTGACAATCAATATAAACACCAAAACATTTATATACCTTTAAATATCTAAGAAAAAAAGTTATTATAAAAATTATTTAGCTTTCGGACCAGGTAAGCGTGACTACGATATCAACACAGAGAGAGTCAAAAAGTGGTGTTTAGTCTACGACCAGTGCATGGTAGGCATTGCTGCTGGCAGCAGGAGCTAGACTCGGCTGTGAAGTCCATCAAGGCAAAGCGCAATGTCTTTCTGATATCGCCTGAACACAGCGGCAAGTCATCATTCCTTCTCACTCTCCAGCACAGCCTGCAGAAGACAAAGTCATACGCGCCTATCATTTTCTCTGCAGAGAAGTGCATCGATCTGAAGGATTATGTCAGGAAGAATCTCCTGCGCACATTGGAGGCGCATGATACGCTCTTCCCTGCGCCTAAGTCTATCCTTTCACTGTCATTGTTGGAGATTGACAGCAGGATATCTGGGTTCAGGATAAGCGACACTGCAAAGCAGTCCCTGAAGCTCCTCCTCATGTTCGAGAACGATACCAAGGTCAGCATGGAGGATGTGGTGGAGCATCTTTTCACGTTCCCTCAATTGCTGGCGGCAGAGGCAAAGGCCGCATCTGTGCTCCTGCTTGACGACGCAGAGCTGCTGCAGGGCCTGAAGTCAGAAAAGGCATCTGCTGCATACTTCTTTGAGCTCCTGAATTCAGGCGGGCTTGACAGCGTCTTTGTCATCGCGTCATCCAGCAGGCTGCAGTCAGATGACGTGGATGAGCTGACTCTGAGGCCGCTCTCTGTAGAGCAGACACGCGCTCTGCTCAAGGACCACGAAGTCGAAGTCGATGAGAAGGCCCTGACGACAATATATAATTTCGCCGGAGGCGTCCCGTTCTATATCAATTATTTTGGAAGGATCATACAGATGTCTTCGAAGAAGGATGCGGCATCCGTGGTCAGCATGGTTGAGGGAGAGCTTGACGGCTCTCTGCACATATACTTCTCCGAGAAGCTGAAGTCCCTGAGCCCGAAAGAGCTTCCTATCCTGTTCTGCATGGCAGAGCACAAGGTCAATACCCCGTCGAGGATATCGAAGCTCCTAAACTATTCCCAGACGAACGTAAGAAGGTTCCTCTCGATAATGGAGGAGAAGGGCTTTGTCACGCTGAAGGAGCGCGGCGTGTTCGAGATTCACGATCCTGTGTTCAGGAGATGGTTAGAGGTACAGTCAAGATCATGATGAAAAAGAAGGTGAATGATATGAGGAATGAAACAAGAGCATGTGAAAAAGGATTTAGGACAACAACAGGCATCTGGAGACGCTTCGCGTCACCCGCAAGGAATAATCTCCTGGCGAAGATGCTCACGGTCACTTCCCTTCTGCTGCTCATGATGCTCATCAACATAGCGACAGCTCTCGCCTATGTCCAGTCGCACAACCTGAG
>JAHJSS010000039.1 GCA_018830225.1 Nanobdellota archaeon
AACGTTAAATCGCGCACAGACAAGCTCCAAAGAGTAGAAATCCTCACAAGAGTCATAGCATACAACATCGACAGGCTAATAAGAACAGGAAAACAGGTGATTCTGATATTCATCAGAATCACAAGGATTTCATATTAGCCCTCCTTTAAGTAACATTTATAAATGAGAGAATCTCCAGTATATATAATATAAGCAATTTATGCTGTTTGAGTTTTTATCGCTTAACGGGAAAAAGAGGGTGAAGAAGTATGGATAAGTCTAAAGAGTTCATTCTATGGTTCGACCAACTGGGCATAGAGGACGTGCCGCTGACAGGGGGAAAGAACGCATCACTGGGGGAGATGTACAGGAACCTGACATCAAAAGGAGTCCAGGTGCCCAACGGCTTCGCGGTCACTGCTACGGCGTACGACCACCTTGTAGACAAGATGGGCATAAAAGACAAGATCAGGGTCATGCTCAAAGACCTCAACACATCAGACATGAACAACCTCGCGACAAGAGGCGAGAAAGTCCGTCATGTCTTCCTCAACACAGATTTCCCGCCTGAACTGAGCGAAAAGATAGTGGAGGCATACGGCAACCTCTGCAAGCAGTACGGAGAGAACACCGACGTCGCAGTCAGGAGCTCTGCGACAGCAGAAGACCTGCCGGACGCAAGCTTCGCAGGCCAGCAGGAGACATTCCTCAACATAAGAGGGCCTGAACAGCTGCTCGACGCGTGCAGGAAGTGCTTCGCGTCACTCTTCACCAACCGTGCGATATCCTACCGCGTAGACAAAGGATTCGACCACTTCAAGATAGCGCTCTCGATCGGAGTCCAGAAGATGGTCCGCTCAGACATGGCATGTAGCGGAGTCATGTTCAGCATCGACACAGAGTCAGGATTCAAGGATGTAGTCTTCGTGACGTCTGCATACGGCCTCGGAGAGAACGTCGTGCAGGGAGCTGTTAACCCGGATGAGTTCTACGTCTTCAAACCCACTCTGAAGCAGGGATTCAAGCCGATCATCCACAAGGAAGTCGGCGAGAAAGCCCTAAAGATGATCTACACCCACAACGGCATCAAGCAGACAAAGAACATACCTGTTGCTGGCGAGGAAAGGAGGAAATTCGCACTGACCGACGAAGAAGTCCTGACACTCGCAAAGTGGGCATGCATCATCGAAGACCATTACAGCGAAAAGGCAGGCCACTTCAAGCCTATGGACATGGAATGGGCCAAGGACGGAAACACCGGCCAATTGTTCATAGTCCAGGCAAGGCCAGAGACAGTCCAGAGCCGAAAGGACAAGACGACAGTAGAGGAATACAAGCTCAAGCAGAAAGGAAAGGTCCTGATCACAGGAAAGAGCGTCGGAGAAAAGATAGGGTCCGGCGATGCGAACGTCATAAAAGAAGTGCACAACATAGCCGACTTCAAGAAAGGCCAAGTCCTGATAACAGACATGACAGACCCGGACTGGGAGCCCATAATGAAGATTGCCGCAGCGATAGTCACGAACAGGGGCGGAAGGACATGCCACGCAGCGATAATCTCGCGAGAATTAGGCATACCTTGTGTCGTCGGGACAGGCAGCGGCACCGAAGCGATAAAGCCAGGCCAGAAAGTCACGGTCGACTGCTCGCAGGGAGACGAAGGCTATGTCTATGAGGGAATAATCCCATTCGAGCTCACAAAGACAGACCTAAAGAGCCTGCCAGAGACAAAGACCAAGATAATGATGAACGTCGGGAACCCAGAAGAGGCGTTCGAATTCAGCTTCCTGCCCAACAAGGGAGTCGGGCTTGCGAGAGAGGAGTTCATCATAAACTCATACATAAAAGTCCACCCGAACGCACTGCTCCACTTCGACAAGGTAAAAGACGCAGCAGTCAGGAAGCAGATTGAGCAGCTGACATTCGGCTACAAGAACAAGGTGGAGTTCTACGTCGACAAATTGGCGCAGGGGATAGCAAGGATTGCAGCAGCATTCTACCCCAAGGATGTCATACTCAGGTTCAGCGACTTCAAGAGCAATGAGTACGCAAACCTCATAGGAGGAAAGGACTTCGAGCCGAAAGAGGACAACCCGATGATAGGATTCAGGGGAGCATCAAGATACTATGCAGACGCGTTCAAGGAAGCATTCGGACTCGAGTGCAAGGCAGTCCTCAAGGTCAGGAATGAAATGGGACTCACAAACCTCCAAGTGATGGTACCGTTCTGCAGGACGATAAAAGAGGCAAAGAGCGTGCTCGCAGAGATGGACAAGAACGGCCTGCGAAAAGGAGAGAACGGCCTCAAGGTCATCTGCATGTGCGAGATCCCTGCAAACGTAATACTGGCGGATGAGTTCCTCGACATCTACGATGGGTTCTCGATAGGGAGCAATGACCTGACACAGCTCACGCTGGGACTTGACAGGGACTCTGAACTTGTCGCTTCGATATATGATGAGAGGAACGAGGCAGTGAAGAAGCTCATAAGGCAGGTCATAGATGTCGCGAACCGCAAAGGCAAATACATAGGCATATGCGGCCAAGCGCCTTCTGACTTTCCGGACTTTGCGCAGTTCCTGGTAGAAGCAGGAATCCACAGCATGAGCCTCAACCCAGACACTGTAGTCAAGACCACGCTCGTGATAGCAGAGAAGGAGAAGCAGCTGGGTATCAAGTAAAATCTTTTTTTAAACATATATTTCTTTTTTTTTAGTGATTTGGCAAGATATTTAAGTCAGCGGTCTAATTCGCTGAAAATCCATTTATATAATTTCTTAACTTTTCAATGATTACAAAACACCCTGAAATCACGCAAAATTTTATATATAAAGGGTTGTTTGGTTTTCCGATGCATGATACCCTTATAAGCAAGGACATCATAGGGACAGCCCTTAAAAAGGGCAAAGTCAAGGGTATAACAGTTGAAGTGGGGGACCTGGGGCACCTGCCTGCAGAAGAGCTCAAGGAGACCCTGCAGAGGATGGTCCCGGACTGGAAGATCACGATAACACGCAAGAAAGCAAAGGTGAGGTGTGCGTGCGGGTACAAGGGCGAACCGAAGATACTCGAGCACTCGCATGGCCACTCTGTGTTTTTTTGCCCGAAGTGCAGCCTGGTGCCTGAAGTCACAGAAGGCATGGACATCATACTAAAAGAGGTAGAGGTCGAGTAGGCTTCTACCGCAGCACCACGCCAGGCTCGGCGAATTGGCAGCAGTGCCACGCCAGGCTCCGCTTGATAACTTTTTCGAAGCTGCGTGACATACTCACTTCGTTCGTAGGTTCGTGCAAAGCCCGAACCATCCCCGTAGGGGATGCTCAACCTTACTGCGTGCGGTTGGCACCTCGCTCGCTTTCGCTCGGAGGCTTCCCTCTGTCACGCCTGAATATTTTCGCAGAAAGTCGCTCCGCAAATTTGGCGGTGGCACTGCTGCCATAGGCGGTTGTGCTGCTCATCGAACAAAAAAGTGGTATAGATGCTGAAGATAAACAAGTTATCATTCAACGACTTCTTGACAGATATAATGAGATACAACGAGCTTGTGGCGCCTGTGAAGACAGACGAGTCAAGGTTCGAGGTCATCAAAGACATATCCCGGATCCAGATGGACCTCCACACGTACTTCCCTGCGAAGAAATTCTTCTTCAAGAAGCAACAGACGCTCTACGCTGCCGAGAACAACAGGTTCACTGTCCCTGAGATGGTCACAGACAAGAAACAGAGGGTGATGATAGGCCTCAAGAGATGCGACCTCAACAGCATAAAGCGGCAGGACATGATGTTCATGAAAGAGACGACCGACCCTTACTACGCCGAAGAGAGGGAGAGGACAATACTCATAGGCCACCACTGCAACCAGCCCTTCGACGACTACTGCTTCTGCTCATCCATGGACCTCGGGGACTTCTACGACCTCATGCTATACGACAAGGACGACGCATACCTCGTAGAGATAGGGAGCGAGAAAGGGAGGAACTTCGTCGACAGGTACAGGAAATACTTCTGGGACACAGACCTCTTCCTGAGGGCTGAGGACAGGAGGATAGAGACCAAGCTCCAGCTCAACAAGAGGGACATAAGCCCATACTACTACAGTCCGGACTGGAAGAAGGGAGTAGACATATGCTTCAGCTGCGCAGCGTGCGTGACGCTGTGCCCAAGCTGCTACTGCTTCGACCTCCATGAAGAGATCGACGCCAAGCTCTGCAAGTCAGAGATGAAAAGGAACTGGGACTCATGCCAGCTCCACTGCTTCACAAAGGTAGCCGGCGGCCACATCTTCCGCGAGACAAGGGAAGACAGGTTCAAGCACCGCATATACCACCAGATCCAGTACTTCAAGGACCGACACGGCATGAGCCTGTGCACCGGCTGCGGCAGGTGCATAAGAGGATGCCCGACCAGGATAAACTTCATCCAGATACTCAACGAGATGAAAGAGCAGACCTGAAACAGGCATAAGATAACAAAAAGAGAATATAACAAAAAGAGAACAAGAAGAGAACAAAATGCCAAGGACAAAGACGATAAGGCAAGAGCCAGAGGAAAAGACAGAGAACCCTTACCTGCCCAGACCCACTAAGATAACTATGGTCAGGAGGGAAAGCACTGACTGCTTCCTCATACGCACAGACCTGAAATCAAAATACGAGCCAGGGCAGTTCTTCCAGGTCTCAATCCCAGGCATCGGAGAGGCGCCCATATCAGTAGCGTCATACTCACAGGACTTCCTCGACCTTAACGTGCGAGAGGTAGGCAATGTCACGAAACACCTCGCGAAGCTGAAGAGAGGCGACACCCTATTCATAAGAGGCCCGTACGGCAAAGGATACCCGATGGAGAAGCTCTTCGGCAAGAGCATCGTGCTGATAGGGGGAGGAAGCGGGGTGGCTCCCCTCAAGGGAATACTCACCTACGTCGACAAACACAAGGACAGCTTCGGCGACGTCATGATATATTTCGGGTTCAGGACGCCGGACGACATACTCTTCAAGGAAGAGATGAAGCAGTGGAGGCGGAAATACCAGCTCAACATCAGCGTCGACAAGAACCCTAAGAAGGCGAGGATATCCTGCGATGTATGCTTCATCACCAACCTTGTCGAGAAGGCGAAGATGAACCCTGAGAACAAGGTGGTCTTCATCTGCGGACCGCCGGTCATGATGAAGATAACCATAGAGCTGCTCAAGAACAAGGGCTTCAAGGAAGAGCAGATATACATAAGCACAGAACGGCTGATGAAATGCGCCTTAGGCGTGTGCGGCCACTGCATGATACACGGGAAATACACCTGCCTGGACGGACCTGTATTCAGGTACGACGAGATCAGCCAGGACAGGAACGATTGATGATATCACAATCCAGGAAGAACATGCCAAACAAAACAAAGACCGGGAACGCGAAAAAGAACAAGCACATAGTAGGCAGCGCAACACTTCGCGTTGCTGGTCCACAACGTGCAAAGCCCGTTGTGGGCAGCGCAACACTTCGCGTTGCTGGTCCACAACGTGCAAAGCCCGTTGTGGGCAGCGCAACACTTCGCGTTGC
>JAHJSS010000040.1 GCA_018830225.1 Nanobdellota archaeon
ATGCGCCGACCGGGAATCGAACCCGGGCCGAAGCGTTTTTGCGTCAGCAAAAACACCAGAGATAATCTCTGATTGTCTCGCTGCGTTGGCAACGCCCCATTGTACCATTCAACCACCGGCGCGTTTAATAACGGCAAAATGCCAGACGACTGCAAGGAGTCGGCACTTTTGTCGTTTTGAACGTCTGAAAATCCCGATGACTTTGGAGTCGGGATTTTCTTTATGTGTGAGAAAGGTAAAATGCCAGATGAGCTTGCGAATCGGCATTTTGCCTTTTTACAAGCTCAACAATCCCAGACGAGCTTGCGAGTCGGGATTGTTTTTGCTTACCTTTCAAAAAAGGATTTCAGACTCAAACATTACGAGTCGGGATTTTCTTTATGAACCCAAAAAGCTCACTGCTTAAAAAGTTTGTGGAAGCAATAATTATATAAACCACCGAAATGGCATATGCCTGTAGGGGCTCGTGGTCTAGTGGCTATGACAGCGCCTTTACACGGCGTTGATCGCCGGTTCGAGTCCGGCCGGGCCCATATTCTATTTTAGTAACTGCCAAGTGACTACAAAACCGAAAGCTTTTTAAAGGGGCTCTGCAGATACCTAAAATAAATTTAAATAGGAGCATCTTTTGTGATTACCATGATGGCGGAAGAAACCCCCCTGCAGAATGATGAAGGAACCGGCCAGCCGGCAGAGCAGAGCAGGGAGCACCACGAGCACATATACGAGATCCTCATGAACCAGGATGAGATCACCTGGCGTTCTATCATAATTGAGCTGATAAAGACAGAGCAGATGGACCCTTGGGACATCAACCTGTCGAAGCTTTCCAAGATGTACATCAAGACACTGAAGAAGCTGAAGGAGATGAACCTGCAGCTCTCAGGCAAGGTCCTCCTCGCAGCGGCCATCCTCCTGAGGATAAAGTCAAGCAGGCTCATAGGAGATGACATAATGGAGTTCGACAGGCTCCTCGCTTCAGGGGAAAGCTCTGATGACCTCTACTCTGACGAGAGCTTTGTCGAGGGAGAGTTCGGCGGCATAGGCATCAAGGTCGACGGTGAGCAGCTGCGGCTCGTCCCGAGGACTCCGCAGCCAAGGAAGCGCAAGGTGTCTGTCTATGACCTGATAGATGCTCTCGCGGTAGCCCTCAACGTGAGGAGGAGAAGGATGCTCAACCAGATCCAGACGAGGACGCTGGACGTGCCTGAGAAGCCGGTGGACATCAGCCAGCTGATGGATGACCTTTACAATGATGTGATAGGCCACCTCACGAAGGAGCAGACAGAGAGGATGGCTTTCTCTGACCTTGTCCCGGGCGACTCGAAAGAGGACAAGGTATTCACTTTCATACCGCTGCTCCACCTGACGAATGCGCGCAGGGTCGATCTCGAGCAGCAGAAGCATTTCGGCGAGATATGGGTGAAGATTGCGAAAGAGGGCGCTGCTGAGAAGAAGGAGAAGTTGGAGAAGAAGAGAAACAAGGAAGGCTCCAAGAAGGTCGGGCCTGCAGAAGCTTCATGATTTTGACTTAAATCTTCCATAAAAAGGTGTTCTGGACTTATTGTGTAAAAAAGGTGTGAGCAATAGATAAAAAGCAATCTTACAATCAGGTTAGTGTTGAGGGTGTCTTGAATGGTAATGAATGGGAATAATGGTGTTAATTATGAGGACCGGCTGAGAGGCCTCAAGGTATTCAATATCCTGCAGAGGATGGAGACCTCAAAGCGCCTGCGCAATCTCGATGAGAGGATAGGTGAGGACGAGAAGAGGGTCCTCCGAGTTGCGCTTGAGATGGACGGCTGTGACCCTGCTCGGCTGGGTGTGTACATCCAGGCATTCGAGAATGTGAAAGCGGAAGGGAGCGACCTCAAGGATAATAGTGACGGAAGCTTTCTGGTGCAGGCATCAAGGCTTTCTGCGCTGATAGAGCACGCTTTCGGCAGGCTCGAATCATTCGTGCCGAAGGACCCTGTCGAGTCCAACGCTTACAAGAAGATGTTCGCAAGGCTCTATGGGAACCTGTTTGGCTTGGTGACAAAAGAGCAGTTGGAGGCAGCAGTCGACCTTAGCGAGAGAGGCGAGCTCATGCTTCCACAGCAGGTCATGGTGCTCAATTATTTCGGGCCTGGCGTGCTGACCAGCATAACACCATACGGCCCCAACGTGAAGCCTGCACACTGGCCTGGCAGGATGTTTGAGATCGACGCCAAGATCATGCATGACAGGAGCGGCCTGGAAGACTTTGTCTCGTCCAAGACCATGTCTGTCCTGGATGCGGAGGACATAACAGTCTCCAATGATTACCGGAAACATCTTGGGTTTATGAGGAATATCACTACAGAGAGGGGCTTCCTCTCGATAGTGCTTGAGAGCGTGTTCAGGTATGATGATTTCTCAGCTAGGCGGATAGTCGGTGAGTCTATCGACCGCAACAGGGACTGTGCAAAGAGGATCAGTGAGGCAGTTGAGCAGCTCGTGAGGGACAAGGAGCAGAGGATAGGCTCAATACAGCATCCTGCTCTTGCTGAAAGGGCGCCCAAGATATACAAGCTGCTTGTCGCCGCATCTAACGCTTCCGGAGACGACAGGAAAGAATCCGCGAATGTTGCTCTTGACTGCATAAGGAACTTCACAGGAGGTCTGCCAGAACGTGCTCTGAAGACTGTTGTGAAGAATTACGATGCGCTGGCTGAGCATCCTGCGATGCTGAAAGCTTACATGGATAATCAGAGAAGCAATTGATGATGCTCATTGAATGTTCTGTGCAGGATGCTGTCTTTGCGAGCAGCACACCGGCCTGTTCAACAAGCTTTATATATTACTAATCTTTCTTTTTAAAGCATGGCAGGCATAGTTGTGAAGAAGACTGAGAAGAAAGGCCAAAAAGGTGTTGTCAAGCCTGAGAAGAAGATGGTGAAAGCCGCTGCTAAAGCAAAAGCAACTGTTTCTCCTGAGAAGATGCTCGAGAGGCTGAAGGACACCAGCGAGATAAATGTCTCCAAGCAGATAGTGGGCCAGGTCATCGGCCAGGATTCTGGTGTGGAGGTAATCAAGAAGGCTGCCCAGCAGAGGAGGCATGTCTTCCTCATCGGTGAGCCAGGTACAGGCAAGTCCATGCTGGGATTGGCGTTGGCAGAGCTGCTGCCTAAAGAGAAGCTCGTCGACATAATATCTTTCTTCAACCCCAATGATGAGAACCAGCCTTTGATAAGGACTGTCGCTGCTGGCGAAGGGCGCGAGATAGTCAGGAAGGCCAAGGTCGAATCGATGTCCATGTTCAAGAACCAGAACGTACTCATGTTCATACTCGCGATAATAGCGATGATAGCGCCATGGTGGGTGAGGTCATACTACAAGTCTGACATCATGTTCACAGCCTTCTTCCTCGGCGGCATGATGTTCCTCGCGGCTTTTGTGATATTCATAAATCTCGGCAGGCGCGCCCCTGCAGGCAAGGATGGGGGGGTCCCGAAGGTCATCGTCGACAATTTCAAGAAGGAACAGGTGCCTTTCCTCGACGCCACTGGCGCGCACGCAGGCGCCCTGTTAGGGGATGTGCTCCACGACCCGTTCCAGAGCGGCGGTCTCGGCACGCCTGCGCATGAGCGTGTCGTCACAGGCATGATCCACAAGGCGAACAAAGGGGTTCTTTTCATCGACGAGATAGCCACTCTCCAGCCGCACACGCAGCAGGAGCTGCTTTCAGCACTGCAGGAGAGGAAGTACTCGATAACAGGTCAGTCAGAGCGCAGCGCCGGCGCGATGGTCAGGACAGAGGCGGTGCCTTGCGACTTCGTGCTTGTCGCTGCAGGCAATCTTGAGACTGTCAAGCACATGCATCCCGCGCTCCGCTCGAGGATCAGAGGTTATGGTTACGAGGTATACATGAATGAGACGATAAAAGACACGCCTGAGAACAGGTGGAAGATTGCGGTTTTCGTCGCGCAGGAGGTCACCAAGGACCAGAAGATACCCCACTTCTCGAAGGACGCTGTCGAGGAGATAGTCGAGGAGGCGAGGAGGCGTGCGAACAGGAAGAACCATCTCACGCTCAGGCTGAGGGATCTCGGCGGGCTGATCCGCGCGGCAGGTGACCTTGCGTCCGAGAAAGGTGCGAAGATAGTCACCAAGGCGCACATCCTGGGCGCAAAGAAGATAGCCAGGTCGCTGGAGCAGCAGATCGCCGACAAGTTCATCGAGCGCAAGAAGGAGTATGAGGTAATAATAACTCAGGGCAAGATAATCGGCAGGGTCAACGGCCTTGCAGTCATCGGTGGCGAGGCGTCCTATTCAGGTATAATACTTCCTATTGAATCTCAGGTCACGCCGGGCGGCAAGGAGAAAGAGTTTGTCGCCACAGGAAAGCTCGGCGAGATAGCCAAGGAGGCTGTGAAGAATGTCTCTGCGATAATAAAGAAGTACTTCGGAGAGGACATCCAGAAGTATGATGTGTATGTCCAGTTCCTGCAGACATATGAGGGTGTCGAGGGAGACTCCGCGTCCATAGCGGTCGCCACTTCCATAATCTCTGCGTTGAAGTTCATACCTGTGAAGCAGGACACTGCGATGACCGGGTCGCTTTCAGTCAGGGGTGAGGTCCTTCCTGTAGGTGGGGTCTCTGCGAAGGTAGAGGCCGCGATAGACGCGGGCATTAAGAAGATCCTTGTCCCTAAGTCGAACCTGCAGGACATCATAATCAGCAAGGAGAGGCTCAGGCTGATAAAGATAATACCTGTCCAGACCATCTCTGAAGTGCTCAAGGAAGCGCTGGACTGGAAGGGCAAGACAGCCATCCTGACCGCCATCGCGGATGTCAATGGCAGGAAACGCTAGGATACTGATAAAAACCCCTTAAACCGCTTAATTCTACTACCTGCGAGTCATTAAGGATAGTGCAAAAACTTTATATATAACAAAAACCGTAGGTATGGTCATGCCGCCAAAAAAGAAAGCAACTAAGAAGGTGAAAAAGGAAGTGGCCGAGACAGAGCCGGTCACCAGGGAAGTCAAGAGGAGGAAGGACTGTCCGGACTGCGGCAGCGCTAACATAACATTTGACCCGGAGACAGAGCAGCTCATATGCCAGGACTGCGGTTCAATCTTTGAGGAGCTTCCTCCGGACATGGAGAAGAAGTACGCAGAAGTGGACCTGCTATGATAAGATGATCACCAGAACACTTCCACCTGGTCAGTTCTGAGATACGGCTTGATATCTGCTTCTTTTATGCTCATCCTCTTTCCTGCTTTGTATTCCAGCAGGCCGAGCCATGCTATCATGAGGCCGTTGTCGACATTGACTTCTGTAGGCAGGGTGAAGCATTCCGCGCCCCTTTCTCGGCACATGGTCCTGCACATCTCCTGCAGCCGCAGCGATGACGCCACTCCTCCTCCGAGGAGGAGGTCTTTCTTGCCGCAGTGCGCGAGCGCCCTCTCGCTGACCTCGACGAGCATGGCGAAGGCTGTCTCCTGCATCGAGAACGCGAGGTCTTCCTTGGAATATCTGCCTGAGCTGTATTTCTGCTTTAGGTTGGTCAGAAGGCCGCCGAACGAGACGTCCATGCCCTTGACCACGTAGGGCAGTTCTATGAGGTTCTTCGCCGAGAGGGACAGCTTGTAGAGCTTCGGCCCGCCAGGGAACCCTATTCCTATATGGCGCGCGAACGCGTCAAGGAAGTTACCGACCCCGATGTCGAGGGTCTCCCCGAACACCCTATACCTGCCGCCGTCATACGCTATGACCTGCGTGTTGGCCCCTGAAGCGTAGAGGAATACTGGATCCTTCGCGTCTGAGAGCAGCTTCCCTATCTCGAGATGGGCGATGCAGTGGTTTACGCCGATTATAGGCTTTTCGTATGTTGCTGCTATGGTCCTCGCGAGCATAGCCCCGACCCGCAGGCAGTTGCCGATGCCAGGGCTCTGGGAATAGCTTACAAGATCTATGTCATCAAGCGATATCCCTGCCTTGCTGAGGGCATTATCAATGACTTCCCTGAATACATTGGTGTGGTGCTCTGCGACCTCTGCAGGTATCATGCCCCCCTCACCTTCATCTGTGGTGAATACTGCCCGTTCATTGGCCATTATCCTGCCCGAGCTGTCTATTATGCCTATCCCGAAGGTGTGTGCTGTGCTCTCAATGCCTAAACCTATCATTTTGGCCCGAAAACAAAGAAAAGAATATAAATCTTGTTCCAAATAGTCAGTATGTGCTGGTGTATTGAGAGAAGATGGCATTTGAATCGCAACCGATAACATTTGAAGAGTTCGTCGGCCTTGTTAGAGATAATAATCCCAATGCTGATTTTGTGAAGATAGAGAAGGCGTACCGCTTCGCTGAGAAGGCGCACAAGGGGCAGAAAAGGGCTGCAGGTGAAGACTTCTTCATACATCCTTCTGAGGTCGCGAGGATACTCATCCATCTGAAAGCAGATACCGCAACCATATGCGCAGCGCTGCTCCACGACACAGTGGAAGATACCAGCACCTCGCTAGACATAGTGAGGAAGGAGTTCGGCAGCGAGATAGCTGACCTTGTCGAGGGCGTGACCAAGATAACCGGCCAGTGGTTCGAGAGCAAGGAGGAGTACAAGGCTGAGAACCTGAGGAAGATACTTCTCGCGACGACAAAGGACATGCGCGTCATCATGATAAGGCTTGCGGACAGGCTGCACAACATGAGGACCCTCGCGACTTTCAGGGCTGACAAGCGCAAGAGGATCGCTCAGGAGACAATGGAGATATACGCGCCTATCGCGCATAAGTTCGGGATGTGGAAGCTCAAGGGAGAGCTGGAGGACCTCTCGTTCAGGTATCTGGACTACGACACATATGTCAGGCTGAAGGAGAAGATCGCCGAGAAGAGGGCTGAGAGGGAGAAGGCCACCATCCACGTCGTGGACACCATACGGAACTCATTGTCCGAGAAAGGCATCGATTCTGAGGTCGTCGGCAGGGCCAAGTACTTCTTCTCCATATACAAGAAGATGATCAAGAAGCAGAAGGACTTCGACCAGATACATGACCTCATAGCCATAAGGATCGTCGTCAATACAATACCTGAATGCTACAGGTCATTGGAGGTCATCCACACTTTGTTCGAGCCGCAGCTGGAGAGGTTCAAGGACTACATACAGCACCCGAAGGCAAATGGCTACCAGTCGATACACACCTCTGTCAAATACAGGAACAAGATCGTCGAGGTGCAGATAAGGACGCACGAGATGCATGCGATAGCAGAGGAAGGCGTCGCAGCCCACTGGAGGTACAAGGGCACTGAGAAGGACAAGGCGTTCGACAGGAAGATAATGTGGCTCAGGCAGATACTCGAATGGCTGCGCAAGTCCAAGAACGCGACTGAATTCGTCGAGACATTGAAGATCGACCTTTTCGAGAACGAGATAATAGTCCTCACGCCGAAGGGAGACCCAATCTCCCTGCCTGAAGGGGCGACCCCTGTCGATTTCGCTTACGCGGTCCACACGAGCATAGGGAACCACTGCTCCAAGGCCAAGGTGAATGACAGGATAGAGCCTCTCGACTACAGACTGAACAGCGGCGATGTGGTCGAGATTGTCACGCAGAACAATGCGCGGCCTTCGCGAAACTGGCTGAATTTTGTCGTGACCTCGAAGGCGAAGAGCAAGATAAGGTCCTATCTCGGCATAGAGGTGGACCACAGGGCGAAGGAGGCGCGCAAGGAAGAGGTGAAGGAAGAGCTGAGGATGCCTCTCCAGAACTACATCATTGTCGAGGGGAAGAAGGCGCCCATCAGGATGTCTAAGTGCTGCGAGCCCAGGCTCGGCGATCCTATCGTGGGGCTTTACACCAAAGAAGGCAAGATAACTGTCCACAAGGAGGGCTGCGTCAACATCCATGCTGTTGATGAGTCGAAGCGTGTCAGGCTGTCATGGGCAGAGCCTGAAGACCAGAATGTGAGGAAGCTGCGCGTGTATGTCAGCGAGAGGCCGGGCATACTTGCGGACCTGCTCAATCTGCTTGCGACCGAGAAGGTCAATGTCAAGTCGGTGAACACAAGGGTCAAGAAGAAGAAGATAATGCTGACGTTCAAGATAGAGTCTAAAGATAATTCTGTGGTGAAGGACATCGCTGAAAAGCTCCGGAAGATCAAGGATGTCACGGACATAAAGTTCGATGATGAACCGTCACCGGACGACTAGGGAGCTGATTTTTATATGCTGTTTCTCGGCCTCAGTAAGCTTTAAATAGTAATGATAATTACTTCAGGGCATGGACATCATAAGAGACCCCAAGGAAAAAGTTATCAAGGTCGCTACGAAGAGCGCGCTCGTAGGCAGGCTTCCGCGGGACGAGGGGAAGAAATTCAAGACAGCAGTGATAAGGCTGTTCAACGTGAACAACCCGCACAAGACGACTGAGTTCCCTGTCAAGACATATGAGTTCAGTGATACTGAGAAGATCAGGCTCAAGAGGCTGAATGTCTCTTACTATCTTGAGGGCAATGACCTTGTCATCAATGACCTTGAGGAGATAAACATCCTGCGCGAGGGCAACAAGCTTATAATCAGAGGGTACCAGATAGAAGTCGAGAAGAGGTGATTTCTGGCTTCTGTGTTCTTTTTCTTCTGCGCTTCACAACCAGTTCTGTCATTTCCGCGACTGCCGCCTAGCAAGCTGTGGTGGAATTATTGAAAAGATATTTAAAGGCCTGTCTATTATGCCAAGACATGCACGTCCTCAAAACAAGCTTCAACGGAAACCCGAATATAGGGCTTTACACCTACTGCAGCAATGATTACTGCCTGCTCGGCAGGGAGATTCCTGAGCACAAGGCAAAGGAGCTGGCGCACGTTCTGGGCGTTCCGGTCCACCAGATGAACATCTGCGGGACTTCTCTAATAGGTGTGTTTGTCACAGGGAACAGCAGGGTGCTGCTTGTGCCTGAGATAGTTTTCGACAACGAGCTCAAGCATCTTGATAGGCTGGGCATAGATTATAAGGTCATCGAGTCAAGGGTCACTGCTCTGGGGAACAGCCTCTTGTGCAATGACAAGGGATGCCTCGCAGGGACTGATTTCTCTGCTGACCAGAAGAAGAGGATAAGACAGGCTCTGGGTGTGAGCCTGAAGCCTGGAAAGATTGCAGGGCTCAGCACAGTCGGAAGCCTTGCCGCACTTAACAGCCGCGGCTGCATAATCCACAGGGATGTCACAAAAAGAGAGAAGGAATACATCGAGGAGCTTCTCGGACTTAAGTGCATCCCATCGACAGTGAACATGGGCTCGCCTTACATCAAGAGCGGGCTTGTCTGCAATGACAACGGATTCATCGTAGGTGACCTCAGCGGAGGCCCTGAGATAGTCAACATAGAAGAAGAGCTCGGCTTCCTTGAACACAAGGCTCACGCTGAAGCCAGGCATCAAAGGCATCAAAAAAGGTGATAGTATGGAACTGACAGATGATGAGAGGAAGCTCCTGAAGCTCCTTGTGAAGAAGGAGTTGGAAGAGTTCAGGCAGGAAGGGAAGACTGTCATCAATTATGACAATGCTGCATTCCCTGCTCTTGAGGAGAGATACGAGGAGTTTTTAGAAAAATTATTAAAGAGACTGTGACCCGGAAGGGCCTATGGAAGGTAACAAGATGGCTGAAGACAAGCAGTTGAAGAAACAGAAGGAGATACAGAAGAGGTATATAGAGTACCAGATGGCAGAGCAGCAGATAAGGCAGATGCAGCAGCAGCTGGAGAAGCTCGAGGCCCAGACCAATGAGGTCGCTGCGGTCGAGCAGAGCATAGAGGACATATCAAAGGCAAAGGCAGGTGATGAGGTGCTCGTCCCTGTTTCTGGAGGAATTTTCTTCAACGCTAAAGTGAGCGGCAGCGACAGGTTCCTCGTCAATGTAGGCAGCGGGGTCGTTGTGGAGAAGGACCTGGAAGAGACAAAGAAGCTCATACAGGACCAGTCAAGAGAGCTCGACAAGTTCAAGGACCATGTCGTGCAGCAGATGGCAGAGCACATAACAAGGTATCAGGAGCTTGAGATGGAATTGAAGAAGCTCATAGAAGATTAGCCAGGAAAATGTTCAATTTCTTAAAGGAAAAGCTGAAAAAAGCAGTATCGAAGTTCACTAAAGGGGTAGAGGAGGAGGCAGAGGACATACAGGCAGAGATGCCGGAAGAGGCCCCTGCTGTCGAGGAGAAAAAAGAGAAGAAGAAGACCACAGCGCCCAAGCCGATGCCAAAGCCTGCTCCTGAGAAGAAGAGACCGAAGAAAGCAGAGAAGCCTCCTGTACCTGAGGAGGTTGAGGAAGAGATAGAAGAGGCTGCTGAGCCGGAGCTGAGCATTGAGCTTCAGGGTCTCAAGGAGAGCCTCGACGAGCATCCTGAAGAGGATATCGATTCTGTGATGAACATGTTGGGTTTCCCTGCAGAAGCCAAGCAGGCCAGCAGGGAAGATAAGACAAAACGCATCCTGGCGAAGCCGCTCATCGAGATCACTTCTGCATTGGACAGGCTCGAGGCCATCAAGGAAGGCGGTGGGCCTGAAGAAGAGAAGCCCGAAGAGGCGGAAGAGGAAAGAGCAGAAGAAGCAGAGGAAGAAAAGATAGAGGAAGAGGCAGAGAAAGAAGAGAGGATCCTTGAAGAGGTAGAGGAGGAAGAGAAGAGGCTCGAGGAGCCTGAAGATGTAGAAGAGAGGGAAGAGAAGAAAGAGGGCTTCTTCAGCAGGCTGTTCAAGAGGAAGAAGAAGGAAGAGGAAGAAGAAGAAGAGAAAGAAGAGATAGAGGAAGCGCCTCCGAAGCCGCCTGTAGAAAAGGCTGAAGAGATAGAGGGGGCGGAAGAGGAAAGAGCAGAAAAGGCAGAAGAAGAGAAGATAAAGAAAGAGGAGAAGAGGAAGATTCCCTCTAAAGAAGAGCTCAGGCAGATAGACAAGAGGAAGGAAGCTGCGAAGAAGAGGGTCAAGGAAGAAGACAAAGAGCTTGAGGGAGAGGAGGAACCTGAAGAGGAGAAGACAGGGTTCTTCGGGAAGCTCACTGAAGGTTTCACGCTCAAGAGATTGTCAGAGGTGAAGTTCGAGGAGATATTCTTCGAGCTGGAGCTCGCACTTCTGGAGAACAATGTCGCTGTCGAGGTCATAGAGAAGATAAAGAAGGACCTCAAGGAGAGGATGGTCGACAAGAAGCTGAAGAGGTCGCAGATAGAGAGCATCGTGCTCAGCACGCTGAAGGACAGCCTCGAGGAGATACTCAGCACAGAGCCTGTCGACATCCTCAAGAGGATCAAGGAGAAGAGGAAGGAGAACAAGCCTTATGTCATAGTCTTTGTCGGCATAAACGGTTCCGGCAAGACTACCACAATAGCCAAGATGGCCAAGTATTTCATAGACAACAAGCTCAAGACAGTGATGGTAGCTTCAGACACGTTCAGGGCGGCCGCGATACAGCAGCTCGAGGAGCATGCCAACAAACTCGGCGTGAAGCTGATCAAACATGATTACGGCAGCGATCCTGCTGCAGTGGCTTTCGACGGCATCAAGTATGCTGAATCGAAAGGTATCGATGTTGTCCTGATAGACACCGCAGGAAGGCTGCACTCGAACACCAACCTGATGGATGAGATGAAGAAGATAATAAGGGTCGCGAAGCCTGACATGAAGATATTCATCGGCGAGTCGATCACAGGCAATGATTGCATAGAACAGGCGCAGAGGTTCAACGAGGCCATCGACATCGATGGCATAGTCCTGTCCAAGGCTGATGTGGATGAGAAAGGCGGCGCTGCGATATCTGTATCATACGTCACAGGCAAGCCCATTCTTTTCCTCGGCACAGGCCAGACCTATGACAGCCTCCAGAAGTTTGATAAGGGCATTGTGATGAGCAATCTCGGGCTGGCTTGAGAGAGACCATAATGCCAGCAGGTTTTTCTTGGGCAGCACACAACCCATAAACTGTTTTATCAAGGTTTACAGGCCCTAACAAAGCAGGTTTATAAGATAGCGGTCAATCAAAACTTTTAAATATGCGTAATCTTTATGGAAGGCCAATAAAACCCTAAAGGAGGATGATTAAATGGCTAAGAAACATGCGGCAGTGGCCCACAAGGCCGGCTCAAAAGAGGTTGAGGAAGGAAAGATATTCGCTTTCCTGGGAGTTTTCTTGACCATCATTGGATTTATCATAGTGCTGTTGGCTAAAAAAGACAACAAGTATGCTATGTATTATGCAAAGCAGGGGCTTGTGCTTTTCATCGCGTATGTGATATTATGGATTATAGGCATCATCCCGATCCTTGGGTGGATAATCGCCATCCTCGGCTCGATATTGCTGCTGATCCTCTGGATCATCGGCTGGGTATATGCCTTGTCAGGCGAGGAGAAGCCCATACCCATAATCGGCCAGTTTGCTGACAAGTTCAACATTTAACTGGTTTTTAATGATTTTTTTTCTTTTTTTGTCAATATTTCTTTCTTTATTTTTAGCATTAGCCGCCACAATCAACCATGAAAACATCATCACTTTTTAGTGGCTAAAACCCAAAAATTTATATATAAAAGAGGATTACCAGATTTGTTCAGGGGACAGAAAAAGGGATGCAAAGCTTCTGATGTCTGGAGCTGACTTTCTAGATGAGACAGCTGCTTATCAGCAGTCCAGGCAAGGAGCGATCAGGTGAAGGGCTGATGTCAGGACAAGATGATAGGAAAGGTATAGACCCAAAGACGATAGATGACATGGTAGAGTGGGGGGCGTCGCACATAGACAGGAATGGCGCGCTGCCGACAGAGAGTGATCTTGAAGGGAAGGATCTCACTTTTTCTTTGGAGCAAGTGCGTCAGGCTTTCGGAAGCTGGGGTGATTTTGTCGCCAAGGCTGACGAATACTACATGAGCACGCGAGAACCGACAACGATTACAAGCATGCCCACTCCTCCTGAAGATGATCCTAAACAGCATGAACAAAGACGCACAGAGGGAAGCGGACTCATCCCTGTTCTCATGCCTCAGACAAAAGGGGCATCTTTAGCCTGGATCTCGAAGGGAGATGATGATTTTTTCTCGACATCTCCTCCGGCAGAGCAGACTGATGAGCGAGTACCTGGCGAACCTGTAAGGCCAGAGCACACAAAGCCTTACGCCGCAGTGGTTATGGCTAAGGTACCTCTAGAGAGAAGGGAAGAGGTGCTGAGAGAGGCCCAACGCCATGGCGCGATAGTAATACCTGAAGTTGTAGATGGTAGTGCAGGAAAAGAAGAGGGTGAATCAAGAGGGACTCTCAAGGGGCTTCCCGCAATTCCTCCCGAAGAGGGTCTGCGCCAACCGACACTGTCTGGTGCCGGTCCTGCTTTGACGCCTGAAGAGCTGAGAGGTAAAGCAACAGCGCCTGCTGAAGAAGGGCGGGTGGAACAAGTGGAGCAAGCGCCTCCGAAAAGCACCATGCAAGGCCTGCCTGCTCCGGCGATTGAAAGCTCAGACAAGGTTTTTCTCAGTCCGGAGTATCTCAAGGAGATCGTGCCAACAAGAAAAGGAAACATTGATGATCCATATGAGAGGATAAAAGATGCTCTGGCAAAGAAGGATGGTGAGCGCGCTCCTGCGACTCCGACAGCTCCAGAGACTCCAGCAGAGAGTTCCCTGCCTGACCTGACAGATGAAGTGAGGACAGAGACTGAAGCGTCTCCGCTTGAATCAAGGGTCAAGACTCTCGCGTCAGCAGC